>CAIYZJ010000022.1 GCA_903930675.1 uncultured Hyphomicrobiales bacterium
CGAGGTCAAGGCCGGCAAGGAACGTGCTCAGGTTCTAAAAGACATGTCCGAACGTGTCGGGATTTCGGATGTGTCCTCTTTCGTGACAACTTTGGTGCAATCGGCCACCTATGGTACCTCGATTGCCGATGCCTTGCGGGTCTATTCGGCAGAAATGCGCGATAAACGTGTGATGCGCGCCGAAGAAAAGGCAAATACCTTGCCCACGAAGCTGACCTTGGGCACAATGCTGTTCACCCTGCCGCCGTTGCTGATCATCCTGATCGGACCATCGATTCACGGGGTTGTTCAACAATTGGGTCAGGGGAGCTAAGCGCTCTGTGCGATTAACAGCCTTTGGTCTTTGCCTTTGTCTTGGCCTTTTGTCCGCCTGTGAAACCACGGGCGGATTTGGCGTTGGGGGCCTGTCCAACCCGCAAAACGCCCCTCCCGCCGCGGATGGGTCGCGCCGTGCCGAAGATGGGCTGATGGTCGGCCACCGGCTGCTGGAAGCGGGGGAATATGAACTGGCGCTGAAGGCCTATCTGCGCGCGGCCTCTGAACAGGGAATTAACGCGGATGTGCTGTCGGCCATCGGCTCGGCCAATCTGAAGCTAGGACGTCTGGGGCAAGCCGAACAGATCCTGCGCCGCGCCTTGGAGTTGGAGCCGACCTTTGTGCCTGCCCTCAACAATCTGGGCGTGGTGTTGATGGAGCAGGGCAAATACGGCGAGGCAATGCTTGTTTTTCAGCAGGCTTTCGTGTTGAACAGTGGCCAATCGGACTCCATCCGCGAGAATCTGCAGCTGGCTATCGCGCGCCTCGAAGCGCCGGTGTATGGTGATCCTGAGCAAGAAGAACCGGTGCTTGAATTGTTGCGGCAAGTGGAAGGCGAAAGCGTTCTGTTGACCGAGCTTTAGCAGTAACCGGTCAAACAGGCAGGACCGGCACCATGCGCCAATCGCTTTTATGGACGACAGCTCTTTTGGGTTTTGGCTTTTTGTCGGCCTGCGGCGGCAATGACGCGCAGGTGCAAGAAGCCCTGGACGACGTCAATGTCATCGACGAAAGCAATCTGAACGATCTGATGCTGACCGTCGGTGATCCCGAAGAGGGGGTTGCCTATTTCGCCGGCGCTTCGGCGCAGAATCCCGACCGCATTGATCTTAAACGTGGTTTGGCCAAATCTTTGGTCCGCGCCGGCAAGACCACCGAAGCGGTTTCGGTCTGGCGCCAAGTGCTCGCCTCGCCCGAGGGCACCAACGCGGACCGCGTTGCGCTCGCGGATGCGCTGATCCGCAACAGCGATTGGACCGCCGCTGCGGCCGAGTTGAACCAGATCCCGCCCACATTTGAAACCTTTGAGCGCTACCGACTCGAAGCGATGGTGGCTGACAGCAACAAGGATTGGGCAAAGTCTGACAGTTTTTACGAAGTTGCGATCGGGCTGACCACCAGACCGGCCGGCGTGCTGAACAATTGGGGGTTCTCCAAGTTGACGCGCGGCGATGCAAAGGGCGCCGAAAAACTGTTTATCGAGGCGCTGACCTATGACGGCTCGATGTTCACCGCCAAAAACAATCTGGTTCTGGCCCGCGCGACGCAAGGCAAATACGAATTGCCCGTTGTGGACATGACCCAGACCGAGCGGGCCGAGCTTTTGTACACCATGGCGCTGGCCGCGATCAAAAAGGGCGACACCTCGACCGGCAAGCGCCTCTTGCGCGAAGCCATCGATACCCATCCGCAGTTTTTCGAGGCAGCCTCGCGCAGCCTCGCCGCACTCGAGGGCTGATCTTGGCTGATACAACCGTGCTGTTGCTGCTGCCTTTCGCGCTGGCGATCGGGATCTGGGTTTCATGGAGTGACATGAAATTCATGAAGATTCCCAACAAGGCGGTCCTCGCCCTGCTGGGCGTCTGGCTGATTGTCGGGCTTTTGGCCGTCGCGCTGACGCCTCTGCCACTCAAGGCTTGGGCCTTTGGCTGGGTCTTTGCCGCCGGGGCGCTGGCGGCCGGCTTTATCGCTAATGCCGCCGGCCTGATCGGCG
>CAIYZJ010000023.1 GCA_903930675.1 uncultured Hyphomicrobiales bacterium
ATCAGGCAAACAGCCAGCAGCGAGATGCCGACGGGAAGAAACAGGATAAAACCGTCTTGCTTGCGGTGGGAGAGCAGCAAGATGCCCATCAACCAGGCCGGAAGACCGATACCAAGCCCGAACACCAGACCGGCCAGTCCCGCAACAATCGCCGAGATCGTCAAAGTGCCCACGGCCGTGCCGATCAAGGCTGCGCGCGGGCCCCAGCCCAGAGCGGCGATCAGGATAGGAAGGGGGGCGAGAATATCGAGGACGAGCGCAAACATGCTTCCGGTTCTGACAACCAGAAACAGCAAAGCCGCTGCAAGGCCCGAGGCCAGTCCTATGGGGAGTATGCCGTTCATCGTCGAGCTGTCCCGCACCCTGCGGTTAGGGGAGAAGGCTCCCCAACCAATCCCGTCAGGCATCATGCGATGACGGGTGACCCAAATCCCGCCACAAGGCAGGAACCAGAAAGGTCAAGGCAGCACAGGGCCGCCTTGACCGGAAGCGTTATAATCTTATGCGATCACGTAAGGCAGCAGACCGAGGAAGCGGGCGCGCTTGATGGCCTGGGCCAGTTCGCGCTGCTTCTTGGCCGAGACGGCCGTGATGCGGGATGGCACGATCTTGCCGCGCTCGGAAATGTAGCGCGAGAGCAAACGTGTATCCTTGTAATCAATCTTCGGCGCATTCGGACCCGTGAACGGGCAGGACTTGCGACGACGGAAGAAGGGACGACGTGGAGCTGCAGTGGTCATCAGTGAGCCTCATCAACTGAAGATTCATCGGAAAGGGGGCGAGGAGCGCGGTCAGTGCGGCCTGCACCGCCACCGAAGCGACCACCGCCGCCACCGCCACCAAAGCGACCACCGCCGCCGCCGCCACCACCGAAGCCACGGTCGCCACCGAAGCCGCGATCTTCGCGGTCATCGCGGTCACGCTTCTGCAGCATCACGGACTGACCTTCTTCCAGCTCTTCGACACGGATGGTCATGAAGCGGATGATGTCTTCGTTGATGCGCATCTGGCGTTCCATTTCAGCCACGGCAGCAGCCGGAGCATCGAGGTTCATCAGTGTGAAATGGGCTTTGCGGTTCTTGCGGATCCGGTAAGCAAGAGCCTTCAGGCCCCAATGCTCGACCTTCGACACTTTGCCGCCATTCTGCTCGATGATCCCTTTGAGGGTCTCGGTCAGGGTTTCTACCTGCTGTGCGGTCACATCCTGACGCGCAATATAGATATGCTCATAAAGAGGCATTCATTTGGCCTTTCACCGTTATACGACCCCGACGCATAGCCCTTCGAGCCTCGCCAAAGGCCCGAACGGGAGGTTGTCCGAAGGCGGAGACACCGGAAGGCGAACCACCATGGTTCTGCCGGAATGGATCATTCCGGTCTTCCGTTAAGCCCCCAGCCGGAGCCGCTCGAACGCACCTTTTAGGATCGTTTGACGCAAAAGGCAAGGCCCGTCCTTGCAAAAACATACAAATCAACGTGTCAGCGGGTCTCAAACATCTGACACGAGTACCATCTGCCCGAACCAGCGGGTAAATGATCACGGTGTGATTGTCTTTGGTCCTGTATTTATGCTCTAACGGCAACAAGAAAGCCATCATCAAGCGAGATTTCCCATGCAGTTCTTCCAATCCGGTTCCGTGCGCCTTGCCTTTATCGATACTCCACCGGAATCCGGCGAATTGGGCGCGGTGGTGCTTGTGCATGGCTTTGCCTCCAACCATGCGGTCAACTGGGTCAATACCCAATGGGTCAAGGTGCTCAATCGGGCGGGCTATCGCGTCATCGCGCTCGACAATCGCGGGCACGGGCAGAGCGAGAAACTGTATGATCCCGATGCCTATCATGCGCAGATCATGGCGCAGGATGTCGTGCATCTGCTCGATTATCTGGGGCTGCCCAAGGCCGATATCATGGGCTATTCGATGGGCGCACGCATTACCGCGCATGTCGCGCTCTATCATCCAAACCGTGTCCGTTCGGCCTTGCTGGGCGGCTTGGGCATCCATCTGGTCGAAGGGGTCGGCCTGCCTCTGGGCATTGCCGATGCGATGGAAGCGCCCTCGGCCGACGGGTTGACCGATCCGATGCAGCGGATGTTCCGTGTGTTTGCCGAACAGACCGGCAGCGATTTGAAGGCCCTGGCAGCCTGCATCCGTGGTTCGCGGCAGGTGTTGAGCGCGCAGGAGGCGGGGCAGATCAGGGTTCCGGTGCTGATTTCGGTGGGTACCAATGATCCGGTGGCGGGCGATCCGCATCCGTTGGGGGCACTGATCCCAGGGGCGCAGGTGTTCGATATCGAAGGGCGCGACCACAATCTGGCCGTGGGGGACCGCAGCCATAAAGAGGCGGTTTTGGCGTTTCTTTCGCAGCGCATTTGATGGTAAATTGCGCTTTCGAGGGATGAGCCATCAGTTTCCGGGCGTAACTTGATACACAAAGCCGTTGAAACGGAAGGTAAATCATGACCAAGCCGCATGTGTCCCACCCCGCACAATCAGGGGCCGAATCCGTCACCCGTTTTGATCCTCTCTGGACCCGTATCCGGCTCGACGCGCAGACGGCGGCCAAACACGAGCCTGCTCTGGCGGGTCTGATGCAATCTGCTGTGCTCGATCATGACGGCTTTGCCACCGCCGTTATCGGCCGTTTGTCCTCGCGGTTGGCGCATCCTGCGGTGCCTTATGCGGTGTTGATGGGCACTCTGGCTGAATTGGTCAGCCATGATCCTTTGTTGACCGAGGCCATGGTGGCCGATTGTCTGGCTGTGGCCGACCGCGATCCGGCCTGCACGCGCCTGTTGGAGCCCTTGCTTTATTTCAAGGGCTATCACGCCCTGCAGACGCACCGCTTCGCCCATACTTTGTGGCAGGCGGGACGGCACGACTTCGCGCTCTATCTGCAAAGCCGCTCGTCGGAAGTGTTCCAGACCGATATCCATCCTGCGGCCCGTATCGGCAAGGGAGTGTTTCTCGACCATGCCACCGGCCTCGTGGTCGGCTCGACGGCGGTGATCGAGGATGATGTCTCGATGCTGCAGGATGTGACTTTGGGCGGGACCGGCAAGGAGGGCGGCGACCGCCACCCGAAAATCCGGCGCGGGGTGCTGATCGGCGCGGGCGCGAAAATCCTCGGCAATATCGATATCGGCCAATGCGCGCGCGTGGCTGCCGGATCTGTGGTGCTGCATGATGTGCCGCGCAACACCACGGTGGCCGGTGTGCCTGCCAGAGTGGTGGGCGAGGCGGGTTGTGCGGAGCCGGCCCGCACCATGGACCAGATTTTGGCCGACAAGAATATCTCGGACCAATAAGTCTATTGCCTTCAGCGGCTTGGCGATGAAAACCGGTTTGTGAAGACATGATCGTGGCAAACACGGCTTGCAGCCTGCCGCGCGGCATGGCAATCGTGGTCTCCTAGAATTGACTGACTCAAACAGGATCAAAGTGATGGATAAGGTCGAAATTCAGAAACTGCAGGATTATCTGCGTCGTCTTTATGGCAATGCGGCCATTCGCGTGACCGCGCGCCCCAAGCTGAAAGATTCGGCCGAAGTGTTTGTGGGAGAAGAATTTGTCGGCATCATCTCGCTTGATATCGAAGACGGAGACCGCTCCTATGCGTTTGTCCAGTCGATTCTCGATATCGATCTGGAAGATAATCACGACGATTGATCTGTTCAAAGGGGCCCGTGATGGCACTGTATCAACTCGAAGACCGCATCCCCGAACTGCCCGCCGATGACCGTTACTGGATCGCACCCGATGCCAAAGTGATCGGCAGCGTCCGTGTGGGGGTGGATTGCTCCATCTGGTTCGGAGCCGTGCTGCGCGGCGACAACGAGTTGATCGACCTGTTGGAAGGCACCAATATCCAGGATGGCAGCATGCTGCATACCGATATGGGCTTTCCGATGAGCATCGGTCCCTTTGCCACGGTCGGCCATGCCGCCATTCTGCACGGCTGCACGATCGGCGAAGGCTCGCTGGTCGGCATGGGGGCGACTATTCTGAACGGGGCCAAAATCGGCCGCTATTCGCTGGTCGGTGCCCATGCCTTTGTCGGGGAGGGCAAGGAATTTCCCGATTATTCACTGATTGTCGGTTCGCCCGCCCGCGTCATCCGCACGCTGGACGAGGACGCCGCCAAGCGCGTGCGGGCCACGTCCGAAAGCTACATCAAGAATTACAAGCGCTTTGCCAAAGGCCTGAAGGCGCTTTGAGCTTTTCTGCGTCCGCCTTGCGGACGGATCAGCGGGCCGGAGATGCGGTGGTCAGGCTGTCTGTGCCGTCGCCGAAATAGACCCAGATATTCTGGCTGTTCTGGGATTGCCGCTTGATGAATTTATAGCTGGTCTTTTGCCAGGGCTTGATGGTGCTGGTGCGGCTGTCAAGGATCATATCGCCGCGATCGGTGCGCACCATCAGAACGGCATGGCCTTCGCCATGCGCATCGCGCACCACGGTCATCAGCAGGGTCTGGCGCGGCATGCCGGCATCCACCAGCAATTTGCGCTTGAGCAATTGCAAATCCTCGCAATCGCCCTTGCCGTCCTCCGGATAGGCCCACCATTCCAGCACGCCGTAATGATCGAGATCGGACACTTGTTCGATGGTGGCATTGACCAGCGTATTGATGCGGTTGAGCGTGGCCCAGTTCTCGCGGGTCAGCGGGATGATCTGTGGTTCGTGGGCGATTGTCTGTATTTCAGCGGGATTTTCGCAATCATCCGCTTTGGTCGAGCATAATTGCGTCCAGCCGATCGGTGGTTTGGCGATGGTACCGGTTTGCGAGAAATTGTTGATATTCAGCGCCGGCAAAGCGGCCGGATGCTTGCTGTTGCGCGCATGGGTCTGCCCACCCGAAAGGGTGACAAGGGCCAAGCCCAGTACAAGTTTGAAACCGAGATTTGCCAAACGCTGCATCATTGCCGCCCGATGAATGTGTTAACAAAACGTTAACGGTCATGAAGGGGGGCAGGCAAGCAAAGCCTGAGATCAAGGTTAATGGCCGCGAGGCGGTGGCGCGCTGTGATGATGATGTGTAGCCTGTGTGGTGACAATCGAGGGTTTAAGTGAGAGAAGGTGGGAGGTGGTTGCTCGAAATCGCTGATCTGACCGCGTTAATTCCGTTTATCCCACAAAGGTTCAACCGATGTCTTCCCAGCGCGAACCCGTATTTAATCTGCCGCCTGTCATTACGGCCCTGCTGCTGCTGATGGGCGCGATCTTTTTTGTGATGGTGCTGCTGCCGGAAGAAATGGGTTCGTTCCTGTTGCTGGATTGGTCGTTTATTCCCGCCCGCTTTGCCGCAGGCCTCGGGCTTGATCCGCTTGCAGCCCTGCAAACCGCTTCGGGCCAGAAACTGAGCGCGGAAGATGCGGTGATCATCCAGTTTCTGACCGAGGAAGACACGATGCGGCCGTGGACGCTGCTGTCCTATGCCTTGCTGCACGGCAGTGGCCTGCATCTGTTTTTGAATGGCGTGTGGCTGGCCGCTTTCGGCTCGCCTCTGGCGCGGCGGATCGGGGCCGAGCGTTTCCTGCTGCTGTTCGGCCTGTGCGCCATCGGCGGCGGACTGACCCATTTTGCGCTGAACTGGTATGATGTTTCGCCTCTGGTCGGAGCCTCGGCGGGGATTGCAGGCTGTATGGCGGCGGCCGCTTTGTTCATGTTCCAGCCTGGAGGCGGCTTGTCCGGACTGTCCTTCGGCAGACCAAGCGCGCATCAACCGCCCGCTTTGAGCCTGCGCGAAGCCTTTCGCGACCAGCGCGTGATGTGGTTTTTGGGAACCTGGCTGGCGATTAATCTGCTCACAGGCCTGTTCAATCCGGTACCCGGAGGCAGTGACCATATCGCATGGGAGGCCCATATCGGTGGTTTTATTGTCGGTTTGGCGCTGTTTCCGCTGCTCGATCCGGTCGGGCGCAGCCGGTAAGCCACCGACCATCCCTTTTCCGGCAACGTTGCGGGACTGTCCAAAAGGGGAGTTGCGGGATCAACCGTCTTGGCGCACACTTTGACTTGTGACAGGTCGTCACGTGTTTTGCTTACAAAATGGATATTCACATAAGAACGATCATTTAAAAATAAAAACAGGAGGTTATGCCATGAGTGTTGAGCGTATTCTCGCCACCAAGGGACGCGATGTCCTGACGGTTTCTCCTGAAAGCAGTTTGCACGATGCGGCCAGATTGCTGGCTGAAAAGCGCATCGGTGCATTGGTTGTAACCTCACCCGACAGGCAGGTAAGGGGTATTCTCTCCGAACGGGATATTGTCCGCGCGGTTGCCGCCGATCCCGCCAGTCTGAACCGCCAAGTCAGTGATTTCATGACGGCGCATGTGATCACCTGTGGCCCGCACACATCGATCCCCGAATTGATGGATGAAATGACCATCGGGCGGTTTCGCCATCTTCCCGTGGTGGTCGATGGACGTCTGGCGGGATTGGTGTCCATCGGTGATGTGGTCAAGTATCGGGTCGCCGAAATCGAGGCGGAATCCAGAGCCTTGCGGAATTACATTGCGACTGCCTGATCATGCAGAGCAAACAGGCAAGAAAACTGCATTTTTTGAGACAAAACGGTTGCTTGTCTGTTCTTAATTGCGCCATATACGGGCCGTAGGGTGTGATGCCCCGCTGCCCGCGTGGACCATGTGATGCCAGATGTGAAGCCAGCCCAAACGCACCCTGATGCTCTGATCGAGATCAAGGATGTGCATTTTGCCTATGACGAGAGGCCGATTTTGCGCGGCCTGTCTCTGAACGTGCGCAAAGGCGAGGTTCTGGCGGTGATGGGCGGGTCCGGCAGTGGAAAAACCACGCTTTTGGGGCTGATCGGCGGACGGATTTTGCCGAACAAGGGTAAAATTATGGTCGACGGGCAGAATGTGCCCAAGCTCGACAGGTCCGCGCTCTATGCCTTGCGCACCCGTTTCGGGATGCTGTTCCAGTTCGGTGCCCTGTTCACCGATCTGTCGGTCTACGACAATGTGGCCTTTCCCTATCGCGAGCAGACCAATCTGCCCGAATCCGTGATTCGCGATCTGGTCCTGCTGAAATTGCAGGCGGTGGGCCTGCGCGGGGCTGCGGGCTTGATGCCGTCGCAACTGTCTGGCGGCATGGCGCGACGCGTTGCGCTGGCGCGTGCTGTCGCGCTCGATCCGATGCTGATGCTCTATGACGAGCCCTTTACCGGGCTTGATCCGATTTCCACCGGCATTGTCGGGCGGTTGATCCGCCGGCTCAATGACGCGTTCGGGCTGACATCGCTGGTGGTGACGCATGATCTGGATGCGAGTTTGAAGATTGCCGATCGGGTGATTGTGCTGGCCGAGGGCAAGGTCTACCGCGATTTGACACCCGAAGACGTTCGTACCACATCCGATGCCTTTGTGCGGCAATTTGCCGATGGTCTGCCCGATGGCCCCGTGCCGTTCCACTATCCGGCCCCGCCGCTGGTGGACCAGTTGCTGGGCAAATCCAGTGCAGGGGAGATCGCCCCGTGAGCAGTGTGATCGAGATGATCGAAGGTTTGGGCCGCAGCGTGTTGAGCGCGCTGGCGCGGCTTGGTCTGGCAGGCCGGTTCTTTCTGGCCATCATGATGGTGATCGGCGTGCCTTTGCGGCGGTTCAGTCTGCTGGTGCGTGAATTGTATTTCTCCGGCGTGCGCTCAATTCTGATCATCGTCGTATCGGGCATGTTTGTCGGCATGGTGCTGGCGATACAGGGCTATGAGGTGCTGCAACGCTTCGGCTCGTCCGAAACACTCGGCGTGCTGGTGGCCCTGTCGCTGGTGCGCGAACTGGGTCCGGTGGTGACAGCCTTGCTGTTTGCCGGACGCGCCGGATCGGCAGTGACCGCTGAAATCGGATTGATGCAGGCCACCGACCAGATCGCGGCGATGGATATGATGGCGGTCAATCCGATTGCCCGCATTATTTCCCCGCGTTTTCTGGCATCTGTGGTATCCATGCCCCTGCTGGCCTGCATGTTCTCGGCGGCCGGTGTGTTCGGCGCCTATCTGGTCGGGGTCAAACTGATCGGGATTGACGACGGCTCGTTCTGGTCGCAAATGCAGGCGGGTGTCGATTTTCGGCTTGATATTGTCAACGGTCTGATCAAAAGCCTTGTTTTTGGTGTGGCTGTCGGGTTGATTGCCGTGTTCGAGGGCTATTACGCCCCGCCCACGGCCGAAGGTGTTTCCAGCGCGACCACCCGCACGGTGGTCACTTCGTCTTTGGCGGTTCTGATGCTGGATTTTGTGCTGACTGTGTGGATGTTCCGGGGATTGAACGGATGAAAAAGTCGAAATTCGATCTCGCTGTCGGCCTGTTTGTGGCGGCCGGCCTTCTGGCACTGGTGTTTCTGGCCATGAAAGTCGGCAATCTGACGGGGCTGGAAACCAGCGAAGGTTATCGCCTCGAGGCCCGTTTTGATAATATCGGCGGATTGAAGGTGCGCGCGCCGGTCAAAAGCTCCGGTGTGGCGGTCGGGCGTGTCGATTCGATCACACTCGACAGCCAAACGTATGAAGCCAAGGCTATTTTGCGGATTGATCAAAACTACAAGTTCTCAAAAGACACAATCGCTTCTATCCTGACATCCGGTCTGTTGGGCGAGCAATATGTGAGTCTGGAAGCCGGAGGCGACTCCGTGTATCTAGGGCAGGGAGATCGAATTGCGAAAACCCAGCCGGCTATGATCATGGAAAAGCTGATCAGCCAGTTTTTGTTTAATAAAGCGTCCGAGACGACAGGAACGAGCAAATGAGACTGCGTGTAAAATATCTGCCATTGGCTTTGCTGGTGTCGTTTGCCCTGCTGGGCGCCCCTGTTCAGGCGGCCAAGAAACCCGCACCGGCCCCTGTAACCCAAGCCGAGCCGGAACCGGAAATTCTCGATCCGTTCGAGCCGTTCAATCGCGGCGTGTTTATGTTCAACGAAGCGTTCGATGCTGTCATCACAACACCCGTAAAATTTCTCTACACGAACCTGCTGCCCGAGCCTTTGCGGCGCGGGATAGGCAATGTGATCGGCAATCTCGATGATGTCTACATCGGCGTGAACCATGGCTTGCAGGGGCAGGGCAACCTCGCAGGCAATGATTTCGGGCGTGTGCTGATCAATACCACCCTCGGTCTGGGTGGTCTGTTCGATGTCGCCAGCGATATGGGACTGGCAAAGGGCAAGGGCGATTATGGCGTGACTCTGGGTGTTTGGGGTGTCGGCCCCGGCCCTTATCTTGTTCTGCCCGTTCTGGGTGTCTCTACTGTTCGTGACACTGTGGGCCGCGGATTGAGGATTGCATCCGATCCGCGCACCTATCTGGAGCCGATCACTGGTTATAGCCTGAGCGGTGCCGAATATGTGCATGTGCGCAGCAGCAATTCTTCAACCGAAGACTTAATTTCGTCATCAAGCCTTGATAAATACCGTTTCACACGCAGTTTGTTCCTGCAACGCCGTGACGCATTGATCAGTGCGGCCAAGCAAGGCAATTGACGGGCGCGAGCCTTTTTTGAAGATCAGGGATGTTGACTGTGCGCAATACCATTGCTTTCCTCTTGCTTTCATTGTTTGTCGGTGCCGCGGCCCCTGCCTATGCCGCCGGCCCCGAAGATCTCGTCAAGAGCATGGCCAGCGAGGTGACGGCATCTGTGCGCTCCTTGCCGCCCGGCAGCAATGGAGTGAATCCGAAATTGACCGCGATTATCGAACGGGATCTTGTGCCGCGCTTCGATTTTACACGCATTTCGCAGATTGCGATGGGGCGCAACTGGATGAAAGCCAGTCAGGCGGAACAAAGGCAGATTACATCCGAATTTTCTCATCTGTTGATCCGCACCTATTCCAACGCGATCAACAATCTGCGCGATCTGGATGTGGTGGTGCGCTCGACCCGGTCCAACGGGTCGGACGGTGATGTCACCGTGCGCACCCAGATGGTGGGGCGTGGCTCGCCGTCCAGTATTGATTATTCGCTTTCGAATGCGACAGGCAGCTGGAAAGTCTATGATGTGCAGGTCGAGGGAATCTCGCTGGTGGCCGCCTATCGTGACGAGTTCACGGGTCTTGTCAGCAGCGACGGCGTGGCAGGCGTCATTGCCGCCCTCAAGAAGAAAAACGCCAAATGAGCGAAGCAAAGCACTCTGATCGACCTGACGTTGGCCAATCGGATGTGATTGTGACGAAATATGTGGCTTTAAGTGGCCCTTTGACGATGAATACCGTTGGTGATTGGTGCAAGGATTTAGCCAAACCCTTTTCCGAGAAGATGCTGGTGCTGGATTTCGCCAAGGTGACGGAAGCCGATTCCAGTGCTCTGGCAATGATTTCCGCCATCAAGCGGGATTGCTCGGCCCGTAACATCAATGTGTCGATCAAAAATCTCCCGCAATCGGTCAAAGTCGTTGCCGATATTTATGATGCCGCCGGTTTGCTTGGCTGAAATAGGCTCTGATCATGCAGGTTCGGTTTTGTCAGAATTGGGGTATGACCGGTCAAAGCCGAAGGGTCTGTGTCCCGGCCCGTATACTGGTAGTCTGTGCATTGGCCTCGTGTGTGATGGCTGTTGGTCCGTTGCAGGCGCAGGTCACCATTACGCGCAATCTGCCGGTGGAAGCCGCACCGGACACTGCTGCTCCCCCGCCAGCGGCTCCCGACACGGCACCGAAGACCGACACACCGGTTCAGAACGACAAGCCGGCCAAGGTCGCGCCGCCCCCGTCTTCGGCAGCCAAAATTCCGGTACCTATCACCCGCCCCAAGTCAGACGCGCCAGCGGCCAAGGCCCCTCCGCCCGTCAAACCGGGTGAGAGCGTCAGCGAAAAAACCGGCGGTGATGCCGCAAGCCCTGCAAAGGGAGTGGTTGCAGCCTATGAAGCGCCTAAAAATCTGACTGCCAAAGATATTCTGGGCAGTCGGGCGCAAGGGGCCAATTATGAAATCCGGCAAGAGGTCGACCGCAACAATTACAGCCGCATCTATCATCTCGAAACCAGCTACGGCAATTTCGATGTGATTGGTGACGGCTTGCTCAAAGTCCGGTTGGCCGAGTTGGATGTGCTCCATATTCTTAACGAGCGCACGCAAGCGGGCAGCTTTATCGAGGCTTTTGGCACGGCAGCGATTTCGCCTTTCAAATTCGGCGGTCAATTGCTGATCAGTCCGCTTGAAACGATCAAGAATTCGTTTCAGGGGGTCGGTAATTTCTTCGACAGTCTCGAGGCATCCGGCGAAAATGACGATCCCAATAGAGGCAGTTTTGTCGGTGGTCTTGTCGGCGTGGATTCAGCCAAGCGCGAATTGGCCTCCGATCTTGATGTTGATCCTTATACCGATTTCAAGCCGCTGGCAGATCGACTGAAGCAATTGGCTTCGGCGGCGGGCTTTGGTGGTCTATCGGTCAAGGGTGCGATGTCGGCTATCCCCGGCGTGACCATGATGCAATCAACCGCCATGGCCACCACACGTATGGCCGTCGTGACAGCCTCTTCGATTTCGACCACCGCTGCCTTGAAAGACGCCCTGCGCAACAAGACCGCGGGTCAAATTCTGCGCGATTCCCGGATCAAAATGAAAGCAGTGGGGATCGAGGACGAACAGATCAAACTGCTGTTCAGCAATTCAGCCTATACGCCATCCGACATCTATGTGATCGCGGTTTCACTGGAGACCATCAAAGCCAGGGACAGCGATCTGTTCATCGATCATGCGATCAAGGCCGAAAACCGCAACGAGGCCTATTTCGAGCGGTTGCGCGCCGAAATTCTGGCAAGCTGGAAGCCGCCTTCACCGATCCACAGTTTTGTGCTGGTGGAAAATGCCGTGCTGACCCTGCTGAAAAACGGCCGCCTGATTGCCGCCTATCCGATTGATGAATTCTATTGGACCGAGCGCAATGCCAAATTGGCGCAGGCCATTTCGGCCAATGTGAAGGATGTCGGGTCCAAGGGCCGTCCGCTGTTCGTGGTGACGGGAGATATCTCGGCCAGAGCGCGCAGCGAAATCGGCCGATTGGGCTGGGATGTCGCCCGTGTTGCCCTGCTGCCGGACGAGAAGACCAGAAAGCCCGAGCCTGCGGCTCCTGCACAACAGCAACCTGCGACCATTCAGCAGCCGTCAGGCTCCTCTCAATAAATCCTGCGGTCCCAGGGGATCAGGCAGGCGGGGATCAGGCAGGCGGGTGTTATTCAGGTTTCTTGACCATCACCAGTGCGGGGCCGTCGCCGTCGTGTCGGACATAGCGGTAAAAACAGCTCTTGCGGCCGGTATGGCAGCAGCCGCCGTCGCCGCCCACTTTGACCCGCAGCACCACGCAGTCCTGATCGCAATCAATCCGCATGTCGATCACCGTCTGGATCTGGTGCGAGCTATCGCCCTTGTGCCACAGCGTGTTGCGCGAGCGTGACCAGTACCATGCCTCGCCGGTGGCGATGGTTTTGTCGAAGGCTTCCTCGTTCATGAAAGCCACCATCAGCACCTCGCCGCTGTCGGCATCCACGGCCACGGCGGTCATAAGCCCGTTCTGGTCGAATTTGGGCAGGAGATCACTGCCTTCCTCGATCTCGTGCTTGGTAGGCGCCAGCGAAAACGCGGGAGCGGAGAGGGGGGGATTGTCCGAAGGAGACGACATAAATAACTCCGTATGAAGCACAGTCCATACGGAGTTAGCATGTTTTGGGCGTCAAGCGACAGGATTTGATGGGCTTAGCCGCGCGACGAGAACCCGCGCAACATGCTCATGAACCGCACCTGTTCGGCCGGATCATCGCGGAACACGCCGGTGAACTGGCTGGTGATGGTGGAGGAGCCTTGTTTCATGACGCCACGCATCGACATGCACATGTGTTCGGCTTCCAGCAGAACCGCGATACCGCGCGGCTTCAGCGCGTCATCAAGGGCTGCGACGATCTGGGCGGTCATGGTTTCCTGCGTTTGCAGGCGGCGGGCATAGACATCCACCAGACGCGCCAGCTTGGACAGACCGACCACACCTTCGCTCGGGTAATAGGCGATGTGCGCGCGGCCGACAAAAGGCACCATGTGATGCTCGCAATGGGAGGCGAAGTGGATATCCTTCACCAGCACCATATCGTCATAGCCTGCGACTTCCTCGAAGACCTTGTCGAGGATTTCGGCAGGATCTTCGTTATAACCGCCGAAAAACTCGCCATAGGCCTTGGTCACGCGCTTGGGCGTATCCAGCAGGCCTTCGCGGGCGGGGTCCTCGCCCGCCCAGCGCAACAGCGTGCGCACGGCTTCCTCTGCCTCTTCCCGCGACGGGCGCAGGACAGGGGCTTTTGGTGTCAGATCATTGGCAGACTTGATAAAGGGCTTAACCACGGCGTCCATGTGGAGCCTCCTCGCTTGAGACGAACTGAACCTGTTACGCGACAAGTTTGCAGTTAGACCACAGGATCAATCAAAAAAAGACGGTCATGATTGAGCGCCTGAATTGGCCAAAAACATCCAAAGTGTTCGAACCGGTGATTTCACCCCTCGCCGAACACCCCGTAACGCATTATATCTGAAACATCATGATGAATGAAATCTATAACCGCAAAATTCTTGAACTGGCTGCCGATATTCCGCTGCTCGGGCGGCTCGAGCATCCGCAAGCCAGTGTCACCAGACATTCCAAACTGTGCGGGTCCACCGTCACGGTCGATCTGGATATGCAAGACGGCCGCGTGGTGCGGTTCGGCCATGAGGTCAAGGCCTGCGCTTTGGGCCAAGCCTCGTCCTCCATCATGGCGCGGCATGTGATCGGTGCGACAGGCGACGAGTTGCGCGCGGTGCGTGATACGGTGCGCGCCATGCTGAAAGACAACGGTCCTGCGCCCGCAGCCCCTTGGGATGACGCGCAGGTGCTCGAACCCGTGCGCGACTACAAAGCCCGCCACGCTTCGACCTTGTTGACATTTGATGCGGTGGTTGATGCCGTCGGGATCATCGAGCAGAAAGCGGGCTAAGCCCCGCTGCTCTTATTTGCCGCCGAAATTGTAATTGAACTGCGCGCCGAAGCTGAACTGGTTCTGGGCAGGCAAGTTCTTGTTGGCGTTGATGTCGGTCGAATTGAGCATCATGCGGTCGAACGTCGCGTAAAAGGTGGCCGAGGTTGACGGCGAACCATTCAGGTTCAGGCTGGCACCGGCCCCGACAAAGCGCATCGTATCCGGACGGCCTGCCAAAGCGCGGTTGAGCTTCATCGGATCGGTCAGGGTGATGCCGTAGATATTGCTGGCGTAATCATTGCCGGTCATCGCCAGACGCGGACCACCGGCAATCACCACCGCATCCGACAGGCGATGCACATAATCGGCCCCGACAACACCACCGAAACCGCTGGAGCCGAGCAGGCCCATTCTGCCCTCGGCCCGCAATTTGAGGGTGCCGGGCTGGGCCCAATATTCGGCGACAACGCCGGCCTTGGGGGCCATGTTGGGCGTGTTGACGCCCGACAGCGGGGTCAGGTTCAGATCGGTTTCCAGCCCCATGCCCTGACGGGCAGGCGTGACACCGAATGACAGATTGGACCCCGCAGGGCCGGCCATATCGGGGGATGATTGTGAGGGCATACCGGAAAACACCCGCGTCATCGACGGCGAGGTGACAAAGCTATAGGCTTCGGATCCGGGAAAAGAGACAGGCGCAAGCGTTAGCCCTTTCACCTTGCCAGCCCATGACATAGTGTCATTGGCAGTCAGAGCGAGAGCACCAGTGCCTGTTGCGGTTGCCAGCAGCAAACCGGAAAACAAGGCGATCGTTGTTGCGTTTCGGCGCGGGGCCGTCGTCATACGAAAGATCATAAACAGGATTTTAATCGAGGTTGAATGGTGAAGCAATCGTTAATTAAGGATTGGTTAGTGCTTTTCCCCCGCCGGTTTCTAAGAGGGTTAATTCGGGTCTATCAGCTGAGTTTGTCGCTGTTGATCGGGCGGCACTGCCGCTATTGGCCGAGTTGTTCGGACTATACCAGCCAGGCCATCGGCCGTTATGGCGCGTGGGCGGGCGGCTGGATCGGTCTGGCGCGCATCTGCCGTTGCCGTCCGAATGGCGGCGAGGGGATCGATCTTGTGCCCGACAGCTTGCCCCGAACGGCCTCGTGGGTTAGACCGTGGCGCTATGGGCTCTGGACAGGAACAAATCCGGGCCCTGTTCGCACTTGCGACGCGGTGGAACCGGGCTCTGCCGCGCCTCGCTGATGTCCGTGCCCGGTCAGGCTTACCTGCGTGGTTGGCAGGAGTGGGCCGAGGAGGACTGTGATGATTCATTTAACCTTTCCCGACGGGGCTGTCCGTGAATTTGCCGCCGGCATAACGGGTCTCGATATTGCCAAGGGGATTTCGCCCTCGCTGGCCAAGCGCACCGTGGCCATGACCCTTGATGGCGTGGTCTGCGATCTGGCTGATCCGATTGCCCGTGACTCCAAAATCGAATTCGTCTCCCGCGATGATCCGCGCGCGCTGGAGCTGATCCGCCACGATGCCGCCCATGTGCTGGCCGAAGCGGTGCAGAACCTGTGGCCCGATACACAAGTGACCATCGGTCCGGTGATCGAAAACGGCTTCTATTACGATTTTGCCCGCGCCGAGCCGTTCACGCCCGAGGATTTTCCGGCGATTGAAGCCGAAATGCGCAAAATCATTGCGCGCGACAAGCCTTTCACCAAGGAAGTCTGGACGCGTGACGAGGCCAAGCGGGTCTTTGCGGAGAAGGGCGAGGCCTTCAAGGTCGAGCTGATCGATGCGATTCCGGCTGGTCACGACCTCAAAATCTATCGTCAGGGTGACTGGTTCGACCTGTGCCGTGGTCCGCATATGACCTCGACCGGAAAAATAGGCGATGCCTTCAAGCTGATGAAAGTGGCGGGGGCCTATTGGCGCGGCGACAGCAACAACCGGATGCTGACCCGCATTTACGCCACCGCCTTCCAGAAAAAAGAAGATCTCGACCAGTATCTGCACCAGCTGGAAGAGGCCGAGAAGCGCGATCACCGCCGTCTGGGCCGCGAAATGGACCTGTTCCACTTCCAGGAAGAAGGTCCGGGCACGATCTTCTGGCACCCCAAGGGCTGGACCCTGTTCCAGACCCTGATCAACTATATGCGCCGCCGCCAGCAGGATGCCGGTTATATCGAGGTCAATACGCCGCAGGTGCTCGACCGCGCTTTGTGGGAAACCTCGGGCCATTGGCAGAGCTATCGCGAGAACATGTTCATCACCACCACCGAGGACGAACGGGTTTTTGCCCTCAAGCCGATGAACTGCCCCGGCCATGTGCAGATTTTCAAGCACGGGCTGAAAAGCTACCGCGATTTGCCGACCAAGATTGCCGAATTCGGCATCGTCCACCGCTACGAGCCCTCGGGTGCGCTGCACGGGCTGATGCGGGTGCGGGCTTTTACGCAGGATGACGCCCATATTTTCGTGACGCCCGAACAGATCATGGCCGAAAGCCTGAAGGTCAATGATCTGATCCTGTCGATCTACGAGGATTTCGGCTTTGACGATGTCCGCATCAAATTCTCCGACCGCCCCGAAAA
>CAIYZJ010000024.1 GCA_903930675.1 uncultured Hyphomicrobiales bacterium
GAGGGCACCGACAACAAGAAACTGACCAAAAAGATCAGGGATTTCCTGTACCCGAAAGATTATATCCGGCTCGATCAACTGGTGGCCGATATATTCGATCCGGTGCTGAATGCGGATGAACCAGCCGTTGAAACCGCTCCCGAGCCTGTAAAAGGCTAGGCTTGGGTGGCCGGATCAGTTTGGGGCGGTGCGCCCGTTTCAACGGCAGCAAAATCTACGGCTTGGCGGATCAACGCGCCAAGTCCGGCCTCGTAAACGGCATCCACAGCGTCTTCGGGCTGGAAAGCCTTGATGTCGCGCTGGCCTTTTTCCTTGAATTGGTCGAGCTGTCCTTCGACATCGAGCACAAACACCGTCACCTCGGCCAGTGACCAATGGGCGTCCTGCCGTTTCCAGAATTGATAGGTGCCGAGCGGTTTCTTGGTGATTTTGCCGACCAGTCCGGCCTCTTCGCGGGCTTCGCGTTCAGCGGCCTTGTGATCCTCCAGCTTGGCCATGATATTGCCTTTGGGGATGGTCCAGCGGCCCGACCCGCGGGTCGTCACCAGCACGATGCACAATTGCCCCTCGTGATCGCGGATCAGCGGGATCGCTCCGACCTGCTGGATATCCTTGACTGGCATCATGCCTTCCACAATCACTTGACCCTTTGACCCCGCAATACACCAGACTTGAGAATGCAGCTTAAACGAAAGCAGGCTTATTCAAACACAGTTTTTCACCGCCCAGCAATGTTCTGCTGAAATGGTGAATGTTGCTTTAAGAAGGACTTGACCGGCCTGACCCTGGCCAGCATTTCAAGCGCAACAATGACAGCATAGATCAGTGGCCATGTCAGGTCGCGTTTGACCAGCCACCAGTCATGCAACACGCCCAGAAAAGCGATGGGGTAGACCAGCCGGTGCAGCAAGGCCCAGCGGGCACCGCCAAGCCGCAGCACCCAGCCGCGGGTCGAGGTCACCGCCAGCGGCAGCAGCAGGCAGAAGGCAATAAACCCGACCGCGATGAAAGGCCGCTTGATCACATCCTGCACGATCTCGCCCCATTGGAACAAACGGTCGAACGCCAGATAGGCAAGCAGATGCGCGCAGGCATAGGCGAAGGCGAACAGGCCGAGCATCCGCCGGAAGGCAATCAGATGGTTGATACCGGTCCAGCTCCGCAGCGGGCTGATGGCCAGTCCGATCAGCAGGAACCGGATTGTCCAGTCCCCCAAACTGCGGATGATGGTTTCCGCCGGATTGGCTCCGAGCGCGAGCGGATCGAACAGACCGGCATAACCCAAGCGGGCCAAAGGCCACAGGCACAGCACAAACACCGCCGCTTTGACAGGCACAAGCCAGACGGGGCCGAGCAGACCCTTGTCAATCCAGCGGGCGGCCCGTGACAGGCTGAGCGGCTCGGACATCAGAAATTGGCTTTCAGATCCATGCCGCTGTAGAGGCCGGCGACCTGCTCGGTATAGCCGTTGAACAATTCGGTCTCGCGGCTGGCGAACAAGGAGGGCAGCAAGCGCTCGCGCTTCTGGCTCCAGCGCGGATGATCGACCATCGGATTGACGTTGGAATAGAAGCCATATTCGTGCATGGCCGATTTGGTCCAGGAGCTGACCGGCTGTTGTTCGAGAAACTCGATTTTGACAATCGATTTGGCGCTTTTGAACCCGTATTTCCACGGCACCACCAGCCGGACCGGCGCGCCGTTCTGGTTGGGCAGGGTTTCGCCATACATGCCCACCGACATCAGCGTCAGCGGGTTCATGGCCTCGTCGAGCCGCAAGCCTTCCGTATAGGGCCAGTCGAGCACCGGAACGGCGGTGCGCAATCCGCTCATTTCCTCTTTGCGGGCGACACTGGTAAAGCGCACGAAACGGGCTTTGCCGGTGGGTTCGACAAGGGCTGCGAGATGGCGGAATTCGAAGCCGATCCACGGCACCACCATCGACCAGGCTTCGACGCAACGGAAGCGGTAGATGCGCTCTTCGAGCGGCAGGCGCATCAGCTCCTCGAGATCGATCCGGCGCGGTTTGGCCACTTCGCCTGTCACCTCGATGCTCCATGGCCGCACGGTCAGCGAGGCGGCCTCATTGGCCGGCGCGGATTTGGACGTGCCGAATTCGTAGTAATTGTTGTAGGTGGTCGCCAGTTTCTTGTCGGTCGGGGCATCGGATGGTTTGAATTGAGGATTGGCCTTGGCCGCCAATGGTACGATCACCTGTGCAGCTTCGGCTGGTTGAGGCAAAAGGCCCGCGGCCGTGGTCAGCGCGCCTGCTCCCGCCAGCCACTGGCGGCGGTTGAGAAACACCTCTTTCGGGGTGATCTCGCTGGCAGGGATGTGCGGCAGATCGGGCGGAGCAATCCGGAACTGTGTCATGGGGTGGTCTTTCTGCCGATGGCCGCAAGGAATGGAAGATGGAATCAATCACAGTCTGGGTACGACGCTGGATTGGGATCGGATTATCAGTCCGAATATGGCCAAATCATGCCGTTATGCCGCAATGAAGTCCTCGACTGCGGCGCGTTGCGGAATGGGGGCCACCGCGCCATAGCCGAGCGTCGACAGGGCTGCCGCCGCATTGGCATA
>CAIYZJ010000025.1 GCA_903930675.1 uncultured Hyphomicrobiales bacterium
ATAAGGATCTGAATTGATTTTTTGGCATTTTCAAAACAGCGGAATTGGCTGCGGCGAGCCTGCCAACCAAAAAGGCACGCTTGTTTTGATCAATCGACGCCCCGTTCAGTTCAATAGCACGGGCAATCGGGTCTTGTGACAGCGGGATCAACCCGTTCTGCCAGGCAGCACCCATCAAAATCATATTGGAAAAGACGGCATCGCCCAGAAAAGTCTCGGACAGAGAACTGGCATCAATGGTCGAGATGTATTAATAAACCATCGTTCCGTAAATGGCGTGCAGGCGCTTGTCGCTGTTCGGGCTGGCATCGGGATTGCGGATGAGTTCGCCTATCGGTATCTCCCAAAGGCTGACGACAGCCTTTGTATGTTCGCCGTATCTGGCAAGCGCTTTTTCGGATGTTGCCACGACAAGATCACAAGCTCAGCTTGATCAACTCCCAATTACTATTTCACATCAAAACTTAGTTGATTAACGGCCTCGAGGCCAGTACATGCCTTTTTTGACTAGCTCTACCTCATCTCTGTTGCCACCTCTCTGGGCATCTTTTAGGGCTTTGGGCTACAGCTATGATAGACACAGTCAAGAACCGGTGGGACGATGTGGCAAAAAAGCTCATTTATTTTAAAGAAAAAAAACTGTCCCACTTTCACGTAAGTCATTGATTTTACTAACTCTCCCTGTCCCGTCCCTGGGCACCACTGTTAAAACTCACCCCAACTGTTCAAACTGCTCCCGATCCACCAGTTGCGTGCCCGGATTGAGGCAGGCTGCGGAGCCGGCTTTGATGGCTGTGGCCAGCGCTTGCGCAGGGCTAGCGCCTTGGGCCAATCCATATAGAAAGCCGCCCAGAAAGCTGTCGCCCGCCCCCACCGTGCTTTTGACCGCGATCGGGATCGCGGGGGCGAAAGTGAGGCCGGTTTGGTCGGCCAGCAGGGCGCCATTGGGACCGAGGCTGACCAGAACACGCGCGATGCGGCCAGTCGCCACCAGTTCGAGTGCTGCCGTTTCAACCGAGGCGCGGTCTGTCAAAGGGTGATGGGTGATCTCGCCCAATTCGCTTTTGGAGAGTTTGAGCAGGTCAATCCGCCCCTCCCGACAACAGGCGCGCAGGGCCTCGCCCGAACAATCGAGTGCGAACAACAGGCCTTTGGCATGGGCCAATTCGCCCAGATCGAGATAGTGGCGGGCGGGCAAGCCGCGCGGCAGGCTGCCGCTGGCAACAAACCAATCGCCCTTGCCGGCCTGCCCCAAAGTCAGCCGGATATGGTCGCCTATGCGGGTGGCTTCTTGGGCCGTGATCACCGGCCCTTCGGCGACAAAGCGCAGCTCTCGTCCGGTCGAGCGCTCGTAAATCACCTCGGACAGACGGGTGTCGCCTGCAATGCTGATCGGTTCGCTTTGGCTGATGGTGCGTTTGAGCAGGGTTTCGAACAGCGGGCCGGTGGCGCCGCCAGCCAGATAGACCGGCAAAGCCTGCGCGCCCAGAGCCACCAGCACCCGCGCCACATTGATGCCGCCGCCGCCCGCATCATAGCGCACATCCGTGACGCGGGTTTTCTCTGTGGCCACAACCGTGTCGCATTGCGCCCAGACATCAATGGCCGGATTGGCCGTATAGGTGATGATTGCCGACACCGTTTCCCCCCGCGCCATGATCCGCTTGTGGCACCGTAGCAGTGGAGTTGCGCCCGCCAAAAGTAAAAAAACGCCGGAGCCTTATGTTCAATCCCCGACTTTTGGCTTATGAATCACCTCATAAAAACAATCTCTCGGAAACACTCAACCTAACGGGTCCATTATGAGCGAACCTTGCATCATCTGTGTCGCAATCACCGGAAGCGTGCCGACGCAGGCCGATAATCCTGCCGTTCCTGTCACCATCAGCGAGCAAATCGAGAGCACCCACGCCTCTTTTGAGGCGGGTGCGTCGATTGCCCATTGCCATGTGCGCGATGATGCGGGCAAGCCGACCTCGGACCCCGAACGCTTCGCCCACCTCAAAGAGGGACTGGAAAAACATTGCAAGGGCATGATCATCCAGTTTTCGACCGGTGGCCGCTCGGGTGCTGGCCGTGATCGCGGCGGCATGTTGCCCCTGCGCCCCGATATGGCGTCTTTGACGGTCGGCTCCAACAATTTCCCGACCCGCGTCTATGAAAACTCGCCCGATCTGGTCGATTGGCTGTCGTCCGAAATGCTCACCTACAATGTGAAGCCGGAAATCGAGGCTTTCGATCTGTCCCACATCGTCCATGCCGCCAAAATGGCCAAGGATGGCCGTCTCAAAGGGCCGCTTTATGTGCAATTCGTGATGGGCGTCAAAAATGCGATGCCTGCCGACGAGCGGATTTTCGATTTCTACATCGAAACGCTGAAACTCTTCGCCCCCGATGCGCAATGGTGTGGCGCGGGGATCGGCCCCGACCAGATCCGCGTCAATGAATGGTCGATTTCCAAAGGCGGCCATACCCGCACCGGCCTTGAAGACAATATCAAGCTCGACCGCACCACTCTGGCCCCTTCCAATGCCGCTTTGGTCAAGCGCACGGTCGACATCTGCCAGCGTTACAACCGCCCTGTGGCGACATGGCAGCAAGCCCGCGACATTCTGGGCCTGCCGCTGCAAACCGCTTGATCATCACCGGAGTCGGCAGGGCATCCCCTGCCGTTTTGGCTTAGTAGCTGATCTCGGAGACTTCGCGCAGCTCGTCCGGCGTGGTGGTGCGGAAGCCGAAAAATTCCAGATAGGCCGGAATCTGCTCGAACAGCATATCGGTGCCGACCTGATAGGCGCAGCCGCGCGCGCGCGCCGCCTCCAGAAACGGGGTGATCTCCTGCTTCATCACCACCTCGCCGACAAAGCTCGATGGCGCGATGCGGCTGACATCCATGGGCAGCGGATCGCCCTCTTTCATGCCGAGCGGTGTGGCATTGACCACCACATCGAAACCGGCGGGATCATTGACACCGACGCCGACCACCAGTTGCGGATAATGGGTTTTCAGCCGATCCGCCAAACCGTGCATGATCGGCGCATAGGAGTCATAGAGGCTCAACTCCGCCACGCCCGCTTTGGCCAGCGAGGCGGCAATGGCCGAACCGACCCCGCCGCAACCCGCTACAAATACTGTGGCCCCTTGCAGCACGCGGCCCTTGCGCAGGATGCCGCGCACAAAACCCTCGCCGTCGAACATATCGCCGACCAGCTTGCCCTCGGCATTCAAGCGCACGGCATTGCACGAGCCCGCCACTTTGGCGGTTGTCATCACCTCGTCAAGCAAAGCGATGGTGGTGACCTTGTGCGGCATGGTGATCAACGCACCGTGGATATTGGACAGACGGAACACCAAAGGCAGAAACTGGTTGTAATCCCCGGCCTTGCAGCCCATCGGCACAACCACGGCATTGATGTTGTGCTTGTTGAAATAGGGATTGTAGATCATCGGCGCGCGGAAGGATTCTGTCGGATAGCCCAGATGCGCAATCAGTTTTGTGGTGCCCGAAATCATGGGACTTCTCCGGCCAAAGACACAAAAAATGTGACGTCCCCGGCAAGGGGACGCCACACCGGATCACAACAGGGATTAACCGCCGTAACCGAACAGGCGCGGCACAAACAGCACCACATCCGGCACAAAAATCATGATCAACAAAGCCACCACCAACACACCGATGAAGGACCAGATTTCACTGATCATTTCCTTCAGCGAAATGCCGGTAATGGCATTGATCACGAACAACAGCACCCCGTAAGGCGGCGTAATCAGCCCGATCATGCAGTTCACCACAGCCACCACGCCGAAATGCACCATATCAATGCCCAAAGCACGGCAGGTCGGCACAAACAGGGGAATGATCACCAGAATGATCGTGGTGGCATCGATCAGACAGCCGAGGATCAGGAACAGGATGTTGATCGCCAGCAAAAACATCAATGGCGAGACATCAAGTCCCTTCATCGAGTTGGAGACCAGAGCCGGAATATTCTCGCTGGCCACGATATAGTTGAAAATCAGCGCGCCGCCGATCACCAAGCCAACCGAAGCCGTAGCACGCGAGCTTTCCGCCAGAATGCCATAGAGTGCCTTGAACGAGATCGCCCGATAGAAGAAGGTCGCCAACAGCAAGGCATAGGCTGCGGCAATCGCGGCTGCCTCGGTCGGTGTGGTCGCCCCGCCATAGATGCCGAACAACAGGATAACCGGCATCATCAGCGCCGGAAACGCCCGTTTTGTCAGGCCCGGCAATTCAGACAGCGGCACGGAATCCTCAACGGGAAACCCGCGTTGCGTGGCAATCCGGTAATTGAGCACCATCAACACCACCCCCATCAGAATACCGGGCAGGATACCACCCAGAAACAGATAGCCGATCGAGGTATCGGACACCAAAGCATACATGACCATCGGAATGGATGGCGGAATGATCGGGCCGATGGTCGATGCCGCCGCTGTGATGGCGGCGGCATAGCCGGGTGAATAGCGTTTGTCTTTCACCATCATGCCGATGATGATCTTGCCAAGCCCGACCGCATCGGCCACAGCCGAACCGGACATGCCCGCAAAGATCATGTTCGACACCACGTTCACATAGCCCAAACCACCACGGAAACGCCCGACCAGCACCACGCAGAATTGCAGCAGCCGGTCGGAAATCGTGCCCGCATTCATGATATTGGCGGCAACGATGAACAGTGGCACCGCCAGAATCAGGAAGCTGTCATAAAGCCCCTGGATGATCTGTTCGGCAGCCAGACCGAGATCCTGCCCCTTCACCGCCAGATAGACGACCGCCGAAACAATCATGGACAGTGCCAGCGGTGCACCGATGGCCGCCAGAATAAACAGGGCGACCACGCAGGATGTAAAAGCCAGCGTCATTATTTCGCCTCCCCTTCGAGATCATGGGGCGACGCACCGTTGATCAACTTCCAGGCGCGCACGGCGTAATGGATGATGATGGCGACAGCGAAAATGCCATAAACGCTGAAGACAATATCAAGGCGGATCCCCAGCGTATTGCTCGATTTGATCTTGTAGAAGGTGATGTAATCGAGGGTTGCAGGCAAAGCCGCCAGAAAGCCGAGGGAAATGGCTACAGCCGACACCAAAGCCAGCAGGCGTTGCACCGGCAGGGAGCAAATCCCGTAGATCAGATCGAATTTCACCTGATCGCGCTCTTCAAGCAAAAAGGCCGAGCCGAGAAACACCACCCACAGCCATGTCGTCAGACAGGCCTCG
>CAIYZJ010000026.1 GCA_903930675.1 uncultured Hyphomicrobiales bacterium
AAAGCTGGAAGAAAAATTTAAAAAATACTCCGAAAACCAATCATTTCTGGTCGAAAGCGTATCCGGCATCGAAACGATCAAAGCCATGGCGGTCGAGCCGCAGATGCAACGGCGTTGGGATGACCAATTTGCATCCTATATCGCGGCTTCGTTTGATGTGGCGACATTCGGCAATATTATTACGCAATGCACAAATCTGGTTTCAAGGCTCACAACAGTTGCAATCCTGTTTTTTGGCGCCAAGTTGGTCATATCCAACGAGTTAAGTGTCGGGCAATTGGTAGCCTTCAACATGCTGGCGGGATATGTCAGCGGCCCCATCATGCGCATTGCGCAGATTTATCAGGACTTCCATCAAGTCCGCATCTCGATCGCCCGGCTTGGCGACATCTTGAATACACCGGCCGAACAAGACCGGACTTCGGCCGAAGCCAACCTGCCGAAATTGCAGGGCCATATTGATATCCAAAATGTACAATTTCGCTATCGTCCAAACCTGCCACTGGTTCTGCATGATCTCAGTCTGACCATCGCTATCGGGCAGGTCGTTGGTATTGTTGGCCAATCCGGATCCGGCAAAAGCACGATCGCCAAACTCGTACAACGTCTTTACGTGCCGGAAACGGGACGCATCCTTGTTGACGGCGTCGATCTGGCCCTGATTGATCCCTCTTGGCTGAGGAGACAGGTCGGGGTCGTCTTGCAAGAAAACGTGCTGTTTAACTGCTCGGTCCGCGACAATATCGCACTGGCCGATGCAACCATGCCGTTTGATTCCGTCGTCAAAGCGGCCAAATTGGCAGGGGCGCATGATTTTATTGTGGCCATGCCGAATGGTTACGACACCATCATTGGCGAACGCGGCGCTTCACTGTCCGGCGGCCAGCGTCAACGCATTGCCATTGCGCGCGCCTTGTCGGGCGACCCGCGCATTCTGATCTTCGATGAAGCCACTTCGGCACTCGACTACGAAAGCGAGAGCATCATTCAATCCAACATGCGGGAAATTATCCAGGGCCGGACAGTCATTATTATTGCCCACCGGCTTTCTACAATACGTTCGGTTGATCGCATCCTGACGATTGAAAAAGGGATTATTGTTGAGGATGGGTCACACGACGAATTGATCAGTGCCAAAGGTCGCTATGCCCATCTCTTCGATCTGCAATCGCATGGAGATAAGCAATCATGACTGATCTGCCGATCTCTCCCGCCCCAAATCCGATCATAGCCGAGCCCGAAAGATCCCCAATCACCAAAGAAATCGTGCGGGACAAAATCCGCTTGCGTGAAGGCCGGGCAAAATTAAAGCTCGCCCATTTATATTATCGTTATTTGAGAATAAATTTTCATCATAGAAAAAAAATATTTCAATCAAATATTCCGTCAAAGGCCGAGGCAACACTTGTTGCATTGTTATCAATTCAATACTCAAAAATATATATAGTTCAAAAACTCCAATCAGCCATCAGTATACCCCAACAAATCTATAAAGAGTGGCGTCAGTCGCTTGAAAAGCAGGACGAACGCGCCTTTATGCCTGCGGCTCTGGAGATTATCGAGACGGCAGCCTCCCCCTCAGGCCGCAAAATGATGCATCTGATTATGGCCATGGTGACCACATTTGCTCTGTGGTCATGGTTTGGCGAAGTCGACATTGTGGCGGTTGCGCCGGGCAAAATCATCCCGCAAGGGCGGACACAGGTCATTCAGTCGCTCGAAGCGGGCACCGTCAAAGCCATCTCTGCAAGGGATGGACAGCGGGTCACGGCTGGCGCCATGCTGATCGAACTTGATGACACGGCCTTGCTCTCGGAGCAGTCGCGCAGCAGGCAGGAGCGCATTCAAAGCAGCCTCGACATTGCCCGCCTTCAATCCATTCTGGAGCCCGAGCAGGAAGAAGCCCTGTTCGCGGCGATTGACGCGCCGGGCGATGACATCAAGCGGGTCCGCTACCACATGAAAAGCCAGCGGCTTGAACATGCGCGCAAACTCGCCGTCATTGATGACAACTTGAACCAGAAAGAGGCCGAGCGCGAGCAAGCGGTTGTGAGCCTTGAAAAGATCAATTCGGTCTTGCCCCTGCTTGAGGAGAGGGCATCCATCCGGCAAAGGGGCGCAGAAACCCAATATG
>CAIYZJ010000027.1 GCA_903930675.1 uncultured Hyphomicrobiales bacterium
GATAAGCAAATCAAGCACTTGGTGTCCGGTTCAACTTTCGAAATGTCAATACATCTATTCGATACATCGATGTAATGAGAATGATGGCAAGGAGCCCAAAAAGGGTCTGAATTACGATCGAAAACGACTCAAAACCCGAAACAATTTGATCTAACCCGAAAAAGTGTTATATCTGGTGACTCAGAGGTGAGTCGTCGGTTTTAAACAGGATTAATAGAAGTACCCATGAGCAATGATTTCAAACAGCGCCTGACACAGCCGCGCATCGTTCTGGCACCAGGCATCTACGACGCCTTGTCGGCCCTGATCGCCCAGCAGTCCGGGTTCGAGGCGCTGTACCTATCGGGAGGATCGGTCGCGTACACGCTGCTGGGTCGTTCGGATGTCGGTTTGACAAGCTATTCCGAGGCGGTCGAGACGCTGGCCCGCGTCACTGACCGAGTGTCGCTGCCGGTGATCGTGGACGCTGACACGGGTTTTGGCAACGCCCTCAATGTGCAGCGTACCGTGCGCGGCTTCGAGCGCGCGGGCGCGGCGATGATTCAACTGGAAGACCAGACCTTTCCCAAGCGCTGCGGGCACTTGGCAGGCAAGACGGTGGTGCCCACTTCGGAGATGTGCGGAAAAATCCGGGCGGCGGTTGACTCGCGCCGCAGCAGCTCCACGCTCATTCTGGCGCGCACGGATTCAATCGCCGTTGAGGGGCTTGAGTCTGCGCTGGATCGGGCCGAACTCTACCTGGAAAGCGGCGCCGATGCGCTGTTCATCGAGGCGCTGCGTACGCCTGCGGACATGGACACCGCCTGCGCGCGCTTTGCTGGCCGTGCACCCTTACTCGCAAATATGGTGGAGGGTGGCAAGACCCCCATCGAGCCTGCTGACGAACTGGGGCGCCGCGGATTCCGTATCGTCATCTTTCCCGGTGGCACAGTCAGGGCAGTGGCCAAGACATTGATCGACTACTACGCCAGCTTGCGCGAGCATCGCACAACCGCGCCCTGGAAAGACCGCATGCTCGATTTCGATGGACTCAATGAAGTGGTCGGCACACCCGACTTGCTTGAAGAAGGCCGCCGATACGAGACGGGATAGAAGTCGGGCTATAGGAACCGAAGTCAACACGACCAGGAGATGCAATCCATCATGAGCACATCGATTCTCAATCGCGCTGGCATGGCCGGCGCCTACAAGACGCACGGGCGAATGTTCTTGCTGTGCATATTCCTGACGCTGGCAGGTCTTGCCTTGCCCCCACAAGCCCAGGCACAGACGTATCCGTCACGACCAATCAAGCTGATCTCTCCGCTTGCGGCAGGCGGCACGGGTGACACCCTGGCGCGCCTGTTTGGCGCGCAGATTGCAAAGGTGCTGGGCCAGCCGGTGGTAATTGATGCGCGCCCCGGCGCAGGCGGACAGGTCGGGCTGGAAGCAGTGGCGAAGGCGCCGCCCGATGGCTACACCCTGGCGATCACCGCCTCGGCAGTGGTCATCATTCCGGCGCAGCGCGCCAATGCCGGTTTCGATGCACTCACCGACTTCGAGCCGATCGGACAGGTGGCCAACACCTCGCAGGTGCTGGTGGTGAATGCGGCATCTCAGTTCAAAACGCTGGCCGATCTGTTGGCCTACGCCAAGGCCA
>CAIYZJ010000028.1 GCA_903930675.1 uncultured Hyphomicrobiales bacterium
ACCGGACCCAGAATACTGTAAGGCACATTGCTCAGGCGCGCCCACAATCCGACCAATGGCAGATTCAGGACAAGAAGCATCGTGTTGGCAATCAGCATGGACCCGATAATGGTCCAGACAAACACGCCTTGCGTTTCAAACAGCATCGGGCCGGGGGTCAGACCGTTGATCATCAAGGTGCCGAGAATGATCGCCAAAGCCGGACTGGTCGGAATCCCCAATGCCAACAACGGAATAAAGCCGGCCATGGCGGTGGCATTGTTGGCGGCTTCCGGCCCTGCAACACCTTCAATCATGCCCGTGCCGAATTTTTCCGGTGTTTTGGAGACGCGCTTTTCGATGTCGTAGCAAAGATAGGCGGTAATGGCCGGCAACATGCCCGGCAGCAAGCCCATCACAAAACCGCCGATCGTGCCGCGAACGGCAGCAAACAATCCGCGTTTCAACTCCTCGCCGCGCGGGATCATGGTCAGCCACGAGCCCAGCTTTCCGGTAAAGATCTTCTCGACCTTGTCCCCCATGCTGGCCAGCACCTCGCTGATGCCGAACAGGCCGACCAGAACGGGCACAACATCCAGCCCTTTGGAAAGTTCGATATTGCCGAAGGTCAGACGTTGGGTTCCTGTCAGGGGATCGGTTCCGATGCCCGCCAGCGCCATGCCCAGCACAGCCAGTGCCATGCCTTTCACCAGAGAGTTTCCGGCAAAACTGACCAGAGCCGTCATGGAAAACAGCACAAGGCCGAAATATTCGGCGGGTCCGAATTTCAGTGCGATATCGGCCACATAAGGACCGATAAACGAAATCGCCGCCGCGCCAAAAATACCGGCCATATAGGAACCGATCGCCGCAATCGCCAAAGCCTATCCGGCTTTGCCGTTTTTGGTCATCGGAAAACCGTCCTGCATGGTCACAGCCGAGGCGGTTTCACCCGGAATATTCATCAAAATGGACGTGGTCGAACCGCCATACATCGCACCGTAATAAATGCCCGCCATGATGATGATCGCCCCTTCGGGCGGCATATGCATGGTAATCGGCAGCAGGATCGCCATGGCCGATGCCGGACCCAAGCCCGGCAAAACCCCGACCAGCGTGCCCAACAGGCAGCCGATAAAGGCAAACAGCAAATTCATGACGCTGAATGCTGCAACCAGTCCTTGGAGCAAGGCATTGTCCATCAGCGCACCAGCTTGCTGTCATGGGGATCATCGGTGATGCCGAGGATCGAAATCGGGCGGTAGAAGACTTCGATCACGCCATCGATCGGCGTATTGAGCGTGTCACTGGTCTCGACCGAAACGCCGAACAGTTCTGTATGACGGTCCAGCCCGATCGAGCGGTGCCAAATGGTCGCAGGATGGGTACGGTCCACTTCCCTGCGCTTGGCTTCGGCCTGCTCGGCTGTCAGACCCTCGAAGGAGACGAGACGGATGAATCCGCCCTCGGGCAAATGCGGGGCCACAACAGAACCATCCCCTTCCGCCGCGAACAGATCACGGCTCCAGTCGATGATGTAAGGCCGCCATTCGAAAAAGCCCCAGTCATTGGTATATTCGGGCGTGGTAAAGGCATCCGCCGATGCCAGTGTCCAGAAGGCCAGATAATCGCGTCCGGCCCCTGCCGAACGATAGAACCGCTGTCCGGTCAGAAAATGCGGCTTGTCGAGCATCTGCTTCAACTTGGGGCCGCTATACCAATCATTCCAGGCTGTCTCCTTGGCCGGATCGTTGAAGTTGCAGCGCACCACATAAGCGACATTCATGATTGTTTCCTCGATAGCTTATTGACGCATTCAAGCCTGTCGGGCCTGAACCGGAAAGATACGGCCTCATGATACCGGCACCTGTCGACAGTGCCTCTCTTTTCAAAACCATGCAATCGCCGCACCAACTGCGCGCAGACCAGCCATTGCCGAAAGTTTGATCCTATTTTTGTTCTTTACAGGATTTCCGCAAGCCATTTTCCATTGCGGGAGTGTCGTTGCTGGCGACACTTGCATAGGGCTTTGTCGCCCGAAGCGACAAATGATCCCGCAGTGAATCCGGCAGAATCACAGAGTCTGACACCGGATACCGGCCGCAACTCGGCGAAGGCTTGAGGGATGACCATCCGGACCAAATGGCATTTGTCTTGCGTATTGACCGGAGCCCGCGCTTGACCGGTGAGCGCGCTAGACATGGAAGCCCGATGCCTGACCCTGCTCGAAACAACCATTCTTCCCGTCACCCCGAACAAGCCATCTGCGATGTCGTGGTGGTTGGCGGCGGCGGTGCGGGATTGGCGGCGGCGATCGAGGTGGCCGAGCGCGGCGGGCATGCGGTCCTGCTGGAAAAAAACCCCTCGTTGGGTGGATCGACCGCATGGTCTGTAGGCTCCATCTCGGCCACGCGCACCAGCCACCAGGATGATGCGGGGATAGTCGATCATCCCGACGACCATTACGAAGACATGGAAGTGCTGGCCGGTTCCTATGCCAATCGCGACAACCGCGAGCTGCGCCGGATTCTGGTCGACCGCACGACAGAGATGATGCAATGGCTGGAACAATCCGGTCTGGTCTTTGTCGGGCCCAATGTCGAACCACCGCACCGGCAACCGCGCATGCACAACGTGGTTCCCAATTCCAGATCGTTCCCCTATCACCTCGGCCGCCGCGCTTTGGCTGCCGGCGTCGACGTCCGCTTGAATGCCAAAGTGGAAAGTTTGATCTCCGACCATGGCAGCATCACCGGATTGACCTATCATGACGGCCGGCAAAGCCATGTCCTCAAGGCCAGAGGCGGTGTGGTACTGGCGGCGGGCGATTACAGCGGCAGTCGTGAACTGAAAGCCGAATTTGCCGGACCGGACGTCAGTGATCTCGAACCGGTCAACATCACCGCCACGGGTGACGGCTTCCGTCTGGCGCTTGAACACGGCGCGGAAATGGTCAATGGCGACATCGTGCGCGGGCCCATCATGCGGTTTGTACCGCCCGAACAGCCCAACCTGATCGGACGCCTGCCGCCTTGGACAGCCCTTGCCAAACTGATGAAATGGTCATTCGACCATTTGCCGCAAGCCATTCTGCGGCCGTTTGCGATGAGCTTTCTGACCACCGCACTGGGCCCGTCGGTCGACCTGTTCAAACAAGGGGCGATCCTGATCAACCAGAACGGCCAGCGCTTTGTCGACGAGATCAACAAGCCCGGCATGGCCGTTCCGCACCAGCCCGAACGGCTGGCCTATATTGTGATGGATGCCAAATTGGCCGGACAATTCACCGCCTGGCCCTATTTCATCTCGACCGCGCCGGGTGTCGCCTATGCCTATCTCGATGATTACCGCCGCAACCGCGCCGATATTTTTATCAAAGCCGACAGTGTGGGCGAACTCGCCGGAAAATTGGGCCTTGACGCGTCCGTCTTGCAACAGACAATCGGGCAGTACAACCGGCAGGACCGCAAAACCCGCAACGGGTCTTTTCCCGCGCTTGATCAAGGCCCCTATATCGCATTGGGTCCGGTGCGCAGCTATGTTGTCTTCACCGATGGCGGCTTGAAGGTCAGCCTCCAGCACGAAGTCTTGCACAGCAGTGGTGCGCCTATTGACGGCTTGTATGCGGCAGGATCGAATGGACAGGGTGGTGTTTTGCTCGAAGGGCACGGGCACCATCTGGCTTGGGCCTTTATCTCGGGCCGTCGGGCGGGCGAACAGGCTTTGGCACGGGCGAGACAACACAGTCCGAAACAGGGATGATGATCATGGGCGAGCGACTCTGGGGTTTGGCTTTGGTGGCGATTGGTTCGCTCTGGATGTGGGATGGCTGGTCCTTGTGGCAATCACAGCGCAGCGATCACATGTTCGATGTGCTCGGTCCCGATCGTTATCTCATGCTGGTGGGTGGCCTGTTGATCATATGCGGCGTCATTATCGGCCTGCAAAATATCAAAGGGCAGGCCGCCGCCGCCCGGGAGCAGGAAGAATTCGTTTTGCCCTATCTCAATGCACCCAAAGCCTTCGCCTTGCTGATGACGGTTTATGCCGTGATCATTCCTGTGCTCGGTTATGCGCTCTCGACCCTGTTGTTTTTTATGGCGGCCTATACGATGGCGGGCCGTCAAGGCACGATCAAAACCGCCATGACCAGCGTCCTGTCTGCCGGATTGTTCTATGTGATTTTCGAGACCCTCGCCCATATGAGCCTTCCGAAAGGGATCTTCGGCATTTGAACAGAAGGACCTTGGCGGTGACACAGCGTCTGGCAGGCAAAGTTGTTTTGATCACCGGTGCGGCCGGAGGGCAGGGTATTGCCGAGGCGCATCTGTTTGCCGAACACGGCGCAGCCCTTGTGCTGACCGGTCTGCCGGATGATCCTGTTGGCCCGTTGGCCGAAGCGATCACCGCCAAAGGCGGCCGCGCCATCGCATTGGTGCAGGATGTCTGCGATGAATCCCAGTGGCAAACCGTGGTCGAAGCTGCCCGGAAGACCTTTGGCGGGCTGCATGTGCTGGTCAACAATGCAGGCACCATCAGCCGTGAGAGCATCAGCGACACCACATTGCCGAAATGGCACAGGACCATGGATGTCAATCTGACAGGGGCGATGCTGGGTATGAGACATACCGCGCCGTTGATGCGGGAATCGGGCGGCGGCTCCATCATCAACGTATCCTCGATTGCCGGTTTGGGAGCGCATTACGATGCCGCCTATTGCGCGAGCAAATGGGGCTTGCGCGGCCTGACCAAAATGGCGGCCATCGAATTTGTCGAATGGAATATCCGCGTCAATTCGATCCATCCGGGACAGATCATCGACACCAGCTTCTTCCGCGACGGCAAGCCGGGCCATGCCGAATCGGCCCGCCGCTCCATCCCGATGCAGCGTCAGGGCACGCCGCTGGAATGCGCCAATCTGGTCCTGTTTCTGGCCAGCGACGAAGCCGGCTTTATTACGGGTGCCGAAATCGCCATTGATGGCGGCTTTTCGGCGGGCGGCGCAATCTGGCTGCGCTCCAAATTGCGCGACCAACTGGCCGCCGAAGCCGATTAATCCGGCATCAGCAATTCGGTGATCAGGCGGATCAGCTCGACATAGCTCAGCACCGCGACCGCGGCGAGAGCTCCGGCTCCCGCAGCCAGAACGGGGCTGAACAAGCCGAAGGACGGCCAACCCGACCACAGCACAAGCCCCGCGACAAGAACTCCCAATCCGAACGCCGAAAACCTTCCGTATTTGAGTGTGGCCTTCAGGACCGGAAACCGCGCCAGTCCGTGCAAGGGCTGCATCGGGGCCGATGGCGCCGCAACGGAATCTTCGGCATGATCCGAAGCGGGTTTGAGCAAGGCTGCCACGCGCTCTGCGGCAATCAGGCCGAACGATCCCGCCTTGATCAAACCGCCGAGATAGGCCGCCTGCGAACCGCCTTCCAGACCGCCGGTTGTCGCGCCTGCTGCCAGCAGACCGGGGATGACCGCACCCCTATCGTCGAGAACCTGTGCATGCTCGTCGATCATGATGCCGCCCATCGTATAGGTGATGCCCGGCAAAACGGCGATTGCCATGAAGGGGCCGGACCGGATCGGCAAAGGCGGGATTTTTGTCGAACGCGCCACAGGCAGCTGCGCCAGCCGGTCTTGATCCAGTGCGCTGTGATAGGCCGCGATGCTGTGCACCAAGGCGTCTGCAGGCACGCCGATCTGTTGCGCCAATTCGTCGAGTGTCGCGGCCCGATGGATGGTGCCGCCCGCTTTTTCCAGCAGGGGATTGGCCGGAATCCGCGCCGAAGTGCCCGGGCCTTCCCAGATCGCGGCATCAAATATCGCGAAGAAGCGCGAACCTTCGGGCTCCCGGGCCAGCATATTGGCGAGGTAAACCCCGCCGCGCCCTTCATCCGCAACCCGCACGCCCGTCTGGTTGACGACAAGACCGGCGGTCGCAATCGCATCCAGCTCGGGATAGGGCCAGACCTGATCATTGTGGCGGGCATCGGCGCATAGAAGATGGCCGTAAAAACGATCGGTGCCGGTCACGGCGGCTCCGGCCTGTTGCGCCATCAATAGGCCCGCACCGCGTCCGGTGCTCGGCCCGCGCTGGAACACCGCATCGAACGACCCGCCGATATGGGATTGATAGAGGTCCTTGTTGGCCTGAAAACCGCCATCGGCCAGCAGCACGAAGCGCGCCGGATAGGTCAGGGTCTCGCCCCGATGCTCGGCCGTCACGCCGGTGCAACGGCCACCCTCCATCACAAGGCCGGTGACCGTGGTGGCGCGGCGGATGTGCCCGCCTGCGGTTTCGAGATGGGTGACCAATTGCCTCAGCACCATATCCGGCCCGCGCTGTTCCCAGTCACTGCCCGCCTTCAAGGCACGCGGCGGGGCCATGCACCAGCGATAGCCCTCTTGCGGGTTGAACCGCATGAAGCGCGCCCCTTTGGCCTGCAACCAGTCGATCAGCCGATGTCCGGTTTGCGCCAGAGCCAGAGCCAGAGCGGGCCGGGCTTCCTTCAGCGTCACGCGGTCGATCACCCCGACAAGTTCATGGGTCGGACGGAACGGATCATGGAAAGCAATATGGACAATGCCGCCCGATTGCCGTGAATTGCAGGGATAGGCCTCGCCGTCACCCTGTTCGAGCACCAGCACTGAAAGGCCCAGTTCACTGGCCCGCACGGCAGCCGACAATCCTGCCAGCCCGCCGCCTACAACAATCAAATCCACTGACGGAATCACGTTTTGCCTGTCCTCATCGCATTGGGGTGGTCATGATGGTACGCCCCGATGATCAAGCCAGATGCATTGCCCGTGCCACAATGGCGGCCATGCCTGAAACCGGGCTTATTCGGACCCCTGCTCGCCCAATAATTTATAGATATAGGAGCGCGAAATTCCCAATTCTTCCGCCACCCGCTTTTTGTTGCCTTTGTGCTTGTCCATGGTTTTTTTGAGTAGCTCCAGCTCGGTCCGCTCCACCGCCTCGCGCATGGTGGCGGGTTCTTTCCGTGCGGAGGGGGCAGGCTTGTCGTCTGCCTGCTCGCGAAGATCAGGGGATGAACCGGACTGGATATTGCCGTGATGGGTCAGCACATCGAGCGTGATGCAGCCGTTTTCGGCAAACACCAAAGCGCGCTCCAGCTCGTGATAGAGTTGCCGGACATTGCCCGGCCATGACTGTTCCATCAGATAGGCAATCGCCTCGTCATTGATGTCGGTGCGGCTGCGCCCGTGGCGGTCGGCAAATTCATCGAGAAAATGCGTGACCAGCAACGGAATATCGTCCATCCGCTGCCGCAGAGGCGGCACATTGATGGTGATGGCCGAAATGCGATAGAACAGATCAAGCCTGAATTTCTCTTCGCTGACCAATTGCTGCAAATCACGGTTTGTCGCGGTGATCAGGCGGAAATCGACATCGATCGACCGCTCGCTGCCGATCGGCTCGATCACATGATCTTGCAGGACGCGCAGCAATTTGACCTGCACTTCAAGCGGCATATCGCCGATTTCATCCAGAAAAATCGACCCGTCCGCCGCCTGTTCGAATTTGCCGCGCCGTCCTTTGCGGTCCGCGCCGGTAAAAGCGCCCGCCTCATAGCCGAACAATTCGGATTCAACCAGCGTGGCAGGCAAGGCGGCGGCATTGACCATCACCATTTTTGTATCACGGCGCGGCGACAGGCGGTGCAGCGAATGGGCCACCAGTTCCTTGCCCGTGCCGCTTTCACCCCGGATCAACACAGGCATTTCCAGCGGCGCGACCTTGATGATATCGGCGCGCAGCCGTTGCATGGCGGGGGATTGGCCGATCAGGTCATCCAGACCATAGGATTTGCGGCGCAACGAGGCGGCCTCGCGCCGGTAAAAAGCCACTTTGCTTTCCAGCGTATTGACCTTGCGGCTCAATTCCTCGACCTGCTGCGGACCCTTGAACATCACACGACCGAGCGCACCCAGAATCTTGCCCTCGCGCCGGATCGCCACCCGTGACACAACCCGTTGCGAGCCGCGCATATCCTGAATGGCTCCCACTTCGGATTTGCCGCTGGCGACCACCGTATCAAGCCGCGTATTCTCGATGATCTCGCGCACCGGACGCCCGTTGGCCTCGCCATGCGACAGGCCGAAAAAGGTCTCGTGGACCGGCGACACATAGACCAGACGGGCCTGGTCATCGACCACCGTCATCGCCTCGAACGGATCGGTCAGCATATGGTCGAGCAGATCGAAGGCGAAATCGACCGAGCCCAGAAATTCCAGCACCGCATTGCTGGGCAGATGGCTGACCAGCAACAAATCACCGTCGGGTATCGGGGTCAGCAAAACCGAATATTGCCGGTGGTCGAGATTGAGCGGCTGGATCCGGCGGGTGCGGATTTCGGCCATCCATTCCTTGTCGGTGGCCAAAGCACGCAATCTCGGATCGTTGCCGAGTCCCGATGCAAAGGCGATTTTGCCTTGCGCCGTGCAGGCAATCACACCCTCAACCGACCTTGCCGCAGCTTGCCTCATCGGATTGTCTCAACCTCGCCCCGGACGCTCCACCGCACGAGGCGATGAGGGTCCCGTCCCTGTCATTTGATTGTCTTTCACGCGGACACTTACACAGGAGACTGTTGCTGGCAACAACACGGCTGTTCTGCCCTCCACGCATGAAGGGCGGTACGATCCCCTGCAAAAAGACAGCAGAGGCAAACTCCCCGTGCAGAAAGCACGCAAAAATGCCACGGCACGTCTTTTGCTGTGAAAAAAAGCAGCCTTGAGAACAATGATGACAATCAACAACCGCCTTTCCGCGCCCGACGCCCTTCCTTTCCACCAATTGCCGGTGATGCGGGCAGGCCCTGGCTTTGATCTGCTCGACGGAATCCGCGTGCTGGATCTGACCACATCGGTGGCCGGTCCCTACAGCACGATGTTGCTGGCCGATATGGGGGCGGAAGTGATCAAAGTGGAGCGTCCCGGCAGCGGCGATGATTCCCGCAGTTGGGGGCCGCCGTTTCTGGAGGGGGAATCACTGTGGTTCCTCTCGGTCAACCGCAACAAGAAAAGTCTTGCCCTCGATTACAGCTCGCCGGCCGGATTGGCCGTGTTGCATGAGCTGGTCGCCAAGGCCGATATCGTCGTGGTCAACCAGCCGCCGCGCGTCGCCAAAAAGCTCGGCACCGATACCAAGACTCTGCAGGCCATCAAGCCGGATCTGATCTATGTCTCGATTACCGGTTTCGGCCTGACAGGCGAGCGCGCCGACTGGACCTGTTATGATCTGATCGCCGAAGGCTATTCCGGCATCATGGATATTACCGGCGAGATTGACGGCGAACCGCAAAAAGTCGGCGCGCCCGCCGCCGATATGCTGGCCGGACAAGATGCGGCCATGGCCGCGCTGGCCGCGATTGTCGCGCGCGGCCGCACGGGCAAGGGACGGGTGATCGATGTGGCTCTGGTCGATTCCATGACCAAATTTCTGACCTGCCGGATCGTTCCCTTCATGGGTTCGGGTGAACTGCCGCGCCGCTCGGGCGGCAAGGACAGCGTGATCGCCATTTACCAGACCTTTGCAACCGCCGATGAACCGCTCACCCTCGGGCTGGGCAATGATGCCATCTGGAAACGGTTCTGGGATGTGATGGGCCAACCCGAGATCGGGGCCGATCCGCGCTTTGCCAGCAATGCCGACCGCCGCGCCTGCCGCGCCGAAATCGTTGCCATGATTGCGCCCCTGCTGCGCCAGCGCGGACGCGGCGAATGGCTGGCTTTGTTCGGCACGGCCCGCGTGCCCTCCGGCCCGATCCAGCGGCTTGACGAGGTGATGGCCGATCCGCATTTGCAGGACCGCGGACTGCTCTACCGCCTCAAAGAGGCCAATCACGATATTCCGCAAGTCGGCACGGCGTTCCATCTGGATGGCAAAGCCAACCAGCCCCGCCACGCCCCGCCCGGTTTGGGCGAACATACCGATGCGCTTCTGGGCGAATTGCTGCATTATGACACGACAACCATCACAGAGTTGAAAAATCAGGGCGTCATCTGATTCGCCGTGCCGATCGACACCACAGGGAGTGAACCGCATCGTGACTTATTCAACCATTCTTTACGAAGAAGACGGCCCCATCGGCACCATCACGCTCAACCGTCCCGATGACGGCAATATGTTTACCGAAGTCACCTGCCATGAAGTGCGCGATTGCATCGAAAAAATCCGCCGCGAAATCCGCACCCGCGTGATCGTGCTGACAGGAGCCGGCGACAAGTTTTTCTGCATCGGCGGACGCAAGGATCTGGAAATTGATTCCACAACCTATGCGGGCGTCTTGCCCACGCTGGAAATGTATGAAGCCATCGACAAGCTGCAAAAGCCGGTGATTGCCAGCGTCAACGGCTTTGCGGTCGGCGGTGGCAATGTGTTGCAGGTGGTGTGCGACATCACCATCGCCAAGGAAAGCGCGGTGTTCCGTCAGGTCGGGCCGATGATGGGCTCGTTCGATGCCGGTTATGGCACATGGTATCTGGAAGATCTGGTCGGCAAAAAGAAAGCCAAGGAAATCTGGTACCGCAATCCGCGCATCACGGCCGCCGAGGCGCTCGAAATGGGCATGATCAACAAGGTCGTGCCCGACGACCAGCTCAAAGCGGAAACCCGCGCCATGGCACTGGAAATTGCCGAACGCGGCTCCTTCGCGCTGGCCGCGATCAAGGGCGCGTTCAATGCCCGCCATGGCGGTGTCGCGGGCCTGTCGCGCGTGACGCATGACATGCTGTTGCGCTCCTATCTCGAAAGCGATGAAAGCAAAGAACTGTCGGACGCCTTCAAAAACAAGCGCAAGCCAGACACCAGCAAATTCGGCCATTAAGCATGAAGCAGTTTCTGACTCTCCACCATCCGTCTACCGCCAAGGCCTATTATGACAAGGGCCTGTGGTGTGCCGACACATTTTACAGCCTGCTCGCCCGCCACGCGGCCGAGCGGCCCGATGCTGTCGCGCTGGTGGATGGCAGAAGCAGCCAGACCTTTGCCGAGTTGAAATTGTGGGTCGACGGCATGGCCGCCGATCTGCGCCGTTTTGGTCTCGTCAAAGGCGACCGTGTCTCGATCTGGGCTTCCAACCGCGCCGAAAGCATTGTCACTTTTCTGGCCTGCTCGCGCGAGGGCTTTGCCTGTAATCCCTCCTTGCACAGGACCTATTCGGAAACCGATATTGCGGGCTTGCTGCAACGCCTGTCGGCCAAGGCTTTGGTGACCGAAGTCGGCTTTGGCGGCGGCACCGAGCAATCGCTGGAAAAGGTGATGAGCGGGGTCGCTTCCCTGAAGATCGTCTACAAGCCGGATCAATTCCCCAAGCCAGCGCCCTTTCTGGCGCCTGCCTCCGGTGATCCCGATCAGGTGCTCTATCTGGCCTTTACCTCGGGCACGACCGGTGCCCCCAAATGCGTCATGCATTCGGACAACAGCCTGCTGGCCAATGCACGCGATCTGGTCAGGGATTGGCAGCACGGGCCCGAAACAGTCCTTTATACAATCTCTCCGCTCTCGCACCACATCGCCTGGGTGGCAGTCGGGCAATGGCTGCTGGCGGGATGCCGCCTGATCACCGATGACGTGCCGCAGGGCCTGTCGCGGCTCGACTGGATGATCAAGACAGGGGCTACCTATGTGATGGGCGTGCCCACCCATGCGATGGATATTCTGGCCGAGCAAAAGGCCCGCAATATTGCGCAACTCGGAGCCGTCAAACTGTTTTATATGGCGGGGTCGCCGATCCCGCCCTCGGTCGCCGATGCTTTCGTCAAACAGGGTATCAAGCCGCAAAATGTTTACGGCATGACCGAGAATTCCTCGCATCAATACACCCATCCCGATGATGATTACGACACCGTGGTCACCACTTGCGGGCGCGGCGGACCGGCCTATCAGGTCGCGGTCTTTGATCCCGCAGACGACAACCGCCGTCTGCCCGATGGCGAGATCGGCCAGATCGGCGGACGCGGAGCCTCGCTGATGCTCGGCTATTTCGACAACCAGACCGTTACCGAAAAAAGCTTCAACGACGAAGGCTGGTTCATGTCGGGCGATCTCGGCGTGATCATGCCGAACGGCGCATTGCGCATCGAAGGACGGTTGAAAGATCTGATCATTCGCGGCGGCCACAATATCTATCCGACCCATGTCGAAGCGCTGGCCCTGCGCCATCCCGATGTCCAGAAGGCGGCCTGCTTCCCCGTCGCCGATGAACGTCTGGGCGAGCGCGCCTGCATGGCGGTGATCGGATCGATCGATGCGGCGGGCCTTTTGGCGCATTTGAGCGCCGAAGGCCTGTCCAAATACGACCTGCCGGAATTTTTCATCGCGCTCGACAGTTTCCCGTTGACCCCGAGCGGTAAAATTCTCAAACGCGATCTGGTCGAGATGGTCAAACGCCACGAGATCAGCCCGCAATTTGTCCGCAGCCCGCAAACCGCACCGGTGACCGCATGAGCCCCGTTTTACGGTTTCACGACACCATCGCGCATCTCGAGCTCAACCGCCCCGAAGCGCTCAATGCCCTGTCCTTCGGGATTCTGGGCGAGCTTGATGCGATCTTCGATCAATTGGCCACAGCACCGGTGCGCGCTTTGGTGATCACCGGCGCGGGGCCGAAAGCCTTCTGCGCCGGAGCCGATATCAAGGAGCTGACCCATCGCAGTCTGACCGAGCAAAAGCGCGGAGCCGAATTCGGTCAGGCGGTGTTTGAAAAGCTCCATCGCCTGCCGGTTTTTTCGGTGGCTGTGGTCCATGGTTTTGCCTTCGGCGGCGGGATGGAGCTGGCACTGGCCGCCACCTTCCGGCTAGTCACCGCCAAAGCCAAATTCGGCCTGCCCGAAATCAAGCTGGGCCTGATCCCCGGCTATGGCGGCACGCAGCGTTTGCCCCGTCTGATCGGCGAGGCGCGCGCGCTTGAGATGATCATGAGCGGCCGCACGGTCGAAGCCGAGGAAGCCTTGCGGATCGGTCTGGCCAACCGGCTGGTGGAGGATGAACCTTTCGCCGCCGGTCTGGCCTTTGCCCGCGAGATGACCGGATACAGCCTGCCTGTGCTGGCTCTGGCGCGCGAGGCCGTGCAGCGCGCCTTGGATGTGCCGGTGCACGAGGGATTGAAAATCGAGGCCGATCTGTCCACCCTTGCCTATCAGACCCATGATGCCGATGAGGGCATGCAGGCCTTTATCGACAAAAGAAAACCGGTGTTCGGCGATGTCTGACGGGCAAATCATCGTCACAGGCGGCAGCAAAGGCATTGGCGCGGGGATTGTCGCCGAACTGGCGCGGCGCGGCTTCGATGTGGTCGCCCTGTCACGCAGCGGCGAGACCGGACACGGTTTCGGCCTTGCCTGCGATGTCACCGACGAACACGCCGTGGCGCAAGCCATGCAGACCATCGCCCGACGCGGCCCGATCATCGGACTGGTCAACAATGCCGGTGCGCATGAGGCGATCCCCAGCCACACGCTGACCACCGCACAATTCGAACATACGATGCGGCTTAACACCACAGCGGTGATGATCGGCTGTCGGGAAGTGTTTCCGCATCTGCTCGCCGGTGGCGGCGGTTTGATCGTCAATATCGGATCGTTTTTCGAGACCATGGGCGTGGTCGACAATCTGGCCTATTGCGCCTCGAAAGCGGCTGTCGGTGCGATGACCCGCTGTCTGGCAACCGAATGGGCCAGACACAATATCCGCGTGCTGGATGTCGCACCGGGCTATATCGAAACCGATCTCAACCGCGATTATCTGGCGAGTGACAAGGTCAAGAGCTGGCTCTCGCGCCGCATTCCCGTGGGCCGCCCCGGACGCATCGAGGAAGTCGCCCGTCTGGTGGCCGTGCTCTATCAGGAAAATATCGGCTTTTTGACCGGTGAGACCATCTTCATGGATGGCGGACAAGGACACAATCACTGATGAAAATTTTCGAACAGCTCGAACGCCAGCGCCATTGGAACGAAGACGAGCGGATGCTGCTGGATCAGGTGCAAAGACTCGCCGATCAGGTGATCGCGCCGGCCGCCGAACATTACGACCGCAGCGGCGAATTTCCGCAAAAAAATGTCGACGCCATCAATGCGCTCGGCCTCAATGCCTTGTTTGTGCCGGAAGCCTATGGCGGTGCACCGATGTCGATCCGCCTCTATCTGCGGGTTGTCCAGATAATCTCGGAGGCCTGTGCGTCAACCGGCATCATCTATGCCACCAATTATCACGGCATGAAGCCGCTGATCGATGTCGGCACCGAGGAGCAAAAACAACGTCTGCTGCCTTTGATCGCCGAAGGCGGTCTGGGTGCTCTGGCCATTACCGAGCCGGAAGCCGGATCGGATGCCACCGGCATGAAAACCAGCTTCACGCCCGACGGTGACGACATCATCGTCAACGGCACCAAGATTTTCATCACCAACGGCAATATCGCCGACCGGATTTTGCTGTTCGGCAAATGGTCGGAGATTGATGATCCCAAAAAAGCCATCTCGGCTTTGATCTTTGAAAAGGGCACACCCGGTTTCGAAGTGATCCGGCTGGAAGAAAAAATGGGCCATCGCGCTTCCCCCACCGCGGCCATTGCCTTCAACAATGCCCGCGTCAAACGCGCCAATCTGTTGGGCAATCCGGGTGACGGCCTGTCGATTCTGTTGTCTTCCCTCAACAAGTCGCGGCCGAGCGTGGCGGCCCATGCGCTCGGCATTGCCACCGCTGCCTTCAAGGACATGGTCACCTATATCAATGACCGCAAGCAGTCGGGCCGCAAGATCATCGAATTTCAGGGCAACCAGTTCATGCTGGCCGATCTGGCCACTGATCTGGCAATGGCCGAGTCCTGGCTCGATTATGTCGCAGGATTGTTCGAGCGCGGCGAGAGCGATTTCGGGCTTGAAGCCTCGATGATCAAAATGCGGGCGTCCGATCTCGCCATGCGGATATCGACCGAGGCCGTGCAGATGCATGGCGGCTATGGCTATTGTGCCGATTATCGGGTCGAGCGCCTTATGCGCGATGCGAAAATCACCCAGATCTGGGAAGGAACCAATCAGGTTCACCGGCAGCTTATTGGCAGGAGTTTCATCAAGAAATGAGCCATTCCATCACAACCATCGGCGTATGCGGCGGCGGCGGCACCATGGGTGCGGGCATTGCCATTGTGGCCGCGCGTGCGGGTTTCAAAACCATCTCCTATGACCGCTCGCCCGACTCGCTCGCCTCTGCGCGCAAGCAGACCAGCCAGTTCTTCGACAAATCGGTCGAACGCGGCAAGATGAAGCCGGAGCTGCGCGACGAGGCTTTGGCGCGGTTGACCATCACATCCGACATTGCCGAACTGGGCGCTTGCGATCTGGTGATCGAGGCGGTGTTCGAGGAGCTGGGCGTCAAGCATGCTTTGCTCAAACAGCTTGACGAGGTTTGCCCCGATCACACGATCTATGCGTCGAACACCTCGACGCTGTCGATCACCGAAATCGCTTCGGGCAGCAAGCGGCCGCACAATGTGGTGGGGATGCATTTCTGCCTGCCTGCGCAATTGATGAAACTGGTCGAGATGTCGGCCGGAATTTTGACCAGTCCCGAAACTTTCAAAACCGCCTGGGCCCTGACCGAACAGCTCGGCCAGATCCCTGTCGAAACCCGTGACGATCCCGGTTTCATTCTCAACGCCTTGCTGGTGCCGTTCAACAATGACGCCATTCGTGCCGTTGAAGCCGGAGTGGCGGAAGCGGGCGATATCGACAAGGCCATCAAAGTCGGCTTGGGCTATAAAATGGGCCCGCTGGAACTGATTGATCTGATCGGGCTGGATACGCAGATCAGACTCTGTGAAGCCTTTTACGGCGTGACGCTTGATCCGCGCGCCTCGGCTCCGCCCTTGCTGCGCCGCATGGTGGCGGCCGGATTGACAGGCCGCAAATCGGGTCGCGGATTTTTCAATTACGGCAGCAATGCCATGTTCGGAGCCTGAGCCATGCAGGAGAACCCCACAAACTCGAATCCCGCAAACACCAATCCCGCAAACACGCATTCCATTCCCTATGCTGTGCTCGGAACCTCCCGCATCTCGTTCCCTGACAATGACCCGTTTCACGCCTCCGCAACCCTGGCAACCGAGGCCGAGATCATGGTCTATCTCGGCTATCCCCATCTTGAGGATCACAGCAAACGCGCCATTCTGGTCGAATTGGACACCGAATGTCTGGGCGAACTGACAGGCGAACATCTGGGCGAGGAAGGCTCCAATATTCTGGGCTTTGCCCGTTATCGCAACGGCACCGATGATCCCTCTCCGCTGGTCGAACTGGTCAAGCAAAAGAACTCCAGGCCGGAGGCCATTGCCGCGGCCATCGCGCTGTTTGAAGCCGCTGGCCTGCAAGTGGCCGTGTGCAATGACCATCTGGGCCGGATCATCGACCGTCTGGTCCGCCCCAAATACAACGCCGCCCTGCGCTTTCTGGACGAGGGGCGGGCAACCCAGAAAGATCTCGATCTGACCTGCAAGCTCGGTCTTGGCTATCCCGACGGACCGGTCGAGCGGGTGGTGCGTGGCGGGCTTGTCCACCATTATCACATTACCACTGTCCTGTTTGAAGGCACGGGTGCATCAGGCTATGCTCCCGCCCGCCGCGCCATTGTGGCGGCCAAACGGGAGCGCAATTGATGAGACCTCTGGACGGTTTGCTGGTTCTGGATTTTTCCACCCTTCTGCCCGGCCCGATGGCCACTTTGCTGCTGGCCGAAGCGGGCGCCGAAGTGATCAAGATCGAGCGTCCCGGCACCGGCGAGGATATGCGCGCCTATGCTCCCGCATGGGGCAGAGACGGCGTCAATTTTGCCATGCTCAACCGCGGCAAGAAAAGCATCGCCCTCGATTTGAAAAATCCCGATTCCCGCGCCAGTCTGGAGCCGCTGATCAAGCGGGCCGATGTGCTGGTCGAGCAATTCCGCCCGGGCGTGATGAAGCGGCTCGGCCTTGATTACGAGACGGTCAAACAGCTCAACCCGAAGCTGGTCTATTGCTCGATCACCGGCTATGGACAGCACGGCCCCAAGCGCGATCAGGCCGGACACGACCTCAATTATATCGGTGATAGCGGCATGCTCGGCCTGTCGATGGGCTCGCCCGAACAGCCCGTGATCCCGCCTGCGCTGATCGCCGATATTGCCGGCGGCGCTTACCCCTCGGTCATGAATATTCTGTTGGCCCTCGAAGAACGCCGCCGCACCGGACAAGGCCGCTTGCTCGATATCGCCATGTCCGACAACCTGTTTCCGTTCCTCTATTGGGCAATGGGCAGCGGCATGGCCACCGGACAATGGCCCGGCAACGGAACGGACCTTGTGACAGGCAGCACCCCGCGCTATCGCCTCTATCCCACCAAAGACCAGCGCATGGTGGCGGCTGCACCGATCGAGCAAAAATTCTGGGAGCAATTCTGCACGCTGATCGACTTGCCGATGGCCCTGCGCGATGACAGCATCGATCCTGCCGCCACCACCCAAGCGATTGCAGCACTCATCGCGGCACAGGAGTCCGGTTTCTGGCGCGCCCGTTTCGCAGGTCACGATTGCTGCGCCAGCATTGTCGCCACCATGCAGGAGGCGATGGACGATCCGCATTTCAAAGCCCGCGGCCTGTTCAGCCATCCCTTGCACAACGAGCACGGGGCGACCATTTCCGCTCTGCCTGTCCCCATTGATGCAGGCTTTCGCGCCGGTCCGGACACCACACTGTCAAGCCCGCAACTGGCTGAACACAACAAGGACTATCTCTCATGAAAGCGGTTTGGGTTTCGGCTTTTGCGCCCTTCGATACAATTCCGGTCATGGAGGTTGCCTCGCCGCAACCCGCTGCGGGCGAAGTGGTGATCGATGTCCATGCGGCAGAAGCCAATTATCCCGACATTCTGGTGATCGAAGGCAAATACCAGATCAAACCGCCCTTGCCGTTTTCTCCCGGTAAATGCGCCGCCGGCATTGTCAGCGCGGTGGGGACCGGTGTCACCAGCCTCAAAATCGGCGATCGGGTGGCCGCCCAAACCGAATATGGCGCCTTTGCCGAACAGCTCAAAGTGCGGGCCGAAACCTGCTTTGCCATGCCCGACACCATGCCCTTCGACAAGGCGGCCGCTCTCGGTCTGGTTTACCAGACAGCTTGGATCGCGCTCGAAGACCGCGCCCATTTCAAGCGCGGCGAAATCGTGCTGGTGCTCGGCGGCTCGGGCGGTATCGGCGTGGCCAGCATCCAGCTCGCCAAAGCGCTCGGAGCCTCCATAGTGATTGCCGGTATCATCGGCGAGGGCAACGAGGCGGTTGCCCGTCAGGCCGGAGCCGACCATGTTGTCGATCTCGGCGAGGACAATCTCAGGGACCGTCTGCGCGAGCATATCCAGACCATGACCAATGGTCACGGTGTCGATGTCGTGATCGATCCGGTGGGCGGGGATGCCAATGCCGCCGCCTTGCGCGCCATGGCATGGTGCGGCCGCATGGTCATCATCGGCTTTGCCTCGGGCACGATCCCGACCATCAAAGCCAATTATCTTCTGGTCAAAAACATCGCGGTCACAGGCCTGCAATGGTCCGATTACCGCGATCATGTCCCAGAACGGGTCATCGAAGTGCAAAACAACCTGTTCGATTTCTATCTCAAGGGTCTGATCGACCCCTATATCAGCAAAAAAGTTCCGCTGGACAACTTTGCCGAGGCTCTCGCTTTGCTGCGCGACGGCAAAGCCCAAGGTAAAATCATCATCGAGGTGCGGGCAACGACATAATTGATGCGACACCCTCGCCGATAGGATTGGGATACCCATTTTACCGATAGAAACCGTGCCATCTGCATCATGCACTTTGGGCCCTGTTGGAACAATTGTATCGAGCTCCGGAAGGTTCGGACGATACACACGACGCAACCACCGACACCACTAGTTCCATCCATTTTTTAATCGGTCAGTCTTTTTTATTTCATTATCCGGAATCACATTCGGGTTGTCGTGAGTGACCGCAACGGGCCACGTGCGCACTTGAGGCACCCCCCCCGATCGATATGGCATGCAACCGGAAATTGCTGCCTTACGCGGCGAACCGCTCTGACAGTGCGACGGCGTGCTGCTTTTCGGCCCCTTGAACACTTTTTGTTTGCCAAGCTCGCAGTATACTGTTGCTGTGCTTCCAGCACATTCAAACCCTTTTCCACCCGCCCGCAACACCACCGGATATGATGACCCAATTTCCGCTTTCCCCGTTTCTGCCTGTCTGTGCCTTGCTTGCCGGATTGATGCTCTCTCTCAATTCAACCCAAGCACAGCCTGCCTATTCCGGGCGGGTCATGTCGCTGTTGCGGCAAATGAGCCTCGAGGAAAAAGCCGGACAGCTCAATCTGCAGGCCGGCCACGATGTCGGGTTTGATCCGTTGGCGCGTGCCCCGATCACGAGCCCCCAAGTCGAACAGGCGATCCGCGAGGGTAAAGTCGGCGGTGTGCTCAATATTACCGGCGCGCAAAATACCCGCCAATTGCAGCTTGTGGCCACCACACAAAGCCGTTTGAAAATTCCGCTGCTGATCGGGCTTGATGTGGTGCACGGGTTTCGCACCATCTTTCCGGTGCCGATCGGACAGGCCGCCAGTTTCAACCTCGATCTGATCAGCCGCGCCGAGCGGGTGGCCGCACTCGAAGCCACGGCCGCGGGCATCAACTGGACCTTTGCGCCGGTGCTCGATATGGCGCGTGATCCGCGCTGGGGGCGGATGGTGGAAACCGCAGGCGAATCACCATGGTATACGGCTGCCGTGGGCCAAGCGCGTGTGCGGGCATTTCAGGGTGACCAATTATCCGATCCCTCCTCGATGCTGGCTTGTGCCAAGCATTTTATCGGCAATGGCGCGACCGAAGGCGGGCGCGAATATACCGGAACCAATCTGTCATTCCGCTCGATGCGTGACAACGAATTGCCGCCGTTCGAAGCCGCTGTCAAAGCCGGTATCGGCTGCATCATGCCCGCCTTCAATGCGGTGGATGGCGTACCCGGCATTGTCAACCAGCGCATGTTGTCCGAAGTCCTGCGCAAGGAATGGCGGTTTGAAGGCTTGGTCGTGACAGACCACGGCGCGATTGCCGAATTGCCGAATCACGGTGTCGCCGCAAATCTTTCTGGTGCCTCGCGTGCCGCCATCGTTTCGGGCGTCGATATGGATATGGCCAGCATGGGTTTCGGGCCTACCTTGCCCGATGCTGTCAGGTCTGGTGCTCTGGACGAGGCCCTGCTGGATCAGGCCGTGTTGCGGGTTCTGGCGATCAAAGAGCGGTTGGGGCTGTTCGATGATCCGTTTGCCCGTCATGACACAGCGCGTGAAAAACAACTGGTGGGCCATCCCGATCACGCCCTATTGGCGCGGCAATTGGCCGAAGAAAGTCTTGTTCTGCTCAAAAACGACAAAGCCTTGTTGCCATTCAAACGCTCTGCCCGCTCGATTGCGCTGATCGGACCGTTCGGTGCGGATCAGGATCATCTGATGGGCCCGTGGGAAGCCTCGGGCATCCACCGCGAAGTTGTCAGCCTGCGCGAAGGCATAACACGGGTGCAACCCCGCATCAGCATTCGTACCGTCACAACCGGTTATGACGACAAGCCCGATGCAAAAGCTCTCGCCCAGGCTGTTGCGGCCGCGCAAGCCTCCGAACTTGTCGTGCTGGCTTTGGGTGAAAAGGCGATGGACAGCGGCGAAGCCTCAAGCCGCGCCAATCCCGGCCTGCCGGGGCAGCAACTGGCCCTGATCAAAGCCGTGGCGCGGCTCGGCAAGCCCTTCGTGGTCGTGGTGATGGCTGGCCGGCCGATGATCGAACCCGCCCTCTATGCACTGTCACCGGCGGTGGTTCAGGCGTGGTTTCCCGGCTCGCAAGGCGGCGAAGCCATCGCGCGGATGCTGTTCGGCTTGAGCGAACCGGTGGGGCGTCTGCCAGTCGGCATCGTACGCAGCGTCGGGCAAATTCCTCTGACCCATGACAAACGCCCGACCGGCCGCCCGAGTGCCGGTCCGCCCGAAGCTTGGGTTTCAGGCTATATTGATGAAGCCACCACGCCGCTCTATCCATTCGGCTTCGGACTGAGCTATACAACGTTCGCTTACAGCGCGCCCGTTCTGCTCGATCATGATGACGGGGACGCAACAGGCTATCGCATCAAGGTCACGGTCAAAAATACCGGCTCCCGCGCAGGCACGACCCTTGTCCAGCTCTATACCCATCAACGCCTTGCCGCCATCTCACAACCCGAAAAGCAACTGCGCGGTTTCACCCGCCTGTATCTCAACCCCGGCGAACAGGCGGACGCCATTATAACCTTGAAGCGCGATGAATTGTCCTATTGGTCGTCAGAGACGATCCGTCAGCCCGCCCAGGGCTGGATCGATGTGATGACCGGACCCAATGCGGGGGAGACAATGGCCACTGCTCTGTTTGTGCAGTGAGTGCCTTTGACGGGATCAGGGATAGGCAATGGGTGTCATTGTCGGCGTGCAGATATAGCTGGTGCCATTTTTTGACAAGGTAAGATTCAGACTTGTCGGCCTGCGAACTGTCATATGTGTATAGTTCACTCCGCGAACTGTAAAAGCGGATTGAACGATCCAGACGGGTCCGTCCAAAGATAATGTTTGTGAATCCAGAGTTGGTGCTGTGTTGGGGAAAATTCCTGTTGATGGACTGGCTGTACTTTTTAAAGTTGCACAAATATTCATATTACCTGAGGAAATATAAGAAGCATAAATTCTATAATTAAAATTTCCTTTATTGTATACTGGGACAGTTGTAGAATTTGTTGTTGTTAAACTCAACATTTGGCCATATCGATTTACTGCATATGGCAAACGGGAATCTTGAAGTCCTGTTGTTTCGTCTAAGATCCATCCGTCCGATTTTGCAATGTAATCTGCAATATTTTTTGTTGTATCAATTAGCTTGGCTGTATATATGTAAGAAGCACTAAAAACTGTAATTATGAAATATATTGTTGGAAAAACAACCATTAAAACAATCGCTGTTTCGGTCGCGATAGACCCTTTGTTTGATTTTATAAATTGTTTCTTTTTCATCTTATTTGTTTATTGATACGATATTTGTTGATGATATATTTTTTCCAAAAACGTTATTTGTTATATAATCGAAATTTGTTATTCTGTAAGGCTTTGCATTGGTTAAAATTAATACAACATTTGATTTATTAGTTAGAGTGTTAATTTCCATGCAAAAGTGAGCCGGGTTTTCCATCGAGAAGTGAGCCACCTCTAAGTTATGCTCTGCGGGTTATGCCGGGGTCAAGACATTGCTGGGCTCCTTCTTTTTTCGGGCAGCATCTGCCGAACTTGCTTTGAAGCGGAAGCTATCGTTTCCTGTCTCCAAGATGTGGCAACGATGGGTCAGGCGGTCGAGCAGGGCGGTGGTCATCTTGGCGTCACCAAAGACTGTGGCCCATTCGCTGAAGCTTAGGTTTGTGGTGATGATGACGCTGGTGCGTTCGTAGAGTTTGCTCAACAGGTGGAAGAGCAATGCGCCACCTGAGGCGCTGAATGGCAGATATCCGAGTTCATCCAATATCACGAGATCGAGCTTGGTAAGGCCTTCGGCAAGCTGCCCAGTTTTGCCCTTGGCCTTTTCTTGTTCAAGCGCGTTTACCAGTTCGATTGTCGAGAAGAAGCGGATTTTACGACGATGATGTTCGACCGCCTGCACAGCAAGGGCTGTGGCGGCATGGGTTTTACCGGTCCCAGGGCCTCCGATCAGCACGACATTCTGCGCCCCATCCATGAACTCACATTTGTGTAATTGGCGCAGTGTGGCCTCGTTGATCTCACTGGCGGCAAAGTCGAAGCCTGAGAGATCTTTGTAAGCTGGCAAGCGAGCGGCCTTCATATGATAGGCAATTGACCTCACCTCGCGCTCCGCCATTTCAGCTTTAAGCAATTGCGACAGGACTGGCACAACCGCTTCAAAAGCTGGTGCGCCCTGTTCCATCAGGTCGGTGACCGCCTGAGCCAAGCCATACATCTTCAGGCTGCGAAGCATGATGATGATTGCACCACTTGCAGGATCATGACGCATGGCGACCTCCGGCTGTTTGAGCACGCAGGCCGTCATAGCGTTCGACATTGGCCTTGGGTTCAAGGCGCAGGATCAAGGCTTGCGGCGTGTCGATGTCAGTGCCGCCAGTTACCTTGCCGTCCACCAAGCGGTGAAGCAGGTTCAGCACATGGGTTTTGGTTGCAACGCCCTCGCCCAAGGCCATTTCTACAGCGGCCAGCACAGCTTGTTCATCGTGGTGCAAAACTAAGGCTAAAATGTCGACCATCTCGCGATCGCCACCAGGTCTGCGCAACATCAAATCCTGCAACTGTCTGAATGCAGGTGGCAATTCTGTAAAGGGCGCACCATTGCGCAAGGCACCAGGTTTGCGCTGGATGACAGCCAGATAGTGTCTCCAGTCATAAATCGTGCGGGGCAATTGCTTGTGTGAGCGATCAATGAAGCGTGTATGTTCGCATAGCACTTGCCCTTCGGCGGCGACAACAAGCCGTTCGGGATAGACACGTAAACTGACTGGGCGGTTCGCAAATGACGCCGGAACGCTGTAACGATTGCGCTCGAAGTTGATCAGACATGTGGGCGAGACGCGTTTGCTATGCTCAACAAAGCCATCGAAAGCACAGGGCAAGGGCATCAACGCTGTCTGTTCGGCGGCCCAAACATCGGCAATACTGCCGGCCAACCCGCCATGCGCGATATCGTGCCACATCTTCATGCAACGCTGCTCTAGCCAATCATTCAGCGCATCGAGATTGGGAAACTGGGGCATGGGCTGCCAAAACCGATGCCGAGCGTCACGGACATTCTTCTCAACCTGGCCCTTCTCCCATCCAGCCGCCGGGTTGCAGAACTCTGGCCCGAACACATAGTGGTTCGTCATAGCCAGAAAGCGAATGTTGATTTGCCGCTCTTTGCCGCGCCCGACACGGTCAACGGCCGTGCGCATATTGTCATAGATGCCACGTTCAGGCACGCCGCCGAAGACACGGAACCCATGCCAATGGGCATCAAACAACATCTCATGGGTTTGGAGCAAATAGGCCCGGATCAAGAATGCGCGGCTGTGCGATAGCTTGATATGGGCAACCTGCAGTTTGGTGCGCTCACCGGCCAGAACCGCAAAATCCTCGCTCCAGTCGAATTGGAACGCCTCTCCCGGACGGAACGTCAGTGGCACAAACGTCCCGCGTCCAGTTGTCTGCTGCTCATGCTGCCGATCTAATCGCCAGTCGCGGGCAAACGCTGCGACCCGATTGTAGGAACCGGTAAAGCCAAGCACCACCAGATCAGAGTATAGTTGCTTCAATGTTCGCCGCTGCTTGCGCGACTTTCCCGCCTCCGCCTTCAGCCAACTGGTCAGTTTGTCAGAAAATGGATCAAGCTTGCTATGCCGATCTGGCGTTGTAAATTGCGGCTCAATCGTGCCTGCATTCAAATGCTTGGTAACCGTATTGCGCGACAAACCAGTGCGGCGCGAAATCTCGCGGATCGACAACTTCTCCCGCAAAGCCATACGTCGGATTATGTTCAAAAGTCCCATGTGTATCACTCCATTACTCCCCATGGCGCAGAGCGCGGGGGAAGGGTCACATGGCTCAATTCTCAGTGGAAATTATTCGCTAAACCGGCTCCCTTCTAAGTGGAAATCAACAGACGGTCTTTTAGGCGTTCTATTTATTGAAGCTTCTTTAAAATCTGCAAAAAATGGAAATGTATGGGTTAGCCTATATGAATAGCCCCGAGTTTTCTAGACACCCTCTGAGCTTATTTTTTGCTGCCGCTCGTAGTCGATGGGCGACATCATGCCGTTTCTTACATGTTTGCGTTTTGGGTTATAAAACATCTCGATATAATCGAATATATCCTTCCTGGCTTCGTCCCGGGTTTTGTAAAGCCTGCGGCGAACCCGCTCTCGCTTGAGAAGATTGAAGAAACTTTCGGCGACAGCGTTGTCGTGGCAGTTGCCGCGTCGGCTCATGGAATGCTCGATATTGTGTGCCTTGAGAAAAGCAGACCAATCTATGCTTGTAAACTGTGAGCCCTGATCGGAATGCACGATAACTTTGTGCTTAGGCTTTCTCCGCCATAAGGCAGCCAGCAAAGCTTGCAGCACAAGTTCGGTTGTCGGGCGGCTCTGCAGCGACCAGCCGATCACCCGCCGCGAATAAAGATCGATGACGACGGCAAGATAGGCAAAGCCCTCCATCGTCTTGATGTATGTGATGTCGGTGACCCAAAAGCGATCAGGCGCGTCCACATCAAACTGACGGTCAAGTGTGTTATCGACGATCAAAGAAGGCTTGCCGCTGTATTGGCCGGGACGGCGCTTGTATCCGATTTGCGCTTTGATACCAGCACTTTTTGCCAATCTTGCAACGCGGTTCGGGCAACATCGCTCCCCCTGATCACACAGATCATCATGCAGCTTCCGATAGCCATAGACATTACCGCTATCAACCCATGCCTTGCGGATGAGCTCCGTCTGCCGATGATCCTCCTGCGCTCGCTTGCTCAGGGGGGCCTTCTGCCATGCATAATAGCCGCTCGGATGGACATGCAGACAACGGCACATCACCCGAACAGAATATTGTAAACGATGCTCTGCGATAAACGCGTATCTCACTTGGCATCCCTGGCGAAATACGCGGTGGCTTTTTTTAGGATGTCGCGTTCTTCCGTGACACGTGCCAGCTCGTACTTGAGATGACGGATCTCGGCATCTCGATTGTTATCGGCCAATCCCTTGAGACCCGAAAACCGCTTCTTCCATGCATAAAGTGAATGTGTGCTGACGCCCAAGCGCTGAGAAACCTCTGCCGTCGAATAGCCGCGCTCGACAATCTGCGCCACGGCTTCCAGTTTGAACTCGTCGGTAAAATTAAATTTGCCCATGTCGGCCTCCTTGCCTCAAATTTAGGGAAGAAGGTGTCTATAAATCTAGGGGCTATTCAGCCTGACCATCGTGGCGGATTGGTGCACCACTCGGACAGAGGGTCTCAATATGTCAGCATTCGATATACCGAGAGGCTTGCGGAGGCAGGAATAGAGCCCTCGGTCGGCAGTGTTGGTGACAGTTATTACAATGCTCT
>CAIYZJ010000029.1 GCA_903930675.1 uncultured Hyphomicrobiales bacterium
AATGCCGCCGCGCACCGCATATTCACCGGTTTCACGCACCGTCGGCCCGCGCAGATAGCCGTGATGTTCGAGCCAGACGGCCAGCGCCTGAATGTCGATCATATTGCCCGGCGCGCAGGAAAAGGTCTCTGCGGCCATTTTGTCGCGGCGCGGCACCCGCTGCACCAGTCCGTTGGCAGTCACAATCAGCAAGCGCGGCTTGTCGGCTCCGGCTTTCGAGCGCGCCAGCCGCGACAGCACCGTCATGCGCCGCGCCACAATCGCCCCGTTGGGCGAGACCCGATCATAGGGCTGGCAATCCCAATTGGGAAAAGTCAGCACTTCAAGCTCGGGGGCGACAAAGGCCATGCCCGCTTCAAGCTGGGCCTGCCGCTGGGCATCGCGCGCCACCATCACCAGAGTGGCGGCGCGTTCGGGGGCCTTGCGGGCCAGCGCACGGGTCAGATCGGCCAGAATCAGGGCATCGAAGCCATCGGGCACGCGGGCCAAAGTGAGCTTTTGTGCGCCCTCAATATGGCCCAGCAGACGGTCGAGAAGCGGCTTCATCAGGTCAGTTTCTGTTTGGAGGACAATCGGTCACCGCCGCAATGTCAGCGGTTGACCGGCACCAGATGGGAATGGAAGGATTTGATGCGGTGGAACATCGGGGTGTCATATTCCTCGGAGACCGGCACGGCACCGACAATCCATGTCATCAAATCCTGATCGGAAGCCTGACAGACATGCTCGAAGGCGGCCAGCTCCTCATCGGTGAACCCGATGATATGGGCATCGGCAAAGCCGCCGATGATCAGATCCATCTCGCGCGTGCCCCTGTGCCATGCCCGAAACAGCAATTTGCGGCGGTGGGGATCAAGCTCGGCGGTGGTGCGCACGGTTCCGGTCATGGCGAACTCTTCAATCTGAAAGCGGTTGATGCGTTATATAGCGCAGCACGGCGCAAGGCACAGTCTTTTATCAACCGGCAAAGGGTTCAATATCGCCTCTGGCCCATGCCTCTTTGGTCTCGCCGATGAAATCATCGAGCCTGTCGGCTTCGATCGCCGCCCGCAAGCCTGCCATCAGATCCTGATAATAGGCCAGATTGACCCATGTCAGCAGCATCATGCCGAGGATTTCACCGGCTTTGACCAGATGATGCAGATAGGCGCGCGAATAATCACGCGCGGCCGGACAGGCCGAGAGCGGATCAAGCGGACGCGGATCATCGGCATGGCGGGCATTGCGCAGATTGATTTTGCCGAAGCGGCTGAACACCAAGCCATGCCGTCCGGCGCGCGTCGGCATCACGCAGTCAAACATATCAATGCCGCGCCGCACCGCCTCGACGATATCATCGGGCGTCCCCACGCCCATCAGATAGCGCGGCTTGTCACTTGGCAGATGCGGTTCGACCACCTCGATCATCCGCATCATCACCTCTTGCGGCTCGCCCACCGCCAAACCGCCCACCGCATAGCCTTTGAGGTCCATATCCGCCAATGCTTGCGAGCTGCGCTCGCGCAACAGCGGCACCGCGCCGCCCTGCACGATGCCGAACATGGCTTTGCCGTCCTGCACCCCGAAAGCGGTCTTGCAGCGTTCGGCCCAGCGCAGGGACAATTCCATTGCCTTTTCCGCCACCTGATCGGTGCAAGGCAGTTTGACACATTCATCCAGCTGCATCTGGATATCGGAGCCGAGCAGGCCCTGGATTTCAATCGAGCGTTCGGGTGTCAATTCATGCTTGGAGCCGTCGATATGCGAGCTGAACACCACGCCCTTCTCGTTGAGCTTGCGCAATTTGGCCAGCGACATCACCTGAAAACCGCCCGAATCCGTCAAAATCGGGTATTGCCAGCCCATCATATGGTGCAAGCCGCCGAGACGGGCGACCCGTTCGGCCCCCGGTCTCAGCATCAGATGATAGACATTGCCCAGCACCACATCGGCGCCTGTGGCGCGCACCTGATCGGTATACATGGCCTTGACAGTCGCCGCCGTGCCCACCGGCATAAAAGCGGGCGTGCGGATTTCGCCGCGCGGCATGGTGATGCTGCCCCGCCGCGCCTTGCCGGAACGCGCCAGCACGGAGAACCTGAAATCGGGCGTGGACATGGGGGTATCAGCGGTCATGAGGGGGTATCCGAAAGGTCATCCCCTCCCTTGGCATCATGCGGGACACGATACAAGAGGCAGGCATCGCCATAGGAATAAAAACGATAATTCTGCCCGATGGCATGGCGATAGACCGCCTGCATCCGCTCCAAACCGCAAAAGGCCGAGACCAGCATGAACAAGGTCGAGCGCGGCAGGTGGAAATTGGTCACCAGCAGATCCACCGCCTTGAAGTGATAGCCGGGCGTGATGAAAATCGCCGTATCGCCCGCCCACGGTTCGAACGAGCCATCGGGCTTGGCTGCGGTTTCCAGCACTCTGAGCGAGGTCGTGCCCACCGCCACGATCCGCCCGCCGCGCAAGCGGCAGGCATTGAGGATCTGCGCGGCATCTGCAGACAGCGATCCCCATTCGGCGTGCATGCGGTGATCATTGGTATCGTCGGCCTTGACCGGCAAGAATGTGCCAGCGCCGACATGCAGGGTCACGGTGATCACGCTGGCCCCGCATTGCTCGATCGCCGCCCTGACCGCAGGCGTGAAATGCAAGCCCGCCGTAGGGGCGGCAACCGCACCCTCATGCGCGGCAAACAGGGTTTGATAATCATGCCAGTCGGCATCATCCTCTGCGCGGTGGGTCGCGATATAGGGCGGCAGCGGCATGCTGCCCCATTGGGCAATCGCGCTGTCGAGTGCCGCGCCCGAGCGGTTGAACACAAACACCACCTCGCCGCCATCGGCCTTCTCAACCACCCGCGCCGACAGACCATCCTCCGTCCGGGCAGGGTCGAACAGCACGGTTTCATCCAAATGCAGTTTTTTGGCGGGTTTGACAAAGGCACGCCAGCGATCCAGCCCCTCGCGCTTGTGCAGCGTCACCGTCATGCGGGCCTGATTGCCGTCCCTGACCCGCACCCCGACCAGACGGGCGGGAATGACCTTGGTGTCATTGGCCACCACCACATCACCGGCGCGCAGAAACCCCGCCAGATCGGCAATCGTGCGGTCCAGCCATTGCGCAGGTTCGACAACCAGCATGCGGGCCGAATCGCGAGGGGTCGCCGGACGCAAGGCAATCCGGCTGTCGGGCAGTTCAAAATCGAACAGATCGACATTCATCGGCGGGAGTCACTCTCAAAACCGGCGCGGCATCACGCCCTGCAAGCAGCAAAGCGCAGCAAAATCATCCATTTTGCAACCGCCGATTTAAATCCGGCGCGTCACATCCTGTGATTTGTTTACGCGCACAAACAAATGCCTAATTTACGCAAATCGCCATTCAAAGCTGTAGGAATGGGTCGGATGCACTTTTTAAGCCACGCATTTAAAAAGCGCAGCGGAGCCGGTCACCCTTCAAGGGGCCGGCTCCTTTTTCGTCATCAATCGTCTTTTTTGGCAGCAGCTTTTTTGGCAGGTGCCTTTTTGGCTGCAGGCTTTTTGGCAGCGGGCTTTTTGGCCGCAGGCTTTTTCGCCTTTGGCGCCTCTGCATCATCACTTGCGGCAGTCCCAGCAGTGGCTTCGGCCATGTGCGCACGCACGATCTTGTCGGGATTGTGGACAGGCTCGCCGCGCTTGATCGCATCGACATGCTCCATGCCGCTGATCACCTGACCCCACACCGTATATTGGCGGTCAAGGAAGCGGGCATCGCCAAAGCAGATGAAGAACTGGCTGTCACCCGAATCCGGGTTCTGCGCACGCGCCATCGAGCAGGTGCCGCGCACATGCGGCTCGGCGTTGAATTCGGCTTTCAGCTTGTGGCCGGACCCACCGGTGCCTGTGCCATGCGGACAACCCGTCTGGGCCATAAAGCCTTCGATCACGCGGTGGAACACGATCCCGTCATAAAAGCCCGACCGCACCAATTCCTTGATACGCGCGACATGGCCGGGGGCCAGATCGGGACGCATACCGATGGTAACGGTGCCCTGGGTGGTCTCGAGGATCATGGTATCTTCAATGGCTACGCTCATCTGCACTTCTTCTTTTGTCTTGAGGTAAGGGACAACAGGCTCTTGGCTTAGGGTCAGAGCCTCAAAAGATCAACAGCCGCCACCGGATTATCGCGATGACGGGACTGTAATACAGGGTTATTTGACGTCTGAAGCCATCCGCATGCTGATGATGCTGTCGGGCTGGAAGACTTTGCCGTTGTTGGTGGGGTCGCCGCGCTTGATTTTATCAACGGCCGCCATGCCATCGACCACTTCGCCGAACACCGTATACTGGTTGTTGAGAGAAGGCGTTTCACCGAACATGATGAAGAATTGCGAATTGGCCGAATTTGGGGCCTGTGCGCGCGCCATGCCGAGCACGCCGCGCTTGAAGGGGGTCGGCGTAAATTCGGGCGGCAGATTCGGCAGATCGGAACTACCCATGCCGGTACCGGTGGGATCACCCGTCTGGGCCATAAAGCCTTCGATCACGCGATGGAACACCACACCGTCATAGAATTTGCGTTTGGTCAGCTCCTTGATCCGCTCCACATGCTTGGGGGCCAGATCGGGACGCAATTTGATGGTGATGCGGCCAGCTTTGGTTTCGAGATAGACAAGATTGGACACATCGGCCTTGGGGGCCGCTGTCTGGGCTTGCGCCAAGCCCGGATTTACTGAGACCAAACCTGCCACAAACAGCAGGGCCATCGAAAATGCGCGGATCATCGTTCAACTCCGGTTATTGGAAAGGTTCAGGATCACTCAATACGCCAACAGTTTCAATCAGGATCAGCCGACACTGCCCGCATCTGGCTTGGGTGCGGCAGATCAGGCTTTTGCGGAAGCGACCTTTTCGGCCAGTCGACTGGCGACAATCGCCGGCACAAAGGAGGTGACATCCCCGCCCATCAACGCGATTTGGCGCACCAATGTGGCAGTAATAGGACGCACCATCGGCGAGGCGGGCAGAAAAACCGTCTGAATATCAGGCGCAATCGCCGCATTCATCCCCGCCATCTGCATTTCATAGTCAAGATCGGTGCCGTCGCGCAAGCCGCGGACCAGAAGAGTGGCCCCCTCGCGCCGCGCCGCATGCACCACCAGATCGGCAAAAGTGACAATGCTGATTTCGGTGCCTGCCGTCTTGGCAGCTTCAGAAATCGAGGCGGTGATCATCTCGGCCCGCTCATCGGCCGAAAACAGCGGTGTCTTGCCCGGATGGATGCCGATGCCGACCACCAGCCGGTCAGCCAGCCCGCAAGCGCGCACCAGCACATCGACATGGCCATTGGTGACAGGATCGAACGAACCCGCATAATAAGCGGTGCGGCGGGTTGTCTGGCTCATGCTTGCCCCCCTTCTCATCCATATCCCCGCAGATACGGGCCTTAGCCCGCATCCGGCACATCGGTCGAAGGATGCGCGTCGTCACCGGCCTCGGCCGGAGCGTCGCCTGCCTCGTCATCCTCGCCGGTATCGGTCACGCGTTCCACCGAGACAACCTTTTCGTCATCGGCAGTGTTGAACACGATCACGCCCTGCGTGTTGCGGCCTGCAATACGGATGCCCTCGATCGGGCAACGGATCAGCTGGCCGCCATCGGTTACCAGCATGATCTGGTCACTGGTTTCGACAGGGAAAGAGCCGACAATCGGGCCGTTGCGGTCATTGACGATCATGGTGACGATGCCTTTGCCGCCACGACCGGTGGTGCGGATTTCATAGGCGACCGTGCGCTTGCCATAGCCGTTCTGGGAGATGGTCAGCACCACCTGTTCCAGCGCGGACAATTCGGCATACCGCTCTTGTGACAGGCTGGTTTCGGGCAGACCGGTGTCCTCGACCTCGGTCTCCACCTCGTCCGCCGTGGTTTCACCGGTGACCGCGCGGCGCATTTTGATATAGGCGGCGCGTTCCTCGGCGGTGGCATCGACATGGCGCAGGATCGCCATCGAGATGACGTGATCCTCTTTGGCCAGCGAAATACCGCGCACACCGGTGGAATCGCGGCCTTTGAACACCCGCACCTCGTCGACCGAGAAGCGGATTCCCTGCCCTTTGGTGGTGGTCAGCAACACATCGTCACGGTCGGTGCACATCTGCACATCGACAATGGCATCGCCCTCGTCCAGCTTCATGGCGATTTTGCCGGCGCGGTTGACGTTGACGAAATCCGACAGCTTGTTGCGCCGGACATTGCCGTCACGCGTGGCAAACATCACGTCCAGCTTGTCCCAATCCGCCTCGTTTTCCGGCAAAGGCATGATGGTGTTGATGCGCTCGTCACCTTCGAGCGGCAGCATATTGACCAGCGCCTTGCCGCGCGCCTGCGGTGCGGACAGCGGCAACCGCCAGACTTTTTCCTTGTAGACCCGCCCGCGCGAGGAGAAGAACAGCACCGGTGCATGGGTCGAGGCCACAAACAGGCGGGCCACGAAATCCTCGTCACGGGTCGCCATGCCCGAACGGCCCTTGCCGCCGCGACGCTGCGCCCGATAGGTGGAAAGCGGCACGCGCTTGATGTAACCGGCATGGGAGACCGTCACGACCATCTCTTCACGCGCAATCAGATCCTCGTCATCGACATCGGAATCATAATCGACAATAATCGTGCGGCGCGGGGTCGCATGCGCGGCCTTGATGGTGGCCAATTCATTGCCGACGATTTCCATGATGCGGATACGCGAGCGCAGAATTTCGAGATAATCGGCAATTTCAACGGCCAAAGCATTCAATTCTTCGGCAATTTCATCGCGGCCCAAAGCCGTGAGGCGTTGCAGGCGCAGATCGAGAATGGCGCGGGCCTGCGTTTCAGACAGGCGCACAATGCCCGCATCCGACACCGGATGGCGCGGATCGTCGATCAAAGCCACCAGCGGGGCCATGTCATAGGCAGGCCAATCACGCCCCATCAGGGCATCGCGTGCCGATTGCGGATCGGGCGCGGAACGGATGATGCGGATCATCTCGTCGATATTGGCCACAGCAATCGCCAGACCCACCAGGACATGCGCACGGTCGCGCGCCTTGCCGAGCAGGAACTTGGTGCGGCGGGACACGACCTCTTCGCGGAAATCGACGAAGGCCGAGATCATGGGTCAGTACACCCGGCTGGAGCCGCCCGACGAGGCGACGCTGGTCGCGCGCGGCTCCGGGCTCGGCAGCACGGGCGAGGCGACGGCGCGACTGGCTCTCCGGGACGGCGAGG
>CAIYZJ010000030.1 GCA_903930675.1 uncultured Hyphomicrobiales bacterium
GGATCGCCTTGGCTGTGGCGGCATGGATGCGTTATGTGACGGGGGTGGACGAGCAGGGCCAGCCCATCGATGTGCGTGATCCGCTCGCCCAGGAGTTGCGCCAGCACGCCGATGCCGCGGGCCGTGACAGTGAAAAGCTTGCCCGCTCCCTGTTGTCGATCGAGGCGATTTTCGGTGCCGATCTGCCGCTTGATCCGCGCTTTGCCGCTCCGGTGATCAAGGCGCTCGACAGCCTGTTTGCAAATGGTGTGAAGGCGACGCTGCAGGCGCAAACCGGAACATGACAATAAAAAAGCGCACTCGAGGTGCGCTTTTCAGTCCTATTTGGCTGATTGCAAGCCGTAAGCTTTGCGCTTACTGAACCTGCAGGTTCACAGCCGACTGACGACCGGTGCGACGATCTGATTCCAGCTCGTAACCGATCTTCTGTCCGTCCTTCAAGCCGCGCAGACCTGCGCGCTCGACGGCCGAAATGTGCACGAACACATCTTTGCCGCCGTTGTCAGGCTGGATGAATCCGTAGCCCTTTTGCTCGTTGAACCACTTAACGGTGCCCTGTTCCATGGCGCCGACCTTTCTCTATCAAGTACACTTCAGGTGCAGGGCATTCGCGCCCCTGCGGGTTATTCGATCAAGCCAGAGAGTCTGAAGCGTGCGCCGTTCGATAAGAAAAGCGGCCCAGCAGTCAAGCCAAGTCGATAGCCCAAGTGTAATAGAATTTTTTTTAGCGTGCAAGGTTCGTTGCTATGCTGTCTAAGCCATGCAACTTTTGGTTTAGACGCGTGCCAAAGCCTGTAATACATCGGCCAACAGGTCTTTGGGATGTTCTAAACCAACCGACAGCCGCACCAAGCCTTCGCCGACCCCCATCATCTCTCTCTGTTCGGGTGTAAAGCGCTGGTGTGTGGTGGTGGCGGGGTGGGTAATCAGGCTTTTGGCATCGCCTAGATTGTTGGAAATCTTGATCAGCTCAAGCGCGTTCATGAAACGGAAGGCACCTTGCTTGCCGGTCTTGATCTCTAGTGCGATCAGACTTGAACCGCCGCTCATTTGCTTGGCGATCAGCGCGGCCTGCGGGTGGTCCTTTCGGCCGGGATAGATCAGTTTCGTGATGGCGGGATGTCCGGCCAGCGCATCGGCCAGCTCTGACGCCGAACGCGTCTGGCGTTCGACCTGCAGCGAGAAGGTTTCCAGCCCTTTCAGCATCACCCAGGCATTGAAGGGCGACATGGCGGGACCGGTCTGGCGCAACGGGGTTTTGATATAGGTATCTATAAATTCCTGCGAGCCGAGAATGACCCCGCCGAGACAACGGCCCTGACCGTCAATATGTTTGGTGGCCGAATAGACAACGCAATCGGCCCCGAGGGTCAACGGCTTTTGCCACAGCGCGGTGGCAAACACATTGTCGACCGTCAACGTCGCCCCCGCCGCATGGGCAATTTGGGCCACAGCCGCAATATCGATGATTTCGAGGCTGGGATTGGAAGGGCTTTCGAGAAAAAATGCTTTGGTGTTGGGTCTGACCGCAGCCTGCCATGCCGCCAGATCGGGCCCGTCGACCAGCGTTGTTTCGACTCCGAAGCGCGGCAACCATTCTTCGATCACATAGCGACACGAGCCGAACAGTGCTTGCGCGGCGACCACATGATCGCCCGCTTTGACCTGCCCCATCAGGCTCAGCGTCACCGCTGCCATGCCCGAGGCGGTGGCGCGCGCCGCTTCCGCGCCTTCCAGCGCCGCCATGCGGGCTTCGAACATCGCCACCGTCGGGTTTGAAAAACGGGCATAGATAAAGCCCGGCTCGGAATCATTGAAGCGGGCCTCGCATTGTTCGCCGCTGTCATAGACATGGCCCTGCGTCAGAAACAGCGCCTCGGAGGTTTCACCGAAACTGGAACGGTGCGTGCCTTCATGCACCATCATCGTGTCGAGATGCCAGGCAGGATTGTGGCTCGGTTTCGACATGGTGCACTCCTTCGCGCTCTTGATACAGGTACTGTGTTTGACCGAGCTATCTCATAGCACTGTCGGTAGAGTTCGACAATAAGAACAATTTTTCCTTTATAGAGGATTAAATCTGTTTTTGCTGTTCGGGCCTCAACCGATGGTGCGGGTGATCACATCCACCCAGTTACGCCAGCAAATTTTTTCCACAGTGGCCTCGTCGAAGCCGTGGGCGCGCAGGGCTTTGACCAGTTTGGGCAGGCCCGCGACATCGCCGATGGCTGCAGGGATGACCGCTCCGTCAAAATCCGACCCGAGCCCGACCTTGTCCTCGCCGAGGCGTTCGACCAGATAGGCCACATGCCGGACGATATCTGACAGCGGCGTGTCGGGCGTGCGCTGTCCGTCCCGGCGCAAAAAGGCGGTGGCATAATTGACGCCGACCAGACCGCGGCTGTCGCGGATCGCATCCAGTTGCTTGTCGGTCAGATTGCGCGATTGCGCCGACAGCGCATGCGCATTGGAATGGCTGGCCACCAGCGGGGCGGTGGACAGGGCCGCGACATCCCAGAACCCCTTTTCATTCAGATGCGACAGATCGATCAGGATGCGCTTGCGGTTGCAATGGCGGATCAGGTTTTTGCCAAGCGCGGTCAGCCCTTCCCCGATATCGGGCGAACTGGGATAGCGGAAGGGCACGCCATGGGCGAAAATATTGTTGCGGCTCCAGACCGGACCGATCGACCGCAATCCGGCCTCATAGAGCACATCCAGCATCAGCAAATCGGGGTCGATGGCTTCCGCGCCTTCGATATGGAAAATGGCGGCGATTTTCCCCGCGGCAATCGTCTCGGCCAGTTGCGCGCCCGAGCGCACGATCACCACTTCGCCCTGTGACTGTTCGGCAATCCGCAGCAAAATGCCCGCCATGGCCAGCGTGACCTCGCTGGCATAGGCACGCTCGAGCGGGGCGGGCAACGCCAGATTGTAGGTCGATGAGGTCATGCCCGCATCGGCTCCGCCCGCTGTTTTTCGGGCGGGCACATAAATGGCAAAAAAGCCGCCGGCAAATCCCCCTTTGCGGGCGCGCGCCAGATCGAGGTGGCCATGGGGCTCGGGGCTGAAAAACAGTTTTTCAGGCTCCGCCACGCCCGATTGGTGCAGGCGCAACAGGCAGTCATTATGGCCGTCAAAAATCAGCATGGCAGGCAGGCTCCATTCGCGCGAGACGATGACAAGCCGCCATCATGCCCGCCGGCACCTGCGTCGGGCAAGGAGACAAAATGCCATTCCGGCAAAAATACAACCTATGGTTTTAATTATGCAAAAATTCACGTTTTGATCGGTTGTATCACCCAGCCCCCTTTGGCATGATGGCTCCATTGTTGACGTGTCCGCTTTTTGAAGGCGGTTTTTGATTCTGTTTTGATGGGTTGTGCACGGGCTTTGATGCCCCTGCTTTGTGTGCCGTTTGGGCATGTTTGTGATCCCGTTGATTTTCACATTCTATTTTCAAAGATGAATTCACCATGATCAGTTCTGGGACGCGCCTTGTGCGCAATACGGTTTGGCATTTGCCGCTCATCTGTTCTCCCCGACCGCAACAGGCTTTGCCCGCCGGGCGGATCGATACAAGTTTCTACCGCCAGAGCGAGCAGGAATTGCGGGCGGAATTGTCGGCCCGTCTGGCAAAATTGTGCAATTACAGCGGAAAACCAGCACGGCGTTGAGTGTTTGGCACGGTTTGCCCTGTTTCATCCTGACGGATTTTGCAGTATGACATAGGGCATGTCCGCATCCGCACACCCCATGTCGCGCCGTTGGTTCTCCCTGCTCGGGGTGGCACTGGCCTATGTGCTGGTGGTGCAGGCGCTTGTCGCTCCGTTGCATGCGCTGGCAGGCGTGACGCTGGCGGGTGACCGCTCGCTGGCGGTGATCTGTCTGTCGCATGAGCATGTTGCCGCGCCGGACGACCGACCGGCCCAACCTGCCGGTATGACCTGTTGCGAGCAGGGCTGCCTGTCTGCTGCGTCGTGGCTTGCCGTTCCCCTGCGCGGGGGCGGCGAGGTTCTGCCCGTGGTGCGCGAGATCGGCACGCAAAATTTTGATGCCGGATTGGCAGACGGATTTCCCCCGCCCGAACGCTCGGGCGGTCACCGCCATCCGCCGCGCGCGCCGCCCCGTTCCATTGCTGTGATCTGATCCTCCGGCTTGCCGAGGCAAGCCGCTTGTCATTCAATCAAGCCAATGGAAAACCCTTATGTCTGTCATTCCACATCTGATCCGCAGCCTGTGTGCTGCGTCTGCTTTAATGCTTGCCTCCCAAACCGCCGTGCTGGCCCATGCCACGCTGGAACAGGACAAGGCCAATGCCAACGCTGCCTATAAAGCCGTGATCAAAATCGGCCATGGTTGCGAGCAAACGGCCACAACGCGCCTGACCGTGACCATTCCCGACGGGGTGATTGCCGTCAAACCGATGCCGAAAGCCGGTTGGACGCTGACCACCCAAACCAAAACCTATGCCAAGCCCTATGATTATTATCACGGCAAGCTGACCGAAGGCGTGCGCGAGATCACTTGGGCGGGCGGCAATCTGCCCGATGCGTATTATGACGAATTCACCTTTCAGGCCTTTATCGCCAGGGATGTGCCTGCCGATACGCGGTTGTTTTTCCCCGTCGTTCAATCATGCGAAAAGGGGCGGAATGATTGGGTCGAGATTCCTGCGGCCAACCAGAAGCCGCACGATCTGAAATCTCCCGCTCCCTCGCTGCTGGTGCTGGCCGCGCAGGGCGCTGCCCCGCAAGCGGTCAAGGCTGGCAGCATGGTGATCACAGCTGTGCGTTCGCGTGTCACCCCCGCCGGTGCGCCGGTCGCGGGCGGCTATCTCACCCTCACCAATCAGGGCCAGCAGGCCGACCGTCTGGTGTCGGCCTCTGTCGAGATTGCCGATCTGACCGAAATTCACGAAATGGCGACCAAAGACGGCGTGATGACCATGCGGGCGCTGCCCGATGGCCTGACCATCAAGCCGGGCGAGACGGTGGACTTCAAGCCCGGCTCATTCCATCTGATGTTTTTGAAACCCAAGCGTCCCTTGGTCGAGGGCGAGGTTTTGAAAGGCCGGCTTGTGTTTGAAAAAGCCGGACCGGTCTCCGTCGAATTCAGGGTGGAAGGCATGGGCGGCAACCGTGCAACCCCGCCTGCCGGTGCGGGCGGCGGTCATACGGGGCATGTCCATTGACGCTGTGAGGATAGAACATGGCAGGGGAAAACCCTGCCATGCTTCTGCTAACAGGATCTGCTGACAGGTTCGGCTGTTACTGGAACAATTCCGGAAAATCATATTGCTTGAGCAAAACCGTGCCCCAGCGGCCACGGCCTTTTTCCAGCACCGCCAATGTGCGTTTGAGGATCAGTTCCTCGTTGCGCTTGAAAGCGGCAACCAGTTGCTCGTCCTGCCGGTAGGATGTGGCGTGATCCAGATCTTCCAGCACGCTGCGCGGCACGAAAATGCGGTAGCTGGTGCCCGCCCATTCCACCGTAAAGGGCAGGGCCTCTTCCATGGTTTTGTGCGAGGCGAGATCAACCAGCGACAGTGCGTCGGTGGCCGCTGTCACCGCTTCATCACTGATCGGCAGGGAAGCAGTGGTCTCGTCGGATGCGGAAACGGAATTCATCTGTTCTGAAAATGTCATGATGGCTTTGCTTGTCAAAAGAGGACAGGACAACGCAGGAACAAAAATAAGTACAAGCGATACGGATCAAAAGATCGGTCAATCACAAAAATACAAAACGCGATCGATACGCAATCGGGGATGAAGAGCCTGAAATGCTCTGCGCTTGCCAAGTTGTCCGCGCCCGATCCCCGAAGACCAGAGCTTCAATCTAGCAAAATGCTGTCGGAGTGCAAGGTTTTATTGTCGTTTCCCCCGATATCGACTCTGGCTGGTCTGCAGAGCGGGCTGATCGTCGCTGGATTCCACACAAAACGGGTCTTGATCACCCGCGCTTTCCGCCTATGGTAAAGACCAAGCACAAGGTGGCATGATGACAGCGTTTTCGGTTCTCGATCTGGTTCCCGTTTCTGAAGGCAAGACCCCGCGCGATGCCCTGCGCCAATCACTCGAACTGGCCCAATGGTGCGAAAGCCTCGGCTATCAACGCTATTGGGTGGCCGAACACCACAATATGGTCGGCATTGCCTCGGCGGCCACGTCGGTGGTGGTGGGCTATCTGGCGGGCGGCACCTCGACGATCCGCGTCGGGGCAGGCGGGATCATGCTCCCCAATCATTCGCCGCTGGTGATTGCCGAGCAATTCGGCACGCTGGAATCGCTCTATCCCGGACGGATCGACCTCGGTTTGGGCCGCGCCCCCGGCACCGACCAGATGACCCTGCGCGCTTTGCGCCGCGATCCCAATGCAGCCGAAGACTTTCCCAATGATGTGCTGGAATTGCAGGCCTTTTTGGGTCCGTTGCAGCCCGACCAGCGGATTCAGGCCGTGCCGGGCACCGATTGTCAGGTGCCGTTGTGGATTTTGGGTTCAAGCCTGTATGGCTCGCAACTGGCGGCGATGCTGGGCCTGCCCTATGCCTTTGCCTCGCATTTTGCCCCCGATGCGCTGATGCAGGCGCTGCAGATCTATCGCGAGACGTTCCGTCCCTCCGGGCAACTGGCCAAGTCCCATGCCATGGTCGGGGTGAATGTGGTGATTGCCGAGACCGACGCCGAGGCGCGCCATCTGTTCACCACTTTGCAGCAGCGCAGCACCAATATGTTGCGCGGCAAACGCGGCAAATTGCCGCCGCCGATCGACGACATCGAGACCTATTGGACACCTGCCGAAAAAGCACAGGCCTCGCGCATGCTGGCCTGTTCGTTTGTCGGTTCGCCCGACACCGTGCGTCAGGCCTTGCATGGTTTTGTCGACCATACCGGAGCCGATGAATTGATGGTGGCCTGCGCGCTGTATGATCACGAGGCACAGAAAAACTCCTACCGGCATCTGGCCGCGATGCAGGCGCAATTCAGCTGAAGGCTTCCGGTTGTCTTGCGACAGACCGTCGGCGATAATGATTTATCGTTTGGCCTCGAACGGGTAGCCAAGTAATTCCTCAAGAATAAACAGGACGAAAAAAGCCAGTCCTGTCAGCCCGAAATATTGTCCGAATTCCATGGTCGATCCCCCCAAAAAGTCTGCGGAGAGGTTAGCAGGATCAGGGGGCAATGCAATCTGTGCTTGTAATTAATCTTGATACAATTGGATTTTTAAGTTTGCCTTGCTGTTGGGGCCAACTTGTTGGTTCGGGCTGTTTTGCCACAAAAAAAGGGAATTTCAATGAATATCAACTCTCAAACCGCGTATTAATCAATAAAAAGCTTATGAATCAGCAAATACAGGATTGAAAATACAATCAGAATACGAAAACTTTTCATGTCATGATCTCGGACGATTTTTGCTTTGGTAATGTTTGACAGGGCGTTTGGGAGAGAATGATTTCTTGAATTCGATCTCACGTTGTCTCTTGGCCTCGGCGGCTTCGACAATCAGGCGGGCCGCTTTGCGGCGGTCCAGCAGCAACATGACCAGCCAGCCGATCAGGCTCAGAAGCGGCACCGAGGCAATGGCCGCTCCCGCCAGAATACGGCGCGGCCAATCGGCCACCATAATGGGCGCATTGGCAGGTGTGTTGCGGCTCAAGGGGTCAAATGAATCCACCCCTCCTTTGCGCACCGAGAACAGGTCATTGATGTTCTGGCTTTTGGCGGGGGGTTGTTCGGGCTTCGGTGGGTCGATTTTACCGGGTTCGGGCTTGGTTGTGCCTAAATGCCAGCGCAGGACCAAGGCTTCTTCGGGCGTTGCGTTGCGTTGGGCCACGATGTCATCGGCCAACCAGTAGCTGGATCCCCCCAGCCACAAAACAATCAGCAATCCCGCGCCCGCTCGCAACAGCAAGGGCCGGTTCAAGGAGGCAGAAGGAACAAAAGGCAACTTCACGCGCTATACACCTGATGACAACACAATCCCATTATAACCATAATCAAGGCAAAAGGGAGAGGGGCAAACCGCGCAACCCAAAACAAATGAGCGATCCCGAGGTCACCCCGTTTTGTGCATCGCCTGTTGCGGGAATGATGAGCGTGTTAACCTACCACGCCAGCTTGAACCCAGCCTGTCCGGTATAGCTGCGCAGGCGCGGGGATTGGTCGGTATCGAAACGGGTAAACAGGTTCAGGTCTTTGTTGCGGGTGAAAGACAGGGTCGCCGAGATGCGCGCCAGATTGTCGTCGGGCACCTTGTTGTGGGCGGTGAAACTATAGGCAGGTCCGAAAATATAACGGAAGCTGCTGTTGCGATCCGGTCTGAATTCATGCACCCAGGCGGACCGCAATTCGGCCTGTCCGCTCCACTCCTGTGTGACAGGGAAGGCTCGTTCGATCTGCAAGCCAAGCGAGGCCGGCAAAGCGACTGTTTCACGCGACAGATAGGCCGTAATGAGTGATGAACTGCTCCCCGCACTGGAACTCTCGGTTGCTCCATGCTGCCGCAGGATAGCGGGTTCGATATTGGCGAAGGGCATGACCGTATAAGCACCGAAAGGCTGACGATAGCCTGCTTCCACTGAGCCCGAAAACACATCGGTTGTGTTTTTAGTGGTCAGCACTTCCGTTGTGCTGCCCGATAGGGCGATTGCGCGGCTGGCCTTGGTGTGTTGCAGGCCGTAACCCACGGCACCGGAGATTATGAAACGGTCGATGGTGAGGGAGGAATAGAGGCTGCTTTGTCCACCCGTCGCCTGTCCATAGGCGGCATGGGACGCAATGGAATAGGGCGCGACCGATCCACCCACCGCAACACCCACCACCAGCGCAGGCGACAGGATCGCTTCGAACCCCGTCATCGCACCCCAATTATGGCTGGACGAGGCTGGTGAATTGATGCTCGCTTTAGGGGCAACAGTTTCGCTGGACCCGAACTGAATGGCCCAGACCCGCCAAGTAGCAGTCGCGGCCGGCGGCTGCGTCGCATTCTGATCCACTTTCGAAAACGCCTTGTCGGCGGCGCCTTTGCGCGGCTGGGCCGTGTAACCCAACAGCATATCGCTGCCGGTAAAAGCCGGAGCCGTCTCCGTCCGGCCAGTCACAGACCGCTGTGCCTGCATGCCGGTCATCGCATTGAAGCGGCTGGCCTGTTGGGAGGCCATAGTTTGGCTGAGTGTCAAGTGTTCGGGGTAGGTGCGTATCATCGTTAATTTTGGAGCAGTGCCTAACGGGAAAACAGTCGATCCGGTGGCTGTAATAGAGCCGTTTATCATAATCGCGCCGATGCCTGTACCGATCTTGCTTATTGTCCATGCAGATGTGGAGGTTGAGCTGTTGAAAGTAAGTGTGCCCGGATTAATTTGCGTAACTGTCTCTCTTCCATTGAATGTCCCGTCCGGCAATGTCACAGCTGAACCATTCGGTGAAATATTCAAGGTGCCGATCGTCGATCCGCTGAGGCTGGTCGTTGACGCAAACCCCGAACCTCCCACACTCGTCCCGCCACTGCTCGCGCTTGTATTGAGCGTATTCGTGGTCACTTGCGCCGCGCCTGTTTGGATGGTGAAGAGAGTGGCGCCGAGCAGCACAAGAAGAGCTGTTGGGGAGGGAGTGGAAAAAGTGCTTTTTTGCATGAGCGCGCTCTAAATAATCAATGAAAAATACGATAATCCAGACAGATCAGACACATAAGATAACAATCCCACAATCAGAAATCCTATTGTTTTTTATTGTGGGAAAAAATTGATATAATTTTATGAATAAAATTAAAAAAATAAGAACAAAAGTCAATTAAAAAAATAAAAATAAAATTACTGATTAATAATACTACTATAAATTGATTATTTTTATTTATACAACTTTAAATAAGTGCTGTCTTGTCAAACCGGTGCCCCATAACTGTGGATGATTTCAGCGGGATGCAGGATGCGGAGCAAAAGCAAAAATCTTGCGGCCTGAACAAGTGTTGACGCCGGAAATCGGCTGCC
>CAIYZJ010000031.1 GCA_903930675.1 uncultured Hyphomicrobiales bacterium
ATAATTCCATTCATAGACGGCGGAAGCGACATCCAGGCCCTCATAGCATTGCATGCGGATCAGCTTGCGGCCCAGCATGGTGGCAAGCGATTTGGCGATTTCGGTTTTGCCGACGCCCGCCTCGCCTTCCAGCAACAAAGGACGGCCCATTTTGAGAGCGAGATAGACAACCGTTGCCAAAGCGCGGTCTGCGACATAGCCGGTTTGCGACAATTGGGTCTGGGTGTCGTCGATCGAGGCCGGGACAGCGCGGATCATGAAGGGCGGCTCCTACTCACATCATTCCGGACATTTCAAGGGACCGGATAGGGACATCTGGAAGACAAGACAAAAAGTAAAATACCTTGGCACCGGCGCACCAAGGCATCATCGACAGTCAGGGATCAACAGGCAGGCCCGACGGCCCGCCTGCAATCCTTATGGGCAAAATGCTTATTTGCCGAGCGCTTTGGTCACAGCCCGCTTGGTCATGACAGACACCAGATTGGCGCGGTAATCAGCCGTGCCGTGAATGTCCGAGATGAAATTGCTGCCATCCACCGCCACGCCTTCAACGGCTTTCGGGTTGAACTTGGCTTTCAAAGCGGCTTCCAGCCCCTCGGCGCGGAACACGCCTTCATTGCTGGCGCCGGTGACAGCCACTTTCACATCCGCACCCTTTTTGGACACGAACACGCCAACCATCGCATAGCGCGAGGCCGGATTGGGGAACTTCACATAGGCCGCCTTGGCGGGCACCGGAAACGAAATCTTGGTGATGATTTCGCCGTCTTCCAGCGCGGTGGTGAACATGCCCTGAAAGAAATCAGCTGCCGCAATCTTGCGCTTGTTGGTCACGATGGTGGCCCCCAAAGCCAGCACAGCGGCGGGATAATCGGCCGAGGGGTCGTTATTGGCAACAGAACCGCCAATCGTGCCACGGTTGCGCACGGCCGGATCACCGATGCCGCCCGCAAGGGCCGCCAGCGACGGAATGGCCTCGCGCACCAATTCGGAGGTCGCGACATCGGCATGACGGGCCATCGCGCCGATCACGATATTGCGGCCCTTCTTTTCAATGGCCGTCAGGCCCGCGACATGGCCGAGATCGATCAAAGCCGAAGGCTGTGCCAGACGTTGTTTCATGGTGGGCAGCAGGGTCTGGCCGCCGGCCAGAATTTTGGCATCCTCGTGCTTGCCGAGGGCCGATTGCACCTGACGCACGGTGGCAGGACGTTGATAGGCGAAAGCGTACATCTTGAATCTCCCAATTCCTCAAAGCCCGTTTCGGGCAAATCTCTCGATAATCGCCTTATTCCGCAGCGAGCTTGTGCAAGGATTTCTGTGCCGCCCGCCAGACAGCCTGCGGTGAAGCCGGCATGGCGATGTTTTCATGTCCCAGCGCATCGGTGATGGCATTGATGACCGCCGGAGGGGCGGCAATCGCGCCGGCCTCGCCACAGCCCTTGATCCCCAAAGGATTGGTGGTGCAAGGCGTTGTGGTGATGCCGATATCGAAGCTCGGCAAATCATCGGCGCGCGGCATGCAATAATCCATATAGCTTGCCGTCACCAGCTGGCCGTTGGCATCATAATGCGCACCTTCCAGCAGTGCCTGACCAATCCCTTGCGCGATCCCCCCATGCACCTGCCCTTCGACAATCATCGGATTGATGATGTTGCCGAAATCATCCACCGCCGTCCAGCGTTCGATGGTTGTGACACCGGTATCGGGGTCGATTTCCAGCTCGCAGATGTGCACACCCGAGGGGAAGGTGAAATTGGTCGGGTCGTAAAACGCGCCTTCCTTCAGCCCCGGCTCGAGATCCTGACCGGAGAATTTATGCGCGATATAGGCCTGCAACGCCACTTCGCCAAAAGCCAGCGAGCGGTCGGTACCAGCCACCGAGAAACGGCCATCCTTGAACTCGATATCGCCTTCGGAGGCTTCGAGCGCATAGGCGGCAACCTTTTTGGCCTTGGCCACCACTTTGTCGAGCGCCTTGGAAATGGCCGACATGCCGACCGCTCCCGAGCGCGACCCATAGGTGCCCATGCCGAATTGCACCTTGTCGGTATCGCCGTGGACAATGGCGACCTGATCAATGCCGATGCCGAGACGGTCGGAGACCAATTGCGCAAAGGTTGTCTCGTGACCCTGCCCGTGGCTGTGCGACCCTGTCAGCACTTCGACCGTGCCGACCGGATTGACGCGCACCTCGGCCGATTCCCACAGGCCGACACCCGCACCGAGCGAGCCGACAGCCGCCGAAGGCGCAATGCCGCAAGCCTCGATATAGGCCGAGAAACCGATGCCGCGCAGCATGCCTTTTTTGGCACTGTCACGCTTGCGCTTGCCGAAGTTTTTGTAATCGGCCATTTCGAGTGCCAGATCCATCGACGCCCCGTAATCACCGGTATCATAGGCCATGATGACCGGTGTCTGGTGCGGGAAGCTCTTGATGAAGTTCTTGCGGCGGAAGGCGGCAGGATCCTGCCCCATTTCGCGCGCTGCCACTTCCACCATCCGCTCGATCACGAAAGTGGCTTCGGGACGGCCCGCCCCGCGATAGGCGTCCACGGGGGCTGTATTGGTATAAAGCCCTTCCACTTCGACATAAATCGCCGGAATATTGTATTGGCCAGACAGCAGCGGTGCATACAGATAAGTCGGCACGCAGCTGGAGAAGGTGGACAGATAGGCCCCGAGATTGGCTTTGGTTTTCACCCGCAGGCCGAGAATGTGTCCTTTGTCATCCATCGCCATTTCGGCATGGGTGATGTGGTCGCGGCCATGCGCATCGGCCAGAAAGGCCTCGGTGCGGTCGCCGGTCCATTTCACCGGACGGCCGACTTTTTTGGCAGCCCAGACGCAGACGGTTTCTTCGGCATAGATGAAAATCTTGGATCCGAAGCCGCCGCCGACATCAGGTGCAATCACCCGCAGCTTGTGTTCGGGCGCAATGCCGATAAAGGCCGACAGCACCAGACGCGCCACATGCGGGTTCTGGCTGGTGGTGTAGAGTGTAAAAGCGTCATTGCCGGAGTCATAATCGCCGATCGCCGCGCGCGGCTCCATCGCATTGGGGATCAGGCGGTTGTTGACGATATCGAGTTTGGTGACGTGTTTGGCCTTGGCAAAGGCCGCTTCCGTCGCGCCTTTGTCGCCCAAGTGCCAATCATAGACCTGATTGTCGGGAGCGACATCATGGATGACGGGCGAGCCGCTGTCGGTGGCATGGGCCATATCAATGACGGGCTTGAGCAACTCGTAATCGACATGGATTTTTTCAACCGCATCGCGCGCCTGCGCCAGAGTTTCGGCAATTACCACCGCGACATGATCGCCGACATAGCGGACCTTGCCTTGCGCCAGCGCGGGGTGGCCACCGGCTTTCATCGGCGAGCCGTCCTTGGAATGGATCATCCAGCCGCAGATCAGACCACCGACCCCGTCCTTGGCCAGATCATCGCCCGTCAGAACGGCAATGACGCCTTCGGCCTTTTGGGCGCCGGAAATATCGAGCTTTTTGATATTGGCATGGGCATGGGGGGAGCGCAAAAAGGCGGCATGGGTCTGGCCCGGACGATTGATGTCGTCGGTATATTGGCCCTTGCCCGTGATGAATCTGAAATCTTCCTTGCGGCGCACAGGAGCGCCAATACCGGTCGCTGACATCAGTGTATCCTCCTAATAAGCCCCGGTTGATCCGAAGGTCGTTATGGGGAATTGAAAGAGATGATGATCATTGCATCCGCTGTTTGGTTGCCTGAAGGCAAAACGCACATGCAATGGCCCCACCCCGATAAATCTTATTTGGAACCTGCCATGGCATGCGCACCGGCCGCCACCGACTTCACGATGTTGTGATAGCCCGTGCAACGACAGATATTGCCTTCAAGCTCCTCGCGGATCGTGTGCTCGTCGAGATCATGTCCCTTGCGATTCACGATATCGATGGCTGACATGATCATACCGGGGGTGCAGAAGCCGCATTGCAGGCCGTGATTCTCGCGGAAGGCTTCCTGCATCGGATGCAGCACACCGTCATGGGCCAGCCCTTCGATGGTCACAACCGAGGTGCCGTCGCAAGAAGCCGCCAGCGTGGTGCAGCTTTTGATCGCCTTGCCGTCGACATGCACGACGCAGGCGCCGCATTGGCTGGTATCGCAACCGACATGGGTGCCGGTCAGCAATAAATTTTCGCGCAGAAACTGAACGAGCAAGGTGCGCGGATCAATCTTTGCCGATACCGCCTTACCGTTTACTGTCATCGAGACAGAAATCATCGAAAACCTCCCTGAATTGCCGAATTCTCGTTCTTGACCAGTGACCAACCTGCTGACGCATAACCTTGCTGAATCATCTGCCGCTTCCGCACCAGTTTGGCGCAGAAGTCACCGGCACGACAAGCACGATTTTATATCATACATGAATTGAACCCTTTATTGATGGATTCAAGTGTGAAACGCGGAACGGAGCCGGTCAAGCCATCTCTGTGCGTCAAACGCGATAAGGATGACTTTTTTGCTGTCATCCAGCCCGTTCACTGCCGAACCCGAGGATCAGGCGGGTGTGCCACCCACTTCTTTGGCGAAATTGGCAAAAAATTCATCAGCCATTTTCTTGGCGACGCCATTGATCAGACGGCCTCCGAGTTGGGCCAGCTTGCCGCCGATCTGGGCTTCGACGTCATAAGACAGTTTTGTGCCTTCAGGCACGGTTTCAAGTCTGACAACCGCGCCGCCCTTGGCAAAACCGGCCACACCGCCCTCTCCTTCGCCCGAAATCCGATAGCTGTTGGGCGCGTCGATATCACTCAACAGCACCTTACCCTTGAAAGTCGCGCTGACCGGTCCGAGCTTGACCTTGGCGACCGCGACAAAGCCGTTATCCTCAGTGGTTTCAAGGCTCTGGCAGCCCGGAATACAGGCTTTGAGCACGGCAGGATCATTCAGCTTGGCCCATACATCGGCTTGCAAAGCAGGCAGAATTGCCTCACCCGTCATTGTCATTGCCATCAGTCAGTCTCCCTTGCGCTGTCCGGACTATTGCGCGCCAGAGGCGGAATCTAATCAGTTCCGCGCTGCTGTCCACCGCTTTGTTGCCCCCGTACCGGGGCATGCAAATTGTGCATGGCGGCATTGATCTATTGGCGGATCGACAAAGCCTTGCTATGAGAGAGTCGAACAACATCATTACGGCGTAGTCGTGCCAAAAAAGAAAAGCGGCATGTCCTTTGCTTGGTGATGCGGTGAGACCGCTGGTCCCGTTTTGCGCGATTGACTGTGCAAGGGGCGTGGTGGACATATGAACTTTGGCAAGCTGGGGACCACATAGCACAGGTTGTGTAAATTGAGCTTGCACAACCACTGTGAAAATTCCGATGATCTTATTGGGGGGATCCCGAAACCAACAAGATCATCACCTAGGGGGAGAGACCGACAGGATGGCCATCTTTATACAGCAACTCATCAACGGGCTGACACTCGGCTCCATTTATGGCCTGATTGCAATTGGTTATACCATGGTGTTCGGCATTATCGGCATGGTCAACTTTGCCCATGGCGACGTCTTTATGGTGAGTTCTTTTATCGCCTTGCTGCTGTTGCTGGTGGCAACGACCCTGTTCGGGTTCGGACTTGTTCCTGCGCTGTTTCTGGTTCTGGTGCTCGGCATGCTGATCACCGGACTGTGGAACTGGACCATCGAGCGCACGGCCTACAGGCCCTTGCGCGGATCGTTCCGCCTCGCGCCGCTGATCTCGGCCATCGGCATGTCGATCCTGCTCTCCAACCTCATCCAGGTCATTCAGGGCCCGCGCAACAAGCCGGTGCCGCCAATGTTTACGCAGGTCCTGCCGCTTTTCGAGGAGAATGGCTATACCGTAGGCATCGGCTACAAGCAGATTGTGATCATGGTGGTCACCGCCGTTCTGCTCGGCCTGTTCTGGTATATCGTCCAGAAAACCCCGTTGGGCCGCGCCCAGCGCGCTTGCGAGCAGGATCAGAAAATGGCGGCTCTGCTTGGCATTGATGTCGACAAAACCATCTCGCTGACCTTTGTGCTCGGTGCGGCTTTGGCGGCGGTCGCGGGCGTGATGTACATTATGTATTACGGTGTGATCAATTTCTCGGACGGTTTCGTGCCGGGTGTCAAAGCCTTCACCGCAGCCGTTCTGGGCGGCATCGGCTCTCTGCCCGGTGCCGTGATCGGCGGTTTGCTGATCGGGCTGATCGAGACGATGTGGTCGGCCTATTTCTCGATCGACTACAAGGATGTGGCGGCTTTCTCCATTCTGGCCATTACCCTCGTGTTCCTGCCCACCGGCTTGCTGGGCCGTCCCGAAGTCGAGAAGGTTTGAGCGATGACCGACACCACTCATTCCCCTTCACCCGACGCGTTCAACCTCAAGCAAGCCCTCAAGGATGCCGGATTTGCAGGCATGGTCACGTTCGGCCTGTGCGTGCCGATTGTCGCCTTTCGGGCCGAACAGGACATGGCCAACAAGCTGGTGCTGCAACAACGCTGGTGGATGGCACTGGTCATCACCGGCCTTGTGGTTGTGGCGCGGTTTCTGTTTTCCCTGCACCAGCATTCTCGCCGCAACGAACACGGACCGCAAACCTCTGCCGGTGCGGCCGGTGTATTGGCGCTGATCAAACCCTATCTCGCCCCGCTCGGCTTCGGCTTCATCACCATCTATCCTTTGATGATGCTGGCCATGCATGGTCCGGGCGGCTCGATCAAATGGATCGACAATTTCGGCATCCAGATCCTGATCTATGTGATGCTGGGCTGGGGGCTGAACATCGTGGTCGGTCTGGCCGGCCTGCTCGATCTCGGCTATGTCGCCTTTTATGCGGTCGGCGCCTATTCCTATGCCCTGATTGCAACCAAGGTGATCCCGCAAACCTTTCCGTTTCTCGGCGTCTGGGCCTTCTGGATTTGTCTGCCGATAAGCGGCCTGCTGGCCGCCCTGTGGGGGATTTTGCTCGGTTTTCCGGTCTTGCGGTTGCGCGGCGACTATCTGGCGATTGTCACTTTGGCCTTCGGCGAGATCATCCGTCTGGTGCTGATCAACTGGGTGGATTTCTCCAACGGCTATGCGGGCCTGTCCTCGATCCCGCGTCCGAGTTTCTTCGGCATTCCCTTCAATGCCTCCGATACCGGTTTTGCGGCGGTGTTCGGTCTCGAATTCAGCCCGATCTACCGCACCATTTTCCTGTATTACGTCATTCTGGTGCTGTCGCTCATGACGGCCTATGTCACGCTGAAACTGCGGCGGTTGCCGGTGGGGCGCGCGTGGGAAGCCCTGCGCGAGGATGAAATTGCCTGCCGTTCGCTCGGTATCAACACCACCATCACCAAGCTGACGGCCTTTGCGATCGGCGCGATGTTCGGCGGTTTTGCCGGTTGTTTCTTTGCAGCCCGTCAGGGCTTTATCAGCCCCGAAAGCTTTGTGTTTCTCGAATCCGCCCAAATCCTCGCCATCGTGGTGCTGGGCGGCATGGGCAGCCTGTTCGGGGTGGTTGTCGCCTCGATCGCGCTGGTCGGCGGGATCGAAATCCTGCGCGAGCTGGATTTCCTCAAAGAGGTGTTCGGCCCGACTTTCGACCCGTCGCAATATCGGATGCTTGTCTTCGGAGTGGCTATGGTGCTGATGATGCTTTGGAAACCGCGCGGCCTGATTTCGACGCGTGATCCTTCGGTGATTTACAAGGAACGCAAGGCCATTTCCGGTTCGATGGTTCAGGAAGGGCACGGCTGATGACAACTCCTTTGCTGAAAATCGAACATCTGACCATGCGTTTCGGTGGCCTTGTGGCGGTCAACGACCTGAGCTTCGATGTCCGTAAAGGCGAGATTACCGCTCTGATCGGCCCGAACGGGGCAGGCAAAACCACGGTGTTCAACTGCATCACCGGTTTTTACAAACCGACCGAAGGACGGTTGGGCCTGAAACATCCCGACGGCAAAACCTATCTGCTCGAACGCCTGCCCGACCATCACATCAACTGGAAAGCCAGGGTGGCCCGCACCTTCCAGAACATCCGGCTGTTTCAGGGCATGACGGTGCTGGAAAATCTGCTGGTGGCCCAGCACAATCCTCTGATGCTGGCCTCCGGCTACAGCATCCTCGGTCTGCTGGGTTCCAAATCCTACCTGAAGAGCGAGAAAGCCGCGCTCGACAAGGCTGTTGCGTGGCTTGAACGCATCAACCTGATCGACCGCGCCGATGATCCTGCCGGCGATCTGCCCTATGGCGACCAGCGGCGGCTGGAAATTGCGCGTGCGATGTGCACCGATCCGGTTTTGCTGTGTCTCGACGAGCCTGCGGCGGGGCTGAACCCGCGCGAAAGCCTCGAATTGAACGCGCTTTTGACCAGCATCAGGGCCGACGGGCAAACCTCGCTGTTGCTGATCGAACATGACATGTCGGTGGTGATGGCGATTTCGGACCATGTGGTCGTGCTCGATTACGGGGTCAAGATTTCCGATGGGGCGCCCGAGGAGGTCCGCAACGATCCGCGCGTGATTGCCGCCTATCTCGGCGTCGATGATGACGAGGTTGCGGCAGTGGAAGCGGAGGTCGGGCTATGACTGAGACAGGCAATCCCCCGCTGCTCGATGTGCGCGGTGTCAAAACCTATTACGGCAAGATCGTCGCCTTGCGCGGGGTCGATATCACCGTGAATCAGGGTGAGATCGTCACGATGATCGGCGCCAATGGCGCGGGCAAATCGACGCTGATGATGACGATTTTCGGCAAGCCGCAAGCGCGCGAAGGGCAAATCCTGTTCGACGGCCGCGATATCACCACCATGCCGACCCACGAGATTGCCCGTCTGAAGATTGCCCAATCGCCCGAAGGCCGCCGGATCTTTCCGCGCATGACGGTGATGGAAAATCTGCAAATGGGCGCATCGGTGGATCAGGAGCGTCATTTTACCGAGGATCTGCCAAAGATCTTCGCGCTATTCCCGCGCCTGAAAGAGCGCATCGACCAGCGCGGCGGCACCCTGTCGGGCGGCGAGCAGCAAATGCTGGCGATTGCCCGCGCGCTGATGTCTCGCCCGCGCCTGCTGTTGCTCGACGAGCCGTCGCTGGGTCTTGCGCCGCTGATCACCAAGCAGATTTTCGAGGCGATCAGAAAGCTCAACGAGACCGAGGGCCTGACGGTGTTTCTGGTGGAGCAGAACGCCTATCACGCTCTCAAACTCGCCCATCGCGGTTATGTGATGGTCAACGGCTCCATCACCATGCAGGGCAGCGGCAAGGAATTGCTGGCCGATCCGCAGGTCCGTGCGGCCTATCTCGAAGGCGGACACCATTGAGGTCATGATGCACACAATTTTGTTTGATGAAGGCGGACTGTTTGTCTTTTTGCTGGTGACCGTGTTTCTCGGCGGCAGCGGGGCTTTTGCCACCGGCAAGGCGATGGCCAACAATTGGCATGAATGGCCAATGCTGGTGGTCTCGCTGTTCGGCTTGGGCTTTGCGGTGCGCTTTATCCACTTCTCGCTGTTTCAGGAAAAGCTGTTTTCGCTGCATTACTATCTCGCGGACACACTGGTTCTGGTGCTGATCGGGCTGATGGGGTTCCGCTATACCCGCGCAGGCCAGATGACCCGCCAATATCGCTGGCTCTATGTCCGCACCGGCCCGTTTTCATGGGCCGAGCGGGACCAGCCGGCACAGGAAGGAAAATAAATTTCCGGATGATGGTGTTTCGTAAAAATTGTGGTGGTTGATGATCATTTGCCCCATATTTGACCGTGACAGGACAACCAAAAAGCGCAATCATCCGACCACCAACAGGGTACATTCCACCGCCAAGGCGGTTTGTGCCATGTCGCAGGATCGAAAAGATCCATTATTTGAAGGGGAGATTTTGATGAAAAAGACAATGATGACAGGCATTGCCGTCGCAGCCCTGATGGCTTCGGCTGGTTTTGCCAATGCACAGATCAAGCTCGGCGTTGCTGGCCCCATCACCGGTCCAAATGCGGCCTTTGGTGCACAGTTGAAAAACGGTGTCGAACAGGCCGTTGAAGACATCAATGCCGCAGGCGGCATTCTCGGCCAGAAAATCACCGTCTCCATCGGTGACGACGTGTCCGATCCCAAGCAGGGCGTGTCGGTTGCCAACAAGTTCGTCGGTGACGGCGTGAAGTTCGTGGTTGGCCACTTCAACTCCGGCGTGACAATTCCCGCTTCCGAAGTCTATCAGGAAAACGGAATGATCGTGGTCACCCCGTCGGCAACCAATCCCAAGCTGACCGAGCGCAATATGTGGAACGTGTTCCGCACCTGCGGTCGTGATGACCAGCAAGGCGCCGTGGCAGCTGAATATATCGTGACCAAGCTGACCGGCAAAAAAGTGGCCGTTGTCCATGACAAGACCACCTATGGTCAGGGTCTGGCTGACGAAACCAAAAAAGCCATGAACGCCAAGAATGTCAAAGAAGTGCTGTATGAAGGCATTAACACAGGCGAAAAGGATTTCTCGGCTCTGGTCTCAAAGATCAAGGCATCGGGTGCTGAAATCGTCTATTGGGGCGGTCTGCACACCGAAGGCGGTCTGATTGTGCGCCAGATGCGCGATCAGGGCGTCAATGCAGTGATGATGTCGGGTGACGGTATCACCTCGGATGAATTCGCCGCGATCGGCGGTCCAGGCGTGGCCGGGACACTGATGACCTTCCCGCCCGATCCCCGTAATCGTCCGGAAGCAAAGGCAGTCGTTGCCAAGTTCGAAGCCAAGAAATTCAACCCGGAAGCCTATACCCTGTATAGCTATGCGGCTGTTGAAATCATCAAGCAGGCTGCCGAACAGGCCAAGTCGCTCGACCCGAAGAAGGTTGCCGAAGTCATGCATTCCGGCAAGGCCTTCAAGACCGTCATCGGCGACATTGCCTATGACAAGAAAGGTGACATCACCCGTCCTGACTACACCATGTACACATGGAAGAGCGTCAACGGCAAAGTCACCTATGTCGAAAACAAGTAAGCATCCGATGCTTCACGAAAAGGGGCCGTTCGCGGCCCCTTTTTTGTGCCCGCTTTCGGGAGACTGACTTGATACCTCAGCCCAATCGGGCCAGTGCCGGAAAGGTTTCGATCAGCCAATAAGACATTTCGGCAAAGCCACCGGTCAAAAAGGCAATGCCCGTGATCACCAGTGCAACGCCCGTCACCCGTTCGACAACCGGCATGGCACGTCGAAAACGGGCAGCAAGGCGGGTAAAACCTTCGAGTGCGCTGGCTGCCAGCAAAAACGGCACACCAAGCCCCGCCGAATAGACCGCCAGCAAGGCCGCCCCCCGCCACACTGTTTCCTCCGACCCCGCCACCGCCAAAATGGCCGCCAGAACGGGGCCGATGCAGGGTGTCCAGCCAAAGGCAAAGGCCAGCCCCATGACATAGCCGCCCCAAAGACCGAGCGGCTTGTTGATATGCAGGCGTTTTTCCCGATAAAGCCAGGCGAATTTGAACAGGCCGAGGAAATGGAACCCCATGCCCATAATGGCCACACCCGCCAGTGCCGACAGCCATTCGAGATTGGCCCGCAACACCTGCCCGAAGGCCGAGGCCGTCGCCCCCAATCCGATGAAAACGGTCGAAAATCCGAGAACGAACAGGAAAGCAGCCAGAAATAGCTCTTTTCGGGCCTTGTTGGTGCCTTTGTCGAGCAATTCCTCGGCGGTTTGACCAGCCAGATAGGTCAGATAAGGCGGCACGAGCGGCAGCACGCAAGGGCTCAGAAAGCTGAGAACACCGGCCAGAAACACTGCGGGGATTGAAACATTATTCATGGCCGAGGTTTAGCCTATCCCCGAACGGATGAGAAGGGTTTTGACCTTCGACCACGCAAGACACGGACTTGCCAGCACGCCCGATCCCCTGCACACTCGAGCAATGCGCAATCTGATAACCGATGTACCCGGTGTCTATTTTGGTCAGGCGGACAATCACGCGATTGCCTCCGGCGTCAGCGTCGTTTTGTTCGAACACCCTGCCATAGCCTCGATTTCGGTCATGGGCGGCGCACCGGGCACGCGCGATACGGCATTGCTGGAACCCGAAATGACCGTCGAACGCATCGACGCGATTGCCCTGTCGGGCGGTTCGGCCTTTGGGTTGGATGCCGCAGGCGGCGTGATGGCGGGGCTGGCGCAAAAGGGCCGCGGATTTCAGGTCGGCACTATAAGGGTGCCGATTGTCCCGCAAGCCATCATTTTCGATCTGCTGAACGGCGGCGACAAAAGCTTCGCCAATGGCCAGACGACATCCTACCACCCCTATTTCGATATGGGCCTGCGCGCCACGCAACGGGCGGGCAAAGATATGCAGCTGGGCAGCCACGGGGCCGGAATGGGCGCGACATTGGCCGATCTCAAAGGCGGTTTGGGGTCGGCCTCGGCGCGCTTGCCGAACGGGTTTACAATCGGCGCGGTGGTGGTGGTCAATGCGGTCGGTCAGGTCACCATGGGCCAGAGCAGGTATTTCTGGGCCGCGCCTTACGAGCAGGACAAGGAATTCGGCGGCCATGGCCTGCCCGCCTCTGTCACGCCTGCCATGCTGGTGCCGCTGATCAAGGGCCATGTGCCTGCCGAACAGTTGGTGGGCCAGAACACCACGATTGCCGCCATTGTGACCGATGCGCCCTTGACCAAGGCCCAATGCAAGCGGCTGGCCCATGCGGCCCAAGACGGTCTGGGCCGCGCGATCCGGCCCGCCCATAGCCCGATGGATGGCGACACGGTGTTTGCCGCCTCCACAGCCAAAGCGGGAGAAACACCGCTCGATCCTGCGGGCTTGGCCGATTTATGCAATGCGGCGGCCGATGTGCTGGCGCGAGCCACTGCGCGTGGCGTCTATCTGGCCCGCGCTTTGCCGTTCGGCGATGCGCTCACCGATTACCGCAGCCGTTTCGGCCCGTAATCAAAACCGGTTGATCGTGAAGGGCGCGGTATCACACAGGGTTTCTTCGCCCGTCATCATCTCGGCCAGCAGGCGACCCGTGACAGCGGCATGGGTCAGACCGTGATGGGAATGGCCGAAGGCAAACCACAGCCCCTTGTGCTTGTCGCCGCGGCTGATCACCGGCAACATATCGGGCGTGCAGGGCCTTGAACCGACCCATGGCTCGACCTCGACCGACTCGCCGAGCGGAAAGGTCTCGCGGGCCAAAGGTTCGATGGCGTTCATCTGGTCCGGGCTTGGCGGCGCATCGCGATGGGCAAATTCCGCGCCCGTGGTGATGCGGACGCCTTTCAGCATGGGTGCCGCGCAATAGGCATAATCGGCATCATACAGCGTATGGTTGAGCACGGCATTGCCGACGGGTTTGTAATGGCGGTGATAACCGCGTTTGATGCCCAGCGGCACGTAATAGCCCAGTGTTTTGGCCATTTCAGCCGCCCATGGGCCCATCGCCACCACCACATCGCGGCCTGTCACAGCCCCTTCCACGGTATCGACCCGCCAGCCGCCCTGACTGGTCTGGTCGAGAGAGCGGGCATCGCCCTTCACAAACAGACCGCCGCGTTGCTCGAACAGCCGCAGATAGGCGCGCGACAATTCCTGCGGATCGGTCACATTGGCGGGATCGAGCAGATGGATCGCACCGGCCACCGTTTGTTTGACATGCGGTTCTTTGGCGGCAAATTGTCCGGCGTCGAGCACGTCCAGCTTGACGCCGAACGGCTTGATCTTGTCGAGATCTTTGACAGCTTGCGCGAATTTCGCCTCGTTGCGATAGAGCTTGATCCAGCCGTCATTGCGGATCAGATGCTGCGCACCCGCCGCATTGACCAGTTTCATATGCTCGATCAGGCAATTCTGGATCAGCGGATAGGCCGCCTTGGCCGATTGCAGATGCCGCTCGGGTGACGAGGCGCGCCAATAGCGGAAGAGAAACGGTGCGGCCTCCAAAAGCGCATTCCAGTGGAAGCGCACATCCAGACGGGTATTGCCGGTGACGGAGAGAATTTCCCGGAGATCTTGCGGGAAAGCGTGGGGGAAGATCGACGAACTTTCGATAATGCCCGCATTGCCATAGCTGGTGGCAGCCCCCGCCTCGCTTTTGTCGAGCAGCAGAACCGAACGACCCTTTTCCTGAATATGCAAGGCGGTGGCAATGCCGACAATGCCCGCCCCCAGAACGATACAATCAAACGACTTCTGCATATCCACCGACTCCTGTTTGGGCGCTATTTTGGCCATTGGCACGCCAAGCGCAAGCCTCCAACCCGGGGCTGGGGGGAGAATTGCCTGAAATTATGTCAAAACCCCGGATGATCCACTAAATTTCGGGGATGATTGAACTCAGCGCGTTGCATCAAAAGGCCAGCAATGTTACCGCCATTGACTATGACAAAACCGATTGTGATTGCCCCTTCTCTGCTGGCTGCCGATTTTGCCCGACTGGGCGACGAGTTGCAGGCGGTGGACCGCGCCGGAGCGGACTGGATCCATCTCGATGTCATGGACGGCCATTTCGTGCCCAACATCTCCTATGGCGCAGACGTGATCCGCGCATTGCGGCCCCTGTCGAAATCGGTGTTCGATGTCCATCTGATGATCGCGCCGGTTGACCCCTATCTGGAGCAATTCGCCAAAGCGGGCGCCGATGTGATCACCATCCATGCCGAGGCGGGTGCGCATACCTACCGCTCGCTGCAAGCCATTCGCGCCTTGGGTTGCAAGGCCGGACTGGCTTTGAACCCCGGCACGCCCGTGGCGGTAATCAAGCCGGTGCTCGAGGTGGTTGATCTGGTGTTGCTGATGACCGTCAATCCGGGTTTTGGCGGACAGGCCTTCATCCATCCGGTTGTCGAAAAAATCGAGCGCGTGCGCGATCTGATCGGCGATCGTGACATCATGCTCGAAGTCGATGGCGGTGTGACGGTGGAGACCGCGCCGCTGTGTGCCAAAGCCGGCGCGCATGTGCTGGTGGCCGGTTCCGCTGTGTTCAAAGCCGGCAACGAGGCCGGTTACAAGCGTGAAATTGCCGCGATCCGTCAGGCGGCCCAAGCCGCTCAGATCTAATTCCACATTCGATTGGCCTAGCCCCACATTGTAAGGACAACAGATGATCCCGCGTTACAGCCGCCCCGAAATGGTCGCCATCTGGTCACCCGAAACCAAGTTCCGCATCTGGTTCGAGATCGAGGCGCATGCCTGCGACGCTCTGGCAAAAATCGGCGTGATCCCTGAGGACAGCGCCAAAACCATCTGGGAAAAAGGCGGTTCTGCCGTGTTCGACGTCGAAAAAATCGACGCCATCGAACGCGAGGTCAAGCATGACGTCATCGCCTTTCTGACGCATCTGGGCGAATTTATCGGGCCTGATTCCCGCTTCGTGCATCAGGGCATGACCTCTTCGGATGTGCTCGACACCTGCTTCAATGTGCAACTGATGCGCGCCTCCGATCTGATGCTGGCCGATCTCGATGCCCTGCTGGCGGCGATCAAACGGCGGGCTTTCGAGCATAAAATGACGCCGACGATTGGCCGTTCGCACGGAATCCATGCCGAACCCACCACATTCGGCATCAAGCTGGCGCTGGCCTATGCCGAATTCGACCGTTGCCGCGACCGCTTGAAGGCGGCGCGCGCCGAAATCGCCACCTGCGCGATTTCCGGTGCTGTCGGCACCTTTGCCAATATCGACCCCAGCGTCGAAGAGCATGTGGCCAAGGCCATGGGCCTGAGCGTCGAGCCGGTCTCGACACAGGTGATCCCGCGGGATCGCCACGCGATGTATTTTGCGACCCTCGGCGTGATTGCCTCCTCGATCGAGCGTCTGGCGACCGAAATCCGCCATTTGCAGCGTTCCGAAGTGCTGGAAGCGGAAGAATATTTCTCCCCCGGCCAGAAGGGCTCGTCGGCGATGCCGCACAAGCGCAATCCGGTATTGACCGAAAACCTGACGGGTCTGGCCCGCATGGTGCGGGCTTTTGCCATGCCTGCCATGGAAAATGTCGCTTTGTGGCACGAGCGCGATATTTCGCACTCCTCGGTGGAACGGATGATCGGGCCGGATGCCACCGTCACGCTCGATTTCGCACTGGCCCGCCTGACCGGCGTCATCGACAAGCTGGTGGTCTATCCCGAAAACATGCAGAAAAACCTCGACCGCCTCGGCGGTCTGGTCCATTCGCAGCGGGTGATGCTGGCTTTGACGCAAAAAGGCGTCAGCCGCGAGGATTCCTACCGTCTGGTGCAGCGCAATGCCATGCCGGTCTGGCGCGGCGAAGGCGATTTCCTGACGCTGCTGAAGGCCGATCCCGAAGTGACCGCCGCGCTCAGCCATGCCGAAATCGAAGAAAAATTCGATCTGGGCTATCATTTGAAGCATGTCGATACCATCTTCAGACGGGTATTCGGCACCGCCTGACCGCAGGACCTTCATCAAATGGCTCAAAACAGTCTGACCCAAACCATCACGGCCAAAACCATGGCCGATCTGTGGGCCGGACTGAAAATGCAGGGCCCGCGCGTGCATTGCATCACCAATTCGGTGGTGCAAAACCTGACGGCCAACACCCTGCTGGCGGTGGGCGCCGTGCCGTCGATGAGCACGGATGCCCATGAGATTGCCGATTTCAGCCGCTCGGCCCATGCCTTGCTGGTCAATCTGGGCACTCTGGATGCGGAACGCCGCCATGCGATTGCCACGGCGATTCCGGTGATGGCCGAAAGCGGCAAAGCCTGGGTGCTGGATCCTGTGATGATCGACCGCGCCCCGCATCGCTTGGCCTATGCGCGTGACTTGCTGGCTCTGAACCCCGCGATCATCCGCGCCAATCAGGCCGAGACGGAAGCTCTGGGCCCATCACACGGCGTGCGGGCGATCTCGGGGGTCAGGGACCTTGTCGAGACCGCGCAAGGCCGGATCACGCTTGCCCACGGCCATGCCTATGGCAGCATGATCACCGGCGGCGGTTGTGCGCTTTCGGCAATCATGGCGGCACTCGCCGCTGTCACCGACAATGCCGCTCTGGCGGCGGCCACCGGCTTTGCCGGTTATGGCATTGCGCAGGATATTGCGGCGCGCGAGGCCGAGGGGCCGGGCAGTTTTGCCGTGCGCCTGCTTGACGAACTGGCCAATCTGACACCGGAACGGCTGGCCTATGACCTGTCCATGCGGATCGAGGATTATCCATGAACCCTGTCGATCACCGTCTTTATGTCCTGCTTGATCCTGTCGCCGTCGAGCGCAACCGCCTGCCCGGACTGGCCGTACAAAGTGCGGTCGGCGGGGCGACTTTGCTGCAATATCGCGACAAACAGGCCGATGGCGGCCTGATGGCCGACACCGCGCGCAAGATTTTGGCGGCTTTGCGCGAGG
>CAIYZJ010000032.1 GCA_903930675.1 uncultured Hyphomicrobiales bacterium
CCCCCCCTTTCACCACTAGCTATCACCGATCCACTGTGGTGTTTTTTTAGTTTATATCAAAAGTGTATCTAAACAAGAGAACCATTGCTAGATGGATTTGCCGCCATTTTACCGGACAATCTTTCTGTTGCGGTTGGAGCCGGTCAGAACCCGCAAGTCGAGTGAATTTCCAGCCCGGAATGCGGATGGTTTGCATTGGAGCCCACGAACCATCAAGACACGGCGTTTTCAAAAAGGTCGGTGTGGTTATATGCCGCCTCGGCCTTGCTCTTCACGGCATGGGCTGGCGCAGCTTTACTCATGGCCCCCAGCGTTGATGATCCTTCTTCGTGTCAAATACGGAAGGTCGTGCGAAAGCCGTAGACAGCGATTGGATGACCACCATTGGCCTGCCAAGGCATTGTGCCACCGTTCCGTTCGGTATGAACCACAGTGTCAACGATGTGGAGCCGCTTGGCATGATTTACTGGTTGATGTCATCTGGCCATTTGATTTTAATATATGAATTGATTGTTTCTGGATCAATCCGGACTTTATACGAGCGGACGTTTACTCCGCCATAAGCGTAGAATTGCGAACTGACCCGCTCTGGCTTGAAGAACCTGTCCGGACCCGCCAGAATCGACATCCAACCACAGAAAACTTGTTCCTTGAAGCATGCCTGGCTGTGACCGGACGCTTGGCCACCCCAGTCATCCCCATGGCGTTTGAAAGGTCATCAACCGAGCGCGTTCAGGTACCCCGCCTTTGCGCCTTCTGGATCATGGCTTGCAACCGCTGCCTTTTTGGGTAAATCTTGGTCCCAATAGTCTGGTTATCCGGTGGATGTCGGATGAATATGCTGGATGGATCTATCTCCCTTCGGCACCAGTGACATCCTACGAACTTAAGGACAGCCGGGAATATTCGGCGCGGAGGTGGTCGGACGCGGACCCTTTCACCTTTGATCCGCCGGGCTATCAGGTCGCTTTCGCCCGCGATCCCGACGGCAACGACATCGCGTTCTAGAGGGATTTCCATGACCTCGGCTTCCGACGAGACCTGTCCATGCAACGCATCGCAACATTCATCGCCGTCATGATTGTCACCATCGCACCATCGCTCTCGCAACCGCCGGAACGCGTCAGCATTGGCAGCTTCGCACTGGATCGCACGGAGGTGACGATCGGCCAGTTCCGCGCCTTCGCCCGCGCCACGAATTTGACCACCTCTGCCGAGCGAGAGGGTGGCGGCTTCGAATTCTCTGGTGGCTGGACGCGGCGGAGCGGCTGGAGCTACGAGCGCCCGCAAGGCCAGCCCGGCGCCGACGACGAGCCTGCGGTGCATATCAGCTGGCACGAGGCCGCGCGCTATTGTGCCCATGTCGGCGGCCGCCTGCCGACGATGGTCGAGTGGCGTTCCGCCGCCTATACCGAAAGCCGTGACAAACCGACAGACGGCTTCGTCAGGGGCCAGGCCTATGTCTATCCCGTAGGCAATCAGCCCGACGGCATGAACAACAACCGTCGCAGCCATGTGGCGGTCGGCACCACCAAGCAAGGTGTCAACGGCCTCTTCGACATGGGGGCCAATGTCTGGGAATGGATCGCCGACAGGCGCGGCGATGATGCGCTTACCGCAGGTGGCTCCTGGTGGTACGGCGCCGGGCAAACGCGCGCCGAGGGCGCACAGTGGAAGGCCGCGGATTTCTATGCGGTCTATGTCGGCTTCCGTTGCGCGTACGATGTCAGGAGTTAAGCCGGTGGTGTTGCACCAAATACTGCGATACGTCGCCAGCTTGGCCTTGGCCGCATTGGCCGCCATGCCGGCTCAAGCCTCGGAAGAGGCAGCGTGGACGGCACTGCGGCAAGGGGGCATCGTGCTTTTCCGGCATGCCAACGCACCGGGCGGGGGTGATCCCGACGGAATGCGGATCGGGGACTGCGCAACCCAGCGCAATCTTGATGAGGCCGGCCGAGCCCAAGCGCGGCGCATCAGGGAAACTTTTAAAGCGCAGGGAGTTGCTGTTGGACAAGTCCTGACCTCGCAATGGTGCCGCACTCGCGAGACGGCCGAGCTGGCTTTCCCCGGGCGGCAGCAAGACGAGCCCGCCTTCAACTCCTTCTTCGGCGACCGTGCGAAAGCACAGGCTCAAACCTCCACGGCAAAACGCATTTTGCAAGACTGGCGCGGTCCCGGCGCATTTGTGGTCTCGACACATCAGGTCAATATCACCGAACTCACCGGCATCTGGCCAGCATCCGGAGAGGGGATCGTCGTGAGGTTCGAAGACAGCAAGCTTCGTGTTATTGGAAGGATCATGCCTTGAGAGCTTTTGTATCGATGTCGGGATCAGCTAAATAGTGGATTTGAGTAAATTCAGCTATCATATCATCAGCGATTTGAATGATACCGATAATGATGATGATCATTGCGGTACTGGCTATGAACACGGCTTCGATAAATTCGTGTGTAATTATTCTGATAGTGATTAGTATATATGGGTAAATATGACGATCTATAATAAGGCCTGTTGTAATGTGTTGAACAACCAGCAATAGAAATTGCCAATAAAATAATAATTAATAATGATTTTGGACAATACGTTGAGAATTGCATGATCCGTATATCCTTTATCAGCTGTTCGTATGTGAAATTGTAAATTTAATATAATTTTTTCAAAATGAACGCAGTATGAACTGTCTACAATACAATGTCTGCAAATTACGGATATCGGCTATATTATTTTTTGAAATGCCCTAAAAATAATTGCCTTTGAAGCTACGACAAGGATGCTTCATGCTTGCTTCAAGAAAGACCCCTTTCAGGGCCTGCCTGTTCGCCCGCAATCCAAGCAAGCCGTTGATGCGTATTCAGACAAACAGAAACACAAAAGGGCATCTTGGCACTGATGATCGAGACAACCTTCCCCCCGTCACGCGCAAGGGCGCTCACCAGGCTTGCCGATTTTGTTCCGGCAGCTGGCAGGCTTTATGCCGAAGGGCGGAATACGGATACCGGTCCGGACAGTCCAAGCGCGGTGTCGAAACTCTCTCCCTATTTACGCCACCGCTTGATTACCGAGCGTGAGGTCATTGCGCAGGTGCTCGCCAGACATGATCTGCCTGCGTCCGAGAAATTCGTGCAAGAAGTGCTGTGGCGAACGTACTGGAAAGGTTGGCTGCAAATGCGGCCTGTCGTCTGGCAAAATTTTCTGGATCTGCGCGACCGCCAGCGTGACGCATTCAGGGATGACCGTGCCATCCTTGATGCAGAAAATGGCCTGACCGGCATTGAAGGGTTTGATGACTGGGCGAGGGAACTCGTGCAAACCGGTTATCTGCATAACCACGCACGGATGTGGTTTGCTTCGATCTGGATTTTTACACTGCATCTGCCTTGGACGCTTGGCGCGGATTTTTTTCTGCGCCATCTGGTCGATGCGGATGCAGCCAGCAATACGCTGTCGTGGCGCTGGGTCGCGGGGTTGCAGACGGTGGGGAAAACATATCTTGCTACCGCTGACAATATCGCGCGCTATACCAGTGGCCGCTTCGCCCCGCGCGGCTTGGCGACAGAGGCTGTTGCATTGATCGAACCGGCAATAGGGCCTGCCCGCGCGTTGGAAGAAGTATTGCCCCATGATCCGGCGCAGCCTTCCCTTCTTTTACTCACCCATGAGGATATGAATCCGGAAACGGTATTCCCCCGTGTCACCGAATTCCGGTCGGTGATTGTTGCC
>CAIYZJ010000033.1 GCA_903930675.1 uncultured Hyphomicrobiales bacterium
CCATTCCAAGCCAGAAAATGGCAATACCAACCAAGCCCCGACCAGAAAGCAAAAAATCTGGCCAGGATGTCTTCGCAAAATGACGCGCAAAAGCCGAAATCAATGCGTGATGAAGTAAAGTCGCTCAAGATGCCTTCAAACCCTTCGAAACGAAGGCGCATCTTTGGCTTGAAGCAGATACCGGTGGCAGGGCAGACCCAACGTCAACCCGGATGCCGATCCACTTCAAGCCTTGGGCAAATCGATCAGGCGGCACAAAGGGCACTGTTGCCCTCGGCTTTTGCCTCGCCCGCCGCGGCTTGCGCCTCGGGTGCAGGCAGGGACGGAGAAGCAATGTCCCCGCGCACCTGGGTCAGGCTGCTGAGCAATTCTGCTTCAAGGGCGCATTGTTCGGGCGCACCTGAATGGATCAGAAAAAACCGCTCGACCCGCAAACCGCGTCCCGGTGCAATCGAAATCTCGAATACGGCGCGTTGACCGGGGATCACCCGTGGAATCCCCATCTTGCGCAGGCTGGCAATATGGAAAAAAGCATCCCCCAAAGGCTGGTCTGGCAAAACAAACCCGTAGCCCCGTTCTTCGTTAAAAAATTTGACCGAACCACTGACAATCATCTTCAACCTCCCGATTAAGAAACCGGGTTTCACTACGAAACCCCCAGAAAACCACCGACGCCCCCAAATTCGATGCTGGTTAAAATCCGCATCGTTTTGCGTCTTGAGGTTGAATATTGATGATTTGGTCGCCTTTGAAAATTACCCGCTTTCGTTACCAAAATTAGTGTATGTGCACCCACTAATGCACCCGTCAAGACGGCACGGCGAAGCTCCAGAGCCACAGGAATTTTTGTTAATCTACTGATATATAATGCTTATTTAAACATAAGGCTCGAATGCCCCAAACCCTGCATATTCGGGCAAATGTCCCACAATTCAGGATTGCATGCGTAACCAAATTTGCGGGCGGGTGGCTTTTCGGCATGAGTGAAAGGCAAAAAAATTAGACTAAAGTCTAATAAAAAAACGAACGGGAATGGGCACGCCTAAGACACAGGCACAAGAACTTGGATCATACCGGCAAGATGGCGGGAAATGTCCGGACCGCCGGAGACGTGTGGCTGGGGCGGGAGGATTCGAACCTCCGCATGGTGGAATCAAAATCCACTGCCTTACCGCTTGGCGACGCCCCATTATGCCTTCAAGCGGGCGGACCATAGTCGGGACCGCGCGCGCTTGCAACGGGGAACTTGCAATCTTGGTAAAATCGTCCCCCGAAAGCGGATCAAATCCTTTCAAATGCAAGGAATATCAGACTTTTTCTGCACGATGGACAGGCAGGACGAAACAGGAGAAGCACGTGCGTTTAACTGTTTGTCCCGCCGGACAGAGATGCAAGCCATTGATTCTGTCATGCAGGCTTGCCGCACCACCGTCTTGCCGCGCCTCTTGCATGCGATTATAAAGGGCGAAGTCTATTCAAGTCGGAGCGTAGCGCAGTCTGGTAGCGCACCTCGTTCGGGACGAGGGGGTCGTAGGTTCAAATCCTATCGCTCCGACCATTCTTTTCAATGGTTTAGTGCTAATCCGCAATCATCATTCTTCAAGAATCATCTCTCGATGTGTGTCGTTCTCTGGCGCGTTGTTCAGACGGATTTTTCATGGATCGGTCTTGTGGATCACCCGCGTCTGAACCACAGCCAGAACCTATTCCTTCGGCACGAATTGTCCGTCAAGGTTCAAATCGCCCTCGATTCGCACCAGACCGCGCTGGTGCAAATCCTCCAGATGGGCAAAGACCGATAGCCGCGCGGCTTTGATCAGGCGTTGGTCGAGATTCTGGTAGATGGCAGCGACAATCTCGTCTGTCGTGCGGTCGCCCTGCTCGACCCGGTTGAGGATCGAGGCTTCGCGCATCCGGCGGTGGTGGCTCAGCGCGCGCACGAAACGGTGCGGCTCTTTGACCGGTCCGCCATGGCCGGGCCAATAGATGGTTTCACCGCGCTGGCCCAATCTGTCGAGCGAGGCCATATAATCGCCCATCGAGCCATCGGGCGGCGCCACGATGCTGGTCGACCAGGCCATGACATGATCACCGGAAAACAACAGCCCCTCTTGTGTGAGGGCAAAAGCCAGATGGTTGGCGGTGTGGCCGGGGGTGAATACCGCCTCCAGCCGGTGATCGGGCGCATCCAGCACATCGGCATCGAACATTTGCAGATCGGGCACATAATCGCGGTTGGCGCTGGAATCCATCGGATGCGCCTCCCCTGCCGCCAAGTCGCGCGCCGCCACGTGCGGGCCGCAGCCATAGACCCGCGCCCCTGTCGCCTGTTTGAGGGCGGCAACGCCATCGGCATGGTCGCGATGGGTATGGGTCAACACGATCCGGTCGATTCGCTCGTCCTTGAGGGCCGCCAACAGCAAGGCGCGATGGGCTGCATCATCGGGGCCGGGATCGATCACGGTGACGCTGCCATGCCCGACCAGATAGGTGCAGGTGCCGGTGGAGGTGAACGGACCGCCATTATTGGCCACCAAACGGCGCACCAGCGGCGAAATCTGTTCCAGCCTTGCCGGAGCAGGTACCGCATCGCGGTCAAATACGAGATCATCGGCCATTGATCAGGCTCCATTGGTCCAAGGAACAAGCCGCAACACCTTTGCGAAGCAATGCGACTTCGTGTAGAAAAGTGGCTCGGGCATGGTCTTGCCAGTCTTTTCCCGAGCCGTCATACTGCATTTGAGTGGCCTGACGCGACAAACAAATTCGGGTTTTTGCAAATCGAGGTTTTTGATGACAACCAAATCTATCCTGTCAGCGATGACGAAAGCATTGTCTCAAGAGAGCCGTGGTGCGGTGATGCTGCGCAATGCGAGCGTGGTTTTGCTTGGCACCGTTTTGCTGACCCTGTCTGCCAAACTCAAAGTGCCGTTCTATCCCGTCCCCATGACCATGCAGACCCTCGTGGTGCTGCTCATAGCCGCCACCTGCGGCCTGCGCATGGGTGTGGCGATTGTCGTCGCCTATTTGCTTGAAGGCGCGGCCGGACTGCCGGTGTTCGCCGATACGCCCGAGCGCGGCATCGGCCTGAGCTATATGATGGGCCCGACAGGCGGTTATCTGCTTGGTTTCGTCGCAGCAGCCGCCTTTGCCGGTCTGATGGCCGATCGCGGTTTGACCCGCTCGTGGGTCGGCCTGTCGGCCATGATGGTCGGTGGCCATGCCCTGATGTTCGGCCTCGGCTATGCCTATCTCGGCTCGGTGATCGGCTTTGAACAGGCATGGACTGCGGGCGTTGTGCCCTTCCTGCCATCCACGGCCGTCAAAATCGCACTCGGTGTGGCCTTGTTGGCTGGCTACAACCGCTTGTCGGATCGCATTGCAGGCTAACCCCGCACTGACGCGACCCAATGATCAAGCCGCACTCCACCAAGTGCGGCTTTTTTGTCTATTGATTGTCTTCCAGCGAATTTTTCAAGGATATACCATGACGGTTCTGGTCACAGGCGGAGCGGGTTATATCGGCAGCCATATGGTGCTGGCCCTGCGCGATCGCGGCGAGCAGGTCACGGTGCTCGATGATCTGTCCACCGGACTGCAAAGCCTGCTGTTGCCAGAAGTACCGTTTGTGCAGGGCGATATCGGCGATGATGCTGTGCTGGACGCGGTTCTGTCCGATCCTTCCATTGATACGGTTATCCATTTTGCCGCCCGCATCGTGGTGCCGGATTCGGTGGCCGATCCGCTTGGCTATTATCTCAACAACACCGTCAAGGCGCACCGGTTGATCAGTGCCTGTGTCCGGCATGGCATCAAGCGTTTCATCTTTTCATCGACTGCGGCAGTCTATGGCGAAACCGGGTCGGAGCCTGTGCTTGAATCCAGCACGCTGAACCCGATCTCGCCCTATGGCCGCTCCAAATGGATGGTGGAATGGATGCTGCGCGACACGGCCGCCGCCCATGATTTCAAGGCGCTGGTTCTGCGCTATTTCAACGTGGTGGGGGCCGATCCGCAAGGCCGGTCAGGACAATCGGGCCGCAATGCCACCCATCTGATCAAAGTGGCGGTGGAAACGGCCCTTGGCCTGCGCCCGCATATGACGCTGTTCGGCACGGATTACCCGACCCCCGACGGCACCTGCATCCGCGATTATATCCATGTCAGCGATCTGATTGCCGCCCATCTATGCGGGCTCGATCATCTGCGGCAAAGCCCCGACGGGTTTTCTGTCTATAATTGCGCCTATGGACGCGGGGCCTCGGTGCTCGAGGTGATCGACAGCGTCAAACGCATTTCGGGTGTGGATTTCACCGTATTGCAAGCGGGACGGCGGGCGGGTGACCCTGCCAGCATCATTGCCGACGGACAGGCCTTGCGCCGCGATCTCGGCTGGCAACCGCGCCATGACTCACTGGACGAGATGGTCCGCCATGCCTTGCAATGGGAGCGCAAGCACTCCAATCTGCAACCCTATTCGATCCAATCCTGAACCGCTCACAGATGCGTGACTTTGGGGTCGATCGGGGCGGGCATCAGCTGGCCCAGCACGGTTTCGATCAGCTTGGCACCGGCCAGCAATTTCGCCTCGCGCCGCGGCCGCGCCACCACCTGCAAGCCCACGGGGCGTCCGTCCTTGGTAAAGCCGCACGGCATGGACAGAGCCGGTGCCGTGGTCAACGTGATGGCATAGACAATGCCGAGCCATTCGACATAATTGGCAAAGGTATGGCCGTTGCAGCTTTCCAGATAGCGTTGCTCGACAGGGAACGCCGCGACAATGGTTGCGGGGCACAGCAGCAGATCATAATCATCAAAAAACGCATTGGTGCGCTGGATCATCGCGGCCCGCTGCGCCTCGGCGCGCACAACATCGCTCATCGGCAGAGCCAGCCCTTTTTCGATGTTCCAGATCACTTCGGGCTTGAGCTGGTCGCGATGGGTGACGAGCTTTCCGGCATGGGCTGTGGCAAAGCTCATGGCGCGCAGCACGCCGAAACAATCATGCGCCTCTGACAGATCGGGATGGGCATCCACCACCGTCACGCCGGCGTCTTGCAATTTATAGGCGGCCTTGCGGCAGATGTCGGCGACTTCGGGATCAACCGGCGTGATGCCGAGATCGGCCGAGAAGGCGATTTTTTCGGGCACCCAGTTGGAGCGGGCGGCCTGCAAATAGCTGTCCCCGATCGGGCGCGGCAGCGAGACCGGATCGCGCGGGCTTTCGCCCAGCATCGCATCGAAAAACAACGCGACATCCTCGACATTGCGGGCCATAGGCCCTTCCACGCTCAACAGGCGGTCCACCTTGTTGCCCGGATCGGTCGCGACACGGCCCGGGCTCGGGCGCAAGCCCACCACACCGCAGAAGCTGGCGGGATTGCGCAGGGATCCGCCCATATCCGACCCGTGGGCCAGCCATGCCATGCCGGTGGCCAAAGCCACTGCCGCCCCGCCCGACGAGCCTGCCGCCGAGAGCTTGGTGTTCCACGGATTGCGCGTGGCGCCGAACACCTCGTTGAACGTATTGGCGCCCGCACCGAATTCGGGCGTGTTGGATTTGGCAAAAATCACCCCGCCCTCGTCCTCGATGGTGTGGACCAGCACATCAGAGGTCATGGGGATGTGGTCTTTGAAAATCGGCGAGCCATAGGTGGTGCGCACCGCCGCCACCTCGGTCAGATCCTTGATCGGGATCGGCATCCCGCCCAGCCGTCCGCGCTCGATCGGCGGCTGCTTCATCAATTCATGGGCATGGGTGCGGGCGCGGTCGAAACACAGGGTTGGCAAGGCATTGACCAACGGGTCGACCTTGGCAATGCGTGCCTCGAGCGTATCGAGCAGATCGACCGGTGTGACCGCACCGATCGCCAGCAGATCGACAATCTCATGGGCCGCTAACTTAACCAGACTCGGATCATTGGCCATGATTTTACCCCATTCCAAAAATAACGTGGCCGCGCTGGATCGGGCGGCGTCGCCCCAGTTTATGCAATTGCCGCCCGCCAGCACAAGCAGTTTTCAAAAACTGCAAAGTGTGGGACGATGCTGACGCTGATCATTCATCGGCGATTCAGAATCACTCGCGTAGTTTGCGTCCAATCGGCCGGGGCGGCTTTTTTCAGCACCAGCCAGAAACGATCAGGGTGAAACACATGAAACAGCACACCAGCCAACCGGCCCGGCAACAAGCCAGTGCGCCTGCCGCACAAATCCCCAACTCTTTCCAGAATGGCACCATCGGTCTGGCCGCAGTGGCCGCCGCTGCCGAGCAGATGAAGCCCAAGACGGTCAAACGCCCCGAGCATCCTCTGCCCGCCTGCCTGCGCGATCAGGATTGAGGCCAGCAACCACGCTAGCCCGCCACCACCCTATGCGGTAGAATAGGCTTTTACAGCAAAGGAATGATGGCTGATGGCAATTTTGAACAAGCTCGGCATCACGGGGCGGGTCAAAGCCTGTTTCTCTAGCCCCAAGCGTGAAAGCGGTCTGGAAAAACCCGAATGTGACCGTCTGGTCATTACCTTTGACGGGATCGAGGGCGATTGCCACGCCTCGCGCAACCGCTTGTCCGACAGCCGGATGCTGAACCAGTACAAGCGCGGCACGCCGGCCGCCAATTCGCGGCAGTTGTCGCTGGTCTCGGTCGAGGAACTGGCCGACATCGCCAAGGCGCTCGATATTCCTGCGCTCAAACCCGAATGGGTCGGGGCCAATCTGCTGGTATCCGACATTCCCGATCTGACCCTGCTGCCGCCATCGACCCGCCTGATGTTCTCGTCGGGGGCCACGCTGATTGTCGATCTCGAAAACGCGCCCTGCCGCTATCCCGCCGACATTATCGAACAGCATCACCCCGGCCATGGCCTCGCCTTTCCCAAACTCGCCAAGCACAAGCGCGGCGTGGTGGTGCGGGTGGAGCGCGAGGGCGTGATTGCCAGAGGCGACGAGATTGTCCTGTTCATTCCGCCGCAGCGGATTTATTCTCACAGCTGATTGACCGTTCATCCATTTCGGAAGGGTTTGCCCCCGTGTCCACTTTGCTTGTCAGCCATTCTTCCTTTGCACAGCATGAAACTCCCGCAGGTCACCCCGAACGGGCCGACCGCATCCGCGTGGTCGAACGGATCCTTGAGCATGAGCGCTTTTCGCATCTGTCGCGCGAACTTGCCCCGATGGGCTCGCTCGACAGTGTGCGCCTGTGTCATCCCGCCGACTATATCGAGGCTCTGGAAGAGGCCAGCCCGCAAGACGGCATGGTGCGGCTTGACGGCGACACCACCATGTCGCCGGGCACATGGGAAGCCGTGATGCGCACGGTGGGCGGCGCAACCCTTGCCGTTGACGAAGTGATGACCGGCAAGGTCGCCAATGCCTTTGTCGCCAGCCGTCCGCCCGGCCACCATGCAGAGCGCAGCACCGCGATGGGCTTTTGCTTTTTCAACCATGTCGCCATTGCCGCCCGCCACGCCCAGACCGTGCATGGCGCCGAGCGTGTGGCGATTGTCGATTGGGATGTCCATCACGGCAACGGATCGCAGGATATTTTCTGGGCCGACAAAAGCGTGATGTATTGCTCGACCCATGAAATGCCGCTCTATCCGGGCACGGGTGCGGTGCGCGAGCGCGGCGATTTCAACACCATCGTCAACGCGCCCTTGCGCGCCGGTGACGGGTCCGACCACTTCCGCGAGGCGATGGAAAGCGTGATCATCCCGCGCCTCAACGATTTCCACCCCGACCTGATCCTGATTTCGGCGGGCTTTGATGCCCATACCCGCGATCCGCTGGCCAATCTCAATCTGGTGGAAAATGATTTTGCCTGGGCGACCGCGCAACTCATGCATCAGGCCGACAAGCTGTGCAAAGGCCGGATTGTCTCGGTGCTGGAAGGCGGCTACGATCTCGAAGGCCTGTCGCGTTCGGTCGCAGCCCATGTGATGACCTTGATGCGGGGGTAAGTCACTCCCCGCATCATGCTGTCATCTACAAAAGCTCAATCCACCAGCGGTTTCGTATCCGAAATTTCGATCCCGAAGCCTGCCAGCCCGACATAGGCGCGGGCTTTGGAGGAGAGGTTGATGATCGAGCGCACTTCCAGATCGCGCAGGATTTGCGCGCCCAAGCCCACTTCGCGCCATTGCCGTGCGCGTTGGGCATCGGCATTGTCTTCCTCGGCATCGCTGCCGAGGTTTTGCAGAGGCACACCCGCCGCACCATCGCGAAGATACACCAGCACGCCGCGTCCGGCTTCCTGAAAGCGGCTCAAAGCCGCGCGGATCTCGTGGCCGCCGCCCAGCGTATCCGCCAGCACATTGGCGCGGTGCAGGCGTGTCACCACCTCCTCGCCATTGCCGATGCGGCCATGGACAAAGGCGAAGTGATTGACGGTATCGAACGGGGTGACATAGGCATAGCCGGTCATTTCACCGATTTCGGTTTTGACAGGGAAGGTTGCCACCCGTTCCACCAGCTTTTCGCGCTGCTGGCGATAGGCAATCAGATCAGCCACCGAAATGCGGATCAGCTTGTGTTGTTCTGCAAAACTGTCGATTTGCGGGCCCTTCATGACGGTGCCGTCGTCATTCGCCAATTCGCAAATCACGCCGACCGGCGCCAGGCCCGCCAGACGGCACAGATCGACCGCAGCTTCGGTATGGCCCGAGCGCATCAGCACGCCGCCGTCTTTGGCGACCAGCGGAAACACATGGCCCGGACGCACGAAATCATTGGCACCCATATTGCCATTGGCCAGTGCCCGCACGGTATTGGAGCGCTGTTCGGCCGAAATGCCGGTTGTCAAACCGTGTTTGACATCCACCGTCACCGTAAAGGCGGTGCCCAGCGGCGCATCATTGACAGCCACCATCGGGTTAAGATGCAGACGGCGCGCTTCTTCCGCAGTCAGCGGGGCGCAAACAATGCCGCAGGTGTTGCGGATGATGAAGGCCATTTTTTCCTGTGTGCACAGCGAGGCCGCACAGATCAGATCGCCTTCGTTTTCGCGGTCGTCATCATCGGTCACGATGACGAGTTCGCCACGGGCAATCGCTTCAATGGCTTCGGTCACTTTGTGCAGCACGGGACTTATTCCTCTCATACGAGCCGAAGGGTGACGGCACGGGCATCACGCTTGCGGGAGATAGGACACGGTGTGGTCTGTTTCAAGGTTTGATTGCTCAAGCCTTATTCGGTTCGGGAGCAAAAGGCCATGTCGCGCTTTGGCCGACTTGTCCGCGGTGGCGCAAGAAGTGATCGGCCAGAACGCAAGCCATCATCGCCTCGCCGACCGGCACGGCGCGGATGCCGACGCAGGGATCATGGCGGCCCTTGGTCAGAATATCCATCTCGCGCCCGTATCGGTCCACGGTCTTGCGCGGTGTCAGGATCGAGGAGGTCGGCTTGACCGCAAAGCGCACCACCACGGGCTGGCCGGTCGAAATACCGCCCAGTATCCCGCCTGCATGGTTGGACAGGAAGTGCGGCTGGCCATCGGGGCCGACCCGCATCTCGTCGGCATTGTCCTCGCCGCGCAGACAGGCAGCCTCGAAGCCTTCGCCGATCTCGACGCCTTTGACCGCATTGATCGACATCATCGCCGAAGCCAGATCGGAATCGAGTTTGCCATAGACCGGCGCACCCCAACCCGCAGGTACGTGTTCTGCCACCACCTCGATCACCGCACCGATCGAGGAATGGGATTTGCGGATCTCGTCGAGATAATCGGCAAACAGGCCAGCCGCCTTGGCATCGGGGCAGAAGAAGTCGTTGCGAGCGATCTCTTCCCAATCCCATGCATCGCGGTCGATCTTGTGCGGACCCACCTGCACCAATGCCGCACGGATCAGCACATCGGGGATGACCTTGCGGGCAATCGCACCAGCGGCCACCCGCGCCGCCGTTTCGCGCGCCGAGGAACGGCCGCCGCCACGGTAATCGCGGATACCGTATTTGAGGTCAGAGGGGTAATCGGCATGGCCGGGGCGATAGCTTTGCCAGATATCGCCGTAATCTTTTGAGCGTTGGTCGACATTGTCGATCATCAGCGCAATCGGCGTGCCGGTGGTCCGCTGCACGCCTTCGGGATCGACCATCACACCGGAAATAATCCTGACCGCATCCGGCTCGCGCCGCTGCGTGGTAAAGCGCGACTGGCCCGGACGGCGGCGGTCAAGCTCCAGCTGGATCTCTTCGGCGGTGATCGGGATCATCGGCGGGCAGCCGTCAATCACGCAGCCCAGCCCAACCCCGTGGCTTTCGCCAAAGGTTGTGACACGAAAGAGATGACCGAAACTGTTATGGGACATGCGATCCTGCACCGAATAGAGGCGAATATCTAATGAGAAACCTTTAGAAGCGGATCAGGCACAGGTCAAATCAGGTGAAGGTCAAACAGCGCTTCAGACCCAGCGATGCTGTCCGTGCTCCAGCACCAGCAAACGGCCCTGCCAGATGTCGCTTTCGGCGGCAACCAGCGGATCCAGCTTTCCCACCAGATGCAAAAGCCCCCGCGCCACCCCGCCATGGGCCACCACCACGCAATCTTGCGTCACAGTGTCGAGCCAAGGCTGCAAGCGGGCGATCAGCAGCGCATAGCTTTCGCCGTCGGGCGGCACCATGCCCCATTTGTCGGCCTCGCGCCGCGCAGCCCCCGCGGGATCGGATTGTTTGACCTCGCGCCAGGTCAGGCCTTCCCAGCGTCCGAACGACAGTTCCTTCAACCGGTCTTCAAGCAGATAGCCCTCGTCCGCCATCTCGACCGACAATCGCGCCCGTTTGGCGGTCTCCTGCGTGCGCAGCAAAGGGCTGACATGCCATGGCAGAGGATGCGGGGCAACCAGCGTGGCCAGACGGCGGCCGGCCTCTTCGGCTTGGGCGCGGCCCAGATCATTCAACGGAATATCACGCTGTCCCTGCAACCGGCCTTCGCGATTCCAGTCGGTTTCGCCGTGACGGATGAAATAGATCCTGTGCCGGAAATCCGTCATCGCCGGACCGGTCTCAGGACTTGTCGAGGGTAATATCCGGTGCTTCCGGATTTTTCATGCCCACGACATGATAGCCGGCATCGACATGCAGGATTTCGCCGGTCATCCCACGGCCCATATCGGACACCAGATAGACGGCTGTATCGCCGACTTCCTCGATGGTCACGGTGCGGCGCAGCGGCGAATTATACTCGTTCCATTTCAGAATATAACGGAAATCGCCGATGCCCGACGCCGCCAGAGTTTTGATCGGACCTGCCGAAATGGCGTTGATGCGGATGTTTTTGGGGCCGAGATCGGCCGCCAGATAGCGCACCGAGGCTTCCAGTGCCGCCTTGGCCACGCCCATCACATTGTAATGGGGCATCCATTTTTCGGCACCGTAATAGGTCAGCGTCACCATCGAACCGCCATCCACCATCAGCTTTTCGGCACGTTGGGCAATGGCGGTGAAGGAATAGCAGGAGATCAGCATCGAGCGGCTGAAATTATCCGCCGAGGTGTCGACATAACGGCCTGTCAGCTCGTCCTTGTCGGAGAAGGCGATGCAATGGATGATGAAATCCAGCTTGCCCCAGCTTTTCTCGACTTCCGAAAAAACCGCGTCAATGGTTGCGGCATCAGTCACATCGCAATGGCCCACCACCATGGCGCCCAATTCGGCGGCCAGCGGACGCACGCGTTTTTCCAGAGAGTCGCCTTGATAGGTAAAGGCCAGTTCGGCCCCCGCATCATGGGCCGCTTTGGCAATGCCCCAGGCGATCGAACGGTTATTGGCAACGCCAAGAACAAGGCCACGCTTGCCGGACAGAAGTACCGATGTCGGTGTGTGAGGTGCGCTCATGATAAAATGTTCTCGATACAGACTATTTTGAAACTAACAGCCCAAAGTTAATAAATTTCCCAATAAATTTCATAAACGACAAAACAGGTTTCAGCCACCCCCTGCCCGAGAAATTACGCCAAACAGGATCCGGAGCACCAAACGGCGGTCGATCAGGGTTTATATTTGGTTAAACCCGCCGCTCACAATCCGTCCCGCCGCCGCCGCAACAGGGCTTCCAGCTCGGGATCGGAGGTTTGCGGCACCGTCACATCGATGGAGACCAGCAGATCGCCCGTCACATCCTTGCTTTCGGGGATGCCGCGACCGCGCAGGCGCAGCACGCGGCCTGTCGAGGAGCGCGGGGGAATATCGAGCTCGACCTCGCCTTGCAGGGTCGGCACCCGCATCCGACCGCCCAAAACCGCCACTTCCAGCGGCACGGGCAGATGATGGCGCAAATTCAGCCCGTCAATAGTAAAACGCGGATCGGGCGAGACATGCACCGTCACATAGGCATCGCCGTTGACGCCGCCGGTGTCGCTTTTCTTGCCCTGTTCCTTGAGCCGGATGGTCTTGCCCTCGGTCACGCCCGCCGGAATTTTGACCTCGAGCACTCGCCCGTCCGGAAAAGCCAGCCGCTTGGTTGCCCCTGTCACCGCATCGGCGAGCGAGATGGTGGCATTGACTCGGATGTCGGCGCCAGCCGCACTGGCACGGCGCGAACGCCCGTCGCGCCCCTTGAATTTGAACAGATCGGCGAACAGATCGGAGGGATCAATGCCGGCATTGCCGGTAAACGGCCCGCCCGGCCCGAAACCGAAATGGAAGCCGTTGCCGCCTTCCCCCGCCCCGCCGCCTGCGGCACCCGCACCCGCGCGCGGATCAAAACCCTGAAAGCGCGGCTTGCCGTCGGCGTCGATCTCGCCACGGTCGAATTGCTTGCGCTTGCTGTCTTCGCCCAGAATTTCATAGGCGGTGTTGATCTCTGAGAATTTTTCCTTGGCATTGGCGTCGGTGGTGTTGTGATCGGGATGCCAGGTTTTGGCGAGGCGGCGATACGCCTTCTTGATCTCGGCTTCGGTGGCCGAGCGCGATACGCCCAATACCTGATAGGGATCCTTCGTCACGTCCTCACTCCGAACCGATCTTGCCGCTTGCGCCGATCAACTTGAACATCCTTGTGCCACTGGCATGACAAATCAGGACAGCAAACCATCCCGACCCTACGCCATTTGGGAACTGATAGCATAATCTTCAAGAGAGCGCGCAGCCTAATCACGCGGGAAATCCCCCGCACAACTTATATGAACGGCTGTCACGGCAAAAGATTAAAGTCCGGAAGACTATGGCTCGGTCGTCAACCCGCTGACGATCCGCCATTCGCCCAACCCCTGACGGCAGGCCGCGCCCTGATAGGGGAGCTGATTCGGAGATCTGTTGATGACCACATGAAAACCGCGGCAAATCTGGTCCTCGAACACAAAGGCCCTGCCGCGCGCGGTGAGCAAGCCGCGCGGGCTTGCGCCTTCGCCCCAGCGCACCGGCTGGTTGTCGTTCATCGGATCAAGCGCCCGGGCCAATGCTTCGGCTACCAGCGGGCGGTCCTGGCTGTCGACCATGTCAAGCGAGAACGAGCGCGGCGAACCCGCCAGCGAGCCTGTCACATCGGTGGCCAGAACCGCGCTGTTAAAGGGGGAGACCATGGCTTTATCGATACAGCCGGCCAGCAATCCGGCCAGCACGAGGCCGAAGGCCAATAAAATCGACGCCCGCGACCTTCTCATCGGCGCAACGGCACGATAAGGTCGTTTGCCATACACATGGCTGCTGTCATGAGGTCTCGTCTCGGGTGACCTCGGGCGGGCTGGAGACATCCAGTCTCTCCATTCGGGAATCATTCCCGCTACTGATGCACAGGAAACGTTAATGACCGGTGACTTCTCGCAAGCGACTGACCCTTTTTCTTTGTTCCGGAGCTGGTTCGACGAGGCCAAGGCCTCCGAGGTCAACGACCCCAATGCCATGGCGGTGGCCACGGTGGATGCCGACGGCATGCCCGATGTGCGGATGGTGCTGCTGAACGGTTTTTCCGAGGCGGGCTTTGTGTTCTACACCAACACCCAATCGGCCAAGGGGCAGGAGTTGGAACATCAACCCAAAGCGGCGCTGGTGTTTCACTGGAAGAGCCTGCGGCGGCAAATCCGCGTGCGCGGCACTGTGACCCGCGTGCCCGATGACGAAGCCGATGCCTATTTCAACTCCCGCCCGCGTGAAAGCCGGATCGGCGCATGGGCCAGCGAACAATCACGCCCGCTCGAAAGCCGCTTTGCGCTGGAAAAGCGGGTCGCCCTGTTCGCCGCCAAATATGCGATAGGCACGGTGCCGCGCCCGCCCCACTGGACCGGCTATCGCATCACCCCTGTGAGCATGGAATTCTGGCATGACCGCCCCTTCCGGCTGCATGACCGCGTGCGCTTTACCCGCGATGCACCGGACGCGCCCTTCACCGCCCAGCGGCTTTACCCCTGATCGGTGTCAGGCATGAGCGAGCAAACGGCTGATCCGCGTCTGTATCCCGACCGCCCGTTTCTGGCGGCCAGCGTCGCGGTGTTTCGCGACGGCAAGGTGCTGCTGGCCTCGCGCACCGCAGCCCCTGCCGCCGATCTGTTTTCGCTGCCCGGCGGGGTGGTCGAGGTCGGCGAAACTCTGGCCGAAGCCGCCTTGCGTGAATTGTTCGAGGAGGTGGCGGTCGAGGCCAGAATCATCGGCTTTGTCGACCATTCCGACATCGTGCAGCGCGACGGGGACGGCCGCGTCAAACGTCATTTCATCATCGCCTGCTTTGCCGCCGAATGGCTGGCGGGCGAAGGCACAACCAGCGCGGAGGCGGGAGCAATCGCGTGGGTCGATCCCGACCAGCTCGGCGGCATTGCCGTGACCAAAGGGCTCGGCCCGATGCTGAAAAAGGCCAAAGCCGTGGCTTTGGCCCCAAATCCTGCCTGTAATCCGAATCCTGCCTGAAATCCGAATCCTGCCTGAAATCCAAAGCCTGCCTGAAATCTTATGCGCGCGGCAGCGCTTCTTCGAACAGCACGGCTTCGCCCAGCGACGGCGACACCAATTCGCCCTGCCACATCACCATATGCCCGCGCACCATGGTGCCGACCGGCCAGCCCGTGACCTGCTTGCCGTGATAGGGCGTCCACCGGCTTTTCGAGGCGATCCAGTCATGGGTGATGGTCATGCGCTTTTTCAGATCGACAATGGTGAAATCGGCATCATAACCCAAGGCAATGCGGCCCTTGCGGGCCATGCCGAACAGCCGCGCCGGACCGGCGCTGGTCAGATCGACAAAGCGTTCCAGCGTCAGCCGTCCGGCATGGATGTGATCGAGCATCAAGGGCACCAGCGTCTGCACGCCGGTCATGCCCGAAGGCGAGGCCGGATAGGGCTTGGCCTTTTCTTCCAGCGTATGGGGCGCATGATCGGAGCCGAGCACATCGGCCACGCCCTGTTGGATGCCCCACCACAGCGCATCGCGATGGCGCAGATCGCGCACCGGCGGGTTCATCTGCGCCAGCGTGCCCAATTCGTGATAGCAATCAGGGGCCACCATGGTCAGGTGATGCGGGGTAATCTCGCAGCTCGCCACGTCTTTCTGGTCGGCCAGATAGCGGATTTCCGCCTCGGTCGAAATATGCAGCACATGCACGCGTGCGCCGGTTTTGCGCGCCAGCCCGACCAGACGTTCGGTGCAGCGCAGGGCCACTTCCTCGCTGCGCCAGACCGGATGGGAGGCCGGATCGCCCTCGATCCGCAAGTCGCGCCGCTCGCGCAGCATCATTTCATCCTCGGAATGGAAGGCCGAACGGCGGCGCAGTTTGGACAGGATTTCTTCGACCCCGCGATCATCCTCGACCAGCAGCGAGCCGGTGGACGAGCCCATGAACACCTTGATGCCCGCTGATCCCGGCAGACGCTCCAGCTCGGGCAAGTCCTTGATATTGTCATGCGTGCCGCCGACCCAGAAGGCAAAATCGCAATGCATCCGGTGCGTGCCGCGTTTGACCTTGTCGGCCAGCGCTTCGGCTGTCGTGGTCTGCGGATCGGTATTGGGCATTTCGAATACCGCCGTCACCCCGCCCATGACTGCGGCGCGCGAGCCCGATTCGAGATCTTCCTTGTGATCAAGACCCGGTTCGCGGAAATGGACCTGATCGTCGATCACGCCGGGCAGGATATGCAGGCCCGTGCAATCGACCACCTGTCCGGCATCGGCATGGCCCAACTGGCCCAAAGCCACGATACGCCCCTTGCTGATCCCGATGTCGCGCACGGCCACGCCATCCTGATTCGCAACCACACCATTCTTCAAAATCAGATCATAGGTCGGGCGCATCGGGGCAATCCTTGTCAAACAGAGGTTTTCAGCACTTGAGACCTAGGCCAAACAGACATAGGTATGGACAACAGCCCATTTAACCCCATCCAGACCGACTTGAACAGCCAGACCAGACAGGATCCAATCAGGATGTCATCTCTTGTGTCCAGCACGTCAGCATTTTTGAGCGATCGCGCCGTTCTCGCCGTGACCGGCGCGGATGCCGAGACATTTCTGAACCGCTTGCTGACCCAAACCGTGCCCGAAGCGGACCAGACACGGGCCGCCTATGCCGCCCTGTTGACCCCGCAAGGCAAGGTGATCAGCGATCTCTTCATCCTGCGCGATCCCCGCGCCGACGACTGTTTCTTGATTGATTGCCCGCTGGTCCTCGCCCCCGATCTTGTCAAACGCCTGACACTCTACCGGTTGCGTGCGGCGGTGACGATTGACGATCATTCAAGCGAATGGGGCGTGACGGCCCTGTGGGGTGATCAACACCCCGAAGCCGATGCTGTCGGCTTTGCCGATCCGCGCCTGCCTGCCATGGGCTATCGGGTGATCGGCGAGCGCGGCGAAGAAAACACCGGGGCCACCGGCGCCTATCACGCCCGTCGCATTGCCTTGGGCCTGCCCGAGGGCGGCAAGGATTATATGTTCGGCTCGGTGTTTCCGCACGAGATCAATCTCGACCAGTTGCACGGTCTGGCCTTTGATAAGGGCTGCTATGTCGGGCAAGAGGTCGTGTCGCGGATGGAGCATCGCGGACTGGCGCGCAATCGTGTCGTGCCTGTGGTGTTTCCCGACGGCTTTGCCGCCTCCGAGGGCATCGAAGTGCTGGCCGGGACACTGCCTGCCGGTCATCTCGGTTCCGTGACCGCGGGCGGCAAAGGCCTCGCGCTGTTGCGGCTCGACCGCGTTGCCGAGGCACAGGCCAAGGGCCAGCCCATCACCGCCGGCGGTGTCGCACTGGTTCCGCACAAGCCCGATTGGGCGGTATTCGACTTTCCGATTTCAACTCCAAAGGCCTGAGATGACACCGCGTCCGGCAATTCTGCACGAAGATGGCAAATATCGCTGCCCGTGGCCCGGCACAGACCCGCTCTATGTCGCCTATCACGACACCGATTGGGGCGTGCCGGAATTCGACAGCCGCGCCTTGTTCGAAAAATTCATTCTCGACGGGTTTCAGGCGGGCCTGTCATGGATCACCATCTTGCGCAAACGCGAGACCTTCAGAGAGGCCTTTGACGGTTTCCAGCCGCACCTCATTGTCAATTACGATGCCGCCAAGGTGGAGGAATTGATGAACAATGCGGGCATTATCCGCAACCGCGCCAAGATCATCGGCACGATCGAGAGCGCGCGCATCTGGATGGAGATCGAACAGAAACAGGGTTTCACCGATCTGTTGTGGAAGCATTATGACGGCCGCCCGCAACAAAACACGTATCGCCACCACAACGAAGTGCCGACCCGGACCGAAATCTCGGAGCGCGTTTCCAAAGAGTTGAAACAACTCGGGTTCAAATTCTGCGGCCCCACCATCGTCTATGCCTTCATGGAGGCGGTCGGCATGGTCAATGACCACCTGACCGATTGCTTCCGCCACGAGGAAGTGCGCGCCATCGGGGAACGGTTGTGATGCCTGTCAAAGAACCCCCAAGCAAAGCCCCACCAAGCAAAGCCTCCCCGCGCGCCTGGCAGCGGATGCTGTCGGGCCGCAGGCTCGACCTGCTCGATCCCTCGCCGCTCGATATCGAAATCGACGACATCGCGCACGGACTGGCGCGTGTGGCGCGCTGGAACGGGCAGACGCACGGCTCGCATGCCTTCTCAGTCGCCCAGCATTCGGTGCTGGTGGAGATGATCGGACGGCAGCTGTCCCCCGGTCTCGGCCCCAAGGAGCAGCTGGCCATCGTGCTGCATGATGCGGCCGAATATGTGATCGGGGATATGATCTCGCCGTTCAAGGCGGCGCTGGGGATGGATTACAAAACCTTCGAGGCGCGTTTGCAGGCGGCCATCCATATCCGGTTCGGACTTGCGCCCCTGTTGACGCCCTCGCTGACGGTCCTGACCAAAACCGCCGACAAAGCCGCAGCCTATTACGAGGCCACCCGTCTGGCGGGTTTTCAGGAGGAGGAGGCCTTGCGGTTTTTCGGCCGTCCGCCCAAACTGACCCGTGACACCGAAAACCTCTTGACCCCGCTGCCGACCGACGAGGCCAAACAGCTGATGGTGCAGCGGGTCGAACTGTTGTCGCGCGATATTGCAGCCCTGAAGGAGTGATGATGCCCGAAATCCATGTCTCCTCGCTGGCGCGCCTGCATGAAACCGTCACCCGCACCAATGCCAGCCATGTGGTGACGCTGATCAATGCCGCCACCGTGGTGGAACGGCCTGCCGTCATCACGCCCGACCGGCATTTGTTCATCGGCGTCAGCGACATCACCGCACCGATTGACGGCCACATCATGCCGAGCGAGGCGCATGTGCACACACTGCTGGATTTCGTGCAGCAATGGGACAGGATGCACCCGATTGTGATCCATTGCTGGGCCGGGATCAGCCGCTCCACCGCGGCCGCCTTTATAACCGCCTGTGCGCTGTTTCCCCATCAGGACGAACTGCGGATCGCCCGCCGCCTGCGTCAGGCCTCCGCTTCGGCCACGCCCAATCCCGTGCTGGTGTCGGCGGCAGACCAGATTTTGAAACGGCAGGGCCGCATGGTCTCGGCCATCCAGTCGATCGGGCGCGGGGCCGATGCGTTCGAGGGCACGCCCTTCCATCTCCCGCTCGCCGATTAAGCGAAAGACCGGTCCATGAGAGAGACGGCGCAGCATCCGCAAGCCCTGATCGACATCGACATTGCCGCCGCCGTGGTGACGCTGGACCATCAATCGCCGCAAATTCTGGTGGCCAGAAACGCGGAGCCCGCCGATCCGGAGGGACGCGGAGGTGAACAGGTTCTGTGGTCGCTGCCCTCGGGCCGCTTCGATCCCTCGCGCTACCGCACGCTGGATATCGCGCTCAGGGTGTTTGTGACCGAACAGGCCGGTTGCGATCTCGGCTATGTCGAACAGCTCTACACTTTCGGCGATCGCGGCCGCGCCGCCGACGAGGAAGAGGGACGCCGCCATGTCGTCTCGATCGGTTATCTCGCGCTGACCGGCGGCATTACCACTCCGTCCGCTTTGCCGCCCACCGCCCGTTTCAGGCCTTGGTACCGGTTTTTCCCGTGGGAAGACTGGCGCAATGGCCGTCCCGCCATGCTCGACACCAGCCTGATGCCGTTGTTGACCGAATGGGCGCAGGACCGCGCAAGCGAACAGGCCGAAAGGGCCAGACGGGCCTTGCCGCGTGCCATTCGTCTGCGCCAGTGTTTCGGCGCCGATGGCAGTCCGTGGGACGAGGAAAAGGTGCTGGAACGCTATGAATTGCTCTACGAGGCCGGATTGGTGCAGGAAGCGGTGCGCGATGGCCGCCCTGCCGCGCTGGCGCGCGGCCAATGGCCCAATCTGGGCGAGGCGATGTCGTTCGACCACCGCCGGATTCTGGCGACCGCGATGGGGCGGTTGCGCGGCAAGCTGAAATACCGGCCCGTCGTGTTCGAGTTGATGCCGGAAGCCTTTACCCTGACCGCCTTGCAGCACAGCGTGGAGGCCATTTCGGGCCGCCATCTGCACAAGCAGAATTTCCGCCGTTTGGTCGAAAACACCGCACTGGTCGAACCCACCGGCCAGCAATCGCTGACCCGTGGCCGTCCGGCGGCCCTGTTCAAATTCCGTTCGGATGTGCTGCAAGAGCGCCCCGCCCCCGGTTTGCGGCTGTAATCGGTTGATAAAACGGGCTTTGCACCGCTGTGCGGCCCGATATATCCAAGGCGGACTTGCCAAAACCCTGCCAGTTGCCAGATAAGGGTCTGACAACAAGAATCCCCAATCAGAATCGATCACGCCATGACATCGCAAACAGACCCCACTGCCGTTGAGACTTTGAGCTTTGAACAGGCTCTGGCCGAACTCGAGGCCATTGTGCAGCGTCTCGAACGCGGTGACGTGCCGCTTGAGCAATCCATTGCCATTTACGGGCGCGGCGAGGCGCTCAAAGCGCGTTGCGACCAGTTGCTGAAACAGGCCGAGGTCAAAATCGAGCAAATCACCCTCGGTGCCGATGGCTCGGCCCAAGGCAGCGTGCCGTTTCAGGCCGGTTAAGGCAATCATTGCAGCACAAGCGCGACGGGTGTAAGCCTAGGCTCCGATCATTGCGAAAACAGAGTCCGTTCATTTGACCCCTTTGCTCGACACCATCCAAACCCCTTACGATCTGCGCAAATTGCCTGCTTCGGATTTGAAACAGGTGGCCGACGAGTTGCGCGCAGAAACCATTTCGGCGGTTTCGGTGACAGGCGGGCATCTGGGCGCGGGGCTCGGGGTGGTCGAGCTGACAGTGGCGCTGCATTACGTGTTTTCGACCCCCGATGACCGGCTGATCTGGGATGTCGGCCATCAGGCCTATCCGCACAAGATCCTGACCGGACGCCGTGACCGCATCCGCACCTTGCGGCAGGGCGGCGGTCTGTCGGGTTTTACCAAACGCGACGAGAGCATTTACGACCCGTTCGGCACCGCCCATTCCTCGACCTCGATTTCGGCGGGGCTGGGCATGGCGGTCGCCCGCGATCTCGACAAGAAACACAACAATGTGATTGCGGTGATCGGTGACGGCGCGATGTCGGCGGGCATGGCCTATGAGGCCATGAACAATGCCGGCGCCATGCATTCGCGCCTGATTGTCATTCTCAACGACAATGACATGTCGATTGCCCCGCCCACCGGTGCGATGTCGGCCTATCTGGCGCGACTGGTGTCTGGCAACACCTATCGCGGTTTCCGCGAGGCGGCCAAGCAGCTGGCCAAAAAACTGCCGAAATTTTTCTACGACAAGGCCAAGCGCGCCGAAGAATATGCCCGCGGCTTCTGGACCGGCGGCACCTTGTTCGAGGAGCTGGGCTTTTTTTATGTCGGTCCGGTCGACGGCCATAATCTCGACCATTTGTTGCCGGTTCTCGAAAACATCCGTGACAACGGCACAGGCCCGATCCTGCTGCATGTGGTCACGCAAAAAGGCAAAGGCTATGCACCGGCAGAAGCCTCTGCCGACAAATATCACGGCGTCACCACCTTCGATGTGGTGACCGGCACGCAAGCCAAGCCGAAGGCCAATGCGCCCTCCTACACCAATATTTTTGCCAAGAGCCTGATTGCCGAAGCCGGACATGACCCGAAGATCGTCGCCATTACCGCGGCCATGCCGACCGGCACCGGCCTTGACCGGTTCGGCGAGATTTATCCGTCCCGCACCTTCGATGTCGGCATTGCCGAACAGCATGCGGTGACCTTTGCCGCGGGACTGGCGACCGAAGGCTACAAGCCGTTTTGCGCGATCTATTCGACCTTCCTGCAGCGCGGCTATGATCAGGTGGTCCATGATGTCGCATTGCAAAACCTGCCCGTGCGCTTTGCGCTGGACCGGGCTGGTCTTGTGGGCGCCGACGGCCCGACACATGCGGGCGCTTACGATGTCGCCTTCCTCGGCTGCCTGCCGAATATGGTGGTGATGGCGGCGGCCGACGAGGCCGAATTGATGCATATGGTGGCCACGGCTGCCGCCTATGATGACGGCCCGATTGCCTTGCGCTTTCCGCGCGGCGAAGGCGTCGGCATCGATGTGCCCGACCGCGGCACCGTGCTGGAGATCGGCAAGGGCCGGATTGTCCGTCAGGGCCATCAGGTGGCCCTGCTCTCTTTCGGCACCCGTCTGGCCGAAACACTCAAAGCCGCCGAGGAGCTGTCACGCTTCGGCCTGTCGGCCACCGTGGCCGATGCGCGCTTTGCCAAACCGCTCGATACCGCGCTGGTCGACCAGCTTGTGGCCAGCCACGAGGTGCTGATCACCATCGAGGAAGGCTCGGTGGGCGGGTTCGGCTCCTATGTGCTGCATCATCTGAGCGAGAGCGGCGCGCTGGACGGCGCGTTCAAGGTCCGCACCATGGTGCTGCCCGACCTCTTCCTCGACCATGACAAACCCGAACGCATGTATGCCAAAGCGGGTCTGGATGCCAAAGCCATTGTGACCAAAGTGATGGAAACACTGGGCCGCGAAAGCGAGCTTGCAACCGGCGAACCCACCGCCATCAGCGCGTGAGAGGGGACCGGATGTCTCCCCGCCAGCGCGCCGACCAGACCCTTGTTGCCCGCGGCCTGTTCGAAAGCCGCGCCAAAGCGCAAGAGGCGATCGAAGCGGGACTGGTGACCGCCGATGGTGTGGTGGTGCGCAAAGCCTCCGAGGGCATTGCCTCTTCGGCCAAAATTGTCGCCCAAAAAGCCCATCCATGGGTATCGCGCGGCGGCGTCAAGCTGGCCTTTGCCCTCGACCATTTCGGGATCAGCGTCGAAGGCCGCGATTGCATGGATGTCGGGGCGTCAACCGGCGGCTTCTCGCAAGTGCTGTTGTCGCGCCGCGCCCATCATGTCACCGCCGTCGATGTCGGGCACGGGCAGTTGCACCCCAAATTGCAGCGCGACCCGCGGCTGTTGTCGCTTGAAAGTCTCGATATCCGCGATGTCACCCCCGAAGATCTGCCCTTCCCGCCTTCTATCATTGCCATGGATGTCAGCTTTATTCCGCTGACCGTGGCTTTGCCTGCCGCGCTCGCTCTGGCCGTGCCACCGGACAATGCACCCGCTTATGCGGTGCTGCTGATCAAGCCGCAATTCGAGGCCGGAAAAAAGCATGTCGGACGCGGCGGCTTGATCAAGGATGCCGATATCCATGCCATGGTGTGCGAGCAAACCGCCGAATTTGTCGATTCTCTCGGCTGGCAGGTCGACGGCATCGTGGCCTCGCCGATTTTGGGCGGCGAAGGCAATGCCGAATTTTTACTCGCAGCACATCTCGGCTAAAGCTGCTAGACTGCCGAGACATCCTCACAGATTGAAAGTCGCCCATGCTTAAATTGACACAGACCCTGACGATTTCCCGCATGGGAGCGCAAGGGGACGGCATTGCCGGCAGTTCCGACAATGACGGATTGACGGGCGATGTGTTTGTGCCCGGCACGCTGGCGGGCGAAACGGTCGAAGTGACCCGTGACGGCGGACGCGGCGATCTGGTGCGGGTGCTGATCCCCTCGCCGGAGCGGGTCGAGCCGGTGTGCCACTGGGTTGGCCGCTGCGGCGGTTGCGCCTTGCAGCATTGGCAGCGCGCGCCCTACGAGGACTGGAAACGCCAGCTGGTCATCACCACCCTGACGCAAGCCAATATCGAGCCGCATCAATCCCTGCTCGATACCGTGCATCCGACCCTGTCGGCGCATGGCGAAGGGCGCAGACGCGTCACCTTGCATGCGCGGCGCGAGACAACCGGCTGGCAGGTCGGTTTTATGGAGCGCCGCTCGCACACCATCATTGCGATTGACCATTGCCCCTTGCTGGTTCCCGCTTTGGCCGATGCGCCGATGCTGGCACAGACGCTGGTGGAAGCACTGGGCGGCGACAAGCCGCTGGATGTGCATCTGACCGCGACGATCAGCGGGCTGGATGTCGATATTCGCGGCCATGGTCCGGCGTCCGACGGCAAGCGCCGGGTGCTGGCCGATGTCGCCAGACGCTTGGGACTGGCCCGACTGGCCATTCACGGCGATGTGATCGTCCAGATCGAAAACGCTTCGGTCGCCATCGGTGTGGCAGAAGTTGTCGCCCCGCCCGGTGCCTTCCTGCAAGCCACCGAGGCGGGCGAACAGATGCTGGCCGACAAGGTGCTGGCGGCGGTCGGCAAATCCAAACGGGTGCTGGATCTGTTTGCCGGTGTCGGCACGTTTGCGCTCAGGCTGGCCGAAAAGGCCACGGTGCATGCCGTCGAGTCCGATGTGAAGGCACTCGCCGCCCTTGATCGCGGCTGGCGCGAGGCCAAGGGCCTGCGCTCGGTCACCAGCGAGGCGCGCGACCTGTTCCGCCGTCCGCTGATCCCGACCGAATTGACCGCCTATGATGCCGTGGTGTTCGATCCGCCGCGTGCGGGGGCCGAGGCGCAATCGCGCCAGCTCGCCAAATCGAATGTGGGCCGCATTGTCGCCGTCTCCTGCAACATTGCCAGTTTTGCCCGCGATGCCAAAATCCTGATGGAAGGCGGCTATCGCCTGCACGATCTCTGGCCGGTCGATCAATTTCTCTATTCACCGCATGTGGAAGTGGTAGGCTTGTTCGAACGGCCACCCGCTGCCAAAAAAGTGCGGCGGCTTTTGGGATAATCACGACTCCGGGACTTCACCATGTTGCGTCATGCTCTTTCGACCGATCTGCTCATTGCCGGACTGACTGCCATTGTCGGCGACAAATATGTGCTGCACCATGCCGATGACAAAGCCCCGTTCGAGGCCGAATGGCGCGGGCTTTACAAAGGCACCGCCCTGCTGGTGGTCAAATCCGGCTCGGTGCAAGAAGTTGCGGATGTGCTGAAATTCGCGCAGGAGCACCGGTTGAAGATCATCCCTCAAGGCGGCAATACCGGCCTTGTCGGCGGCAATACGCCTGATGAAACCGGTACGGAAATCGTGCTGTCGCTGGCCCGCCTCAACCGCATCCGCGAGGTCGATGCCCTGTCCGACACCATGACGGTGGAAGCAGGCGTGACCCTGTTGCGCGCGCAGGAGGCTGCGACAGAGGCCGACCGGCTGTTTCCGCTGTCGCTGGCCTCTGAAGGCACCTGTACGATTGGCGGCAATCTCGGCACCAATGCCGGCGGCACTGCCGTGCTGGCCTATGGCAATGCGCGTGATCTGGTGTTGGGACTGGAAGTGGTGCTGGCCGATGGCCGGATCCTCAACGGCCTTGGCAAATTGCGCAAGGACAATACCGGCTATGATCTCAAACATCTGTTTATCGGCTCGGAAGGCACGCTCGGCATTATCACCGCGGCCGTGCTGAAACTGTTTCCCAAACCCAACAGTCTGGTCACCGTATTTTGCGGGCTGGAATCCCCCAAACATGCGCTTGATCTGCTGGAACTGGCCAAGCGCAGCGCGGGACAGGCCGTCACCACCTTCGAGCTGCTGCCCCGCCTTGCCATTGATATGGTGGTCGACCACATGGCGGGCTGCCGCGATCCGCTCGCCACCCGCTTTGACTGGTATGTGCTGATGGAACTGTCCTCGGCCTCCGATCCCTATCTCGAAGACCGCGCCCAGAGCCTGCTCGAAGAGGCTCTGGACAAACAGATCATTCTGGATGCGGCGATGGCCAATTCGCTCGACCAGCGCAATGATTTCTGGCGGTTGCGCGAAACCCTGCCCGAGGCGCAGGCCTTCAAGGGCGGGTCGATCAAGCATGATGTATCGGTGCCGGTCTCCTGCGTGCCGGAACTGATCGCGCTGGTCGATGCCGAAGTGATTGCCGCCATGCCGGGGATCCGGCCGATGCCGTTCGGCCATCTCGGTGACGGCAATCTGCATTACAACCTGACCCAGCCGGTCGGCATGGACAAGCAGGCCTATATGGACCAGCGCGAAGTGATGCACGCCATTGTCTACAAGCATGTGCTGGCGATGGGCGGTTCGGTGTCGGCCGAACATGGCATCGGGCGGCTAAAAAAGCATTTGCTGCAACAGGTGAAGGATCCGGTCGCATTGGAATTGATGCACAGCCTCAAGCAGATGCTTGATCCCCACAATATCCTCAATCCGGGGCGGGTGCTGTAAGCAGATCAGACCCCTGTTGAATCATCCTTTTTGCCCAGCATGCCACCCAAAAGTCCGCCGACCACGCCCGTGGTCACGCCCAAGGCACTGCCCGATGATGACGAAGACGACGTCTCGGACGCCGCGGGCAGATAGCGGGCGATTTCATTGGCCAGATTCATGATCGGCATGCTTTGCAGCGCGACATGCCCCGGCCCTGTCAGCTTGGCGAGAAACAGCCCCTCGCCGCCGAATACGATATTTTTAAAGCCGCTGACCATCTGGATATCGAAAGTGATGCTCGGATCCATAATGCCGACATGGCCTGCCTGCACCAAAAGGCTTTCGCCCGCCGCCAGATCGCGCTCGATCACCTCGCCCGACAGATCGAGAAACACCACGCCCGGTCCCGTGACCTTTTGCAGGATAAACCCCTCGCCGCCGAACAGGCCCGCGCCCAGACGCTTCTGGAAGGCGATTTCGAGCGTGACCGATTTTTCGGCGCACAGAAATGTCTCCTTGCGGCAGATCAGAGATTGTCCGGCCTGCAACGGGATCGGCATGATGGTGCCGGGGAAATGCGGGGCAAAGGCCACATGTCCGGCTTGGCGGGCGGTGAAATGCGTCACAAAAAAACTGCCGCCCGACAGGCTGCGCATCAGGCCCGACAACAACCCGCCGCCGGTATTGGTATCCATCTCGATTTCGGGCGTCATCCAGCACATGCTGCTGGTCTGGCTGTAGACCGTTTCCCCCGGTTCCAGATCGATGTTCAACGTCTGCATAATGGTGCCAGACAGGGAATAACGCATAACCAATCTCCTCGACGCTCAATTCCAGCCGTGAGTCAAAGCCACTTCTTCCAACGGAAAAATGCATAAGGGAAAACAGCCGCTCCGACCATCATCAATACCGCCATCGGATAGCCGAAACTCCACTCCAGTTCGGGGATGAATTTGAAATTCATCCCGTAAATCGACGCGATCAGTGTGGGCGGCATGAACACCACCGCCATCACCGAAAACAGTTTGATGATGTTGTTTTGTTCGAGATTGACCAGCCCCAAAGTGGCGTCCAGCAAAAACTGGATTTTATTGTTGAGAAAGCTCGCATGTTCTTCGAGCGAGGTCACATCCCGCAAGGTCGTTTTGACCCGCTCGCGCATCTCCAGCGGCACCCGCGCCGTGCGGTAACTGGCCGACAGGAACAGCAAGATCCGCTCGACCGACACCAGACTTTCGCGCACTTTGGAAATCAAATCGGCATAGCGTCCCAGGGCCCGCAGGGTCGATTGGTAGCCCGCATTGCGCACCGAAGGATCAACCGTATCGGCAAAGACATTGCGCGAGAGCCTGTCGATCTGGGCACCGGCGGCCTGCAACACATCGGCCCCTCGATCCATGATGGTTTCGAACAGGCCGGCCATTACCGCTTCGGGTGTGTCACCGCAGCCATTGGGCCGACCGGCGCGGTTGACGAACATCTGGAATGACAAAGGTTCGACATAACGCACCGTGACCAGCGCCTTGTCGGTCAGAATGAAGGTAATGCCCGCAATATCGGCCATCTCGTCGTCAACATGATAGAACAGCCGCGCACTCATATAGCGCGCCACGCCCTCGCTGTAGAGGGTCTCGGACGGTTCGATATCGCTCATTTCCTCGCGCGTCGGAATCGAGACAGAGAGGAATTGCTCGACCTTGCGGTCTTCCTCGCGGGTCGGCTCGATCAGATCGATCCACAAAGCATGGGGAGGAATGGGTTCGGCAAAAGGCAGCACCCGCCGTTCGAGCTGGCCGATGCCGTCTTTGAGTGTATCGGGCACATGCGTCGCCACCATCAACATGCAAAGCACCTTCTGTCAGAATCAGGTCGCCGATCGTGGACCATCGGTCATTCCGGCACAAGCCGCTGACGCTTGTTAGAAGCGGATAGTCAGCCTGACAGCAAGCAAGCCGAGGCCGCATCCAGACTGTCGGCCCCTTCCACCACGCATTCGCCGAGGCCGGGCGCATCGGTGGCGATCTGTTCGGCAAAGAAACGGGCCAGCGCGATCTGCGCCTCCTGCCCCTCGCCGTCCGCGATCAATCCCGCTTGCGCCAAAGCCACCGCCCCTTGGGTGATCCCGAACAGGCGCAGATAGGGGGTTGCACCCGCCAGAGCCCTGGAGGGATCAGCCCCGGCCACCGACAGCACGAAATCCGTCGCAGCAGTCAATGCCTGATGGGCTGCGCGCAGCCGCAGGGCCGTTTTGCCGAAAGCGGGCGAATTGCGGGCTTCGACATCGGCAATCACCCGCGCCATATCCGCCAATTGGGCGCGCACGGTATCGCCCCCGTTGAGCGGCACTTTGCGCATGACCAGATCAATCGCCTGAATGCCGTTGGTGCCTTCGTAAATGGCGGCAATGCGGGCATCGCGCCAATGCTGGGCTGCGCCGGTCTCCTCGACAAAGCCCATGCCGCCATGGATCTGGACGCCGAGCGAGGCCATCTCGATGCCGATATCGGTCGAATAGGCTTTGGCAATCGGGGTCAGCAGAGCGGCGCGGTCATTGGCCACCTTGCGGTCCGCCTCTGTCGCACCGCGATGGGCACGGTCGAGCGCTTCTGCGGTCATGAAACAGATCAGGCGGCTGGCTTGGGTTTGCGCGCGCATTTGCAACAGCATGCGGCGGATATCGGGATGCATGATGATCGGGCTCATCGCCTCCTCGCGCCACTCTTTGGTGCGCCCCTGCCGCCGGTCGCGCGCATAGGCCAGCGCGCCCTGATAGGCCCTGTCGGCAATGCCGACGCCTTCGATCCCCACCGCCAGACGGGCCGAATTCATCATCGTGAACATGCAGGCCAGACCGCGGTTTTCCCCGCCGATCAGATAGCCGGTCGCCCCGCCTGTGTCGCCGAAAATCATGGTGCAGGTCGGCGAGGCATGGATGCCGAGCTTGTGCTCGATGCTGTGGCAATACAGATCATTGGCCGCACCCAAAGATCCGTCGGCATTGACCAGATATTTGGGGACCAGAAACAGCGAAATCCCGCGCGTTCCCGATGGTGCATCCGGCAAACGCGCCAGCACCATGTGCAGGATATTGTCGGTAAAATCATGCTCGCCATAGGTGATGAAAATCTTCTGGCCGTAAATCCTGTACGTGCCGTCGCCCGCCGGTTCGGCGCGGGCGCGCAAGGCATTGAGATCGGATCCGGCTTGCGGCTCGGTCAGGTTCATCGTGCCCATCCATTGGCCCGACACCAGCTTTTCGAGAAAATTCTGTTTGAGAAAATCAGACCCGTGCGATTGCAGGGCTTCGATGGCTCCGGCGGTCAGCAACGGGCCAAGCGCGAAAGCCATCGAAGCGGCCGTCCACATTTCGCCACAGGCTGATTGCAGCATGTGCGGCAGACCCTGCCCGCCGAATTCGGGATCGGCCATCAAGCCGTTCCAGCCAGCCCCTGCCCAATCCTGATAGGTCTCTTTCCAGCCCGCTGGCATGGTGACGCGTCCGTCTTTCAGCACCGCACCCTGCTGGTCGCCGATCCGGTTGAGCGGGGCGATCCGGTCGGTGGCGAATTTGCCCGCCTCTTCCAGAATCGCATCGGCAAGGCCTTCGTCCATTTCAGGCAGCAGCCCGTCTTCCGCCAGCCTGTCAAAGCCTGCCACGCGCAAAGCCAGCCTGATCTCGTCAACCGGTGCCTGATAGTGCATTGTCGCCTCTCCCTGATACGCCGCGCTTCTTGAGGGGTTTACAGCCGAGCTTAATCCTTGCTCTGATGATAGACCAAGCCTAAAGCAGCGCGTAAGCAATTTTGTCAAACGGACCTGACCATAGTGGACATAAACCAGACTTCAGCCAATCCTGACCTTGGTGGCATACACCCCTATCGGGATACCGTGCGGATTGTCCCTGATTCCGCCGGTCTCGAACGCGCGGGCGCCTTGTTGCGCTCAGGCGGGCTTGTCGGTTTTCCGACCGAGACCGTCTATGGTTTGGGCGCGGATGCCACCCAGGCCACGGCCATTGCCGCGCTCTATGCCGCCAAAGGCCGCCCGCAATTCAACCCGCTGATTGCCCATATCGCCACGCTTGCTCAGGCCAGAGCCGAAGGCATTTTCAACGCCACGGCGCTCAAACTGGCCGAACGCTTCTGGCCCGGCCCGCTGACGCTGGTTGTGCCGCGCCAACCGGATGGAACAGTCTGCGATCTCGCCTGTGCCGGTCTTGCCAGCATCGGCCTGCGGCTGCCCTCGCACCCGATTGCCCGCTACCTGATCGCAAAAGCCGGACGGCCGATTGCCGCGCCCTCGGCCAACCGCTCGGGCCACATCAGCCCGACCACGCCCGACCATGTCTGGGATGACCTCAACACCCGCATCGACGCCGTGCTCGAAGGCTATGCCAGTCCGGTCGGGGTCGAATCCACCATCATCGCCTGTCTGGAGGACCGGCCCGTCATCCTGCGCCACGGCGGCATCACACGGGAAATGATTGCCGACTGTCTGGGCCACCCGATTGCCGAACCCGATCACACAGGCAACAGCAACAAGCCGCTGGCCCCCGGCATGCTCGACTCCCATTACGCCCCCAATGCCAAAGTGCGGCTTGAGGCTCAAAGCGTCGGCATGGGCGAAGCCGTATTGCTGTTGGGCCCCGACAAGCCCGCCGGAATGGACGAGACGACGCCCCGCCTCAATCTCAGCCCGCGCGGCGATCTGACCGAGGCGGCGGCCAATCTCTATGCCTATCTGCGCCGTCTCGACCGGCCCGACATCTCCGGCATCGCCGTGATGCCGATCCCCGACCATGATCTGGGAGCCGCCATCAATGACCGCTTGCGCCGCGCCGCCGCACCGCGGCCATAAGACACGAGTGAACGGTTTTCAAAGGTCGGGGCGCGGCCGATCAGCCGATCTCGACCACCACGCGCCCGCGCACCGTGCCATCGAGAATGGAACGGGCGGTATCGAGCACATCGGCAAAGGCCACATGGGTGGTCATGGCAGCCAGTTTGGCGCGGTCGAGATCGGCCGACAACCGCCGCCACGCCTCGCGCCGCTTGGCGACAGGACACATCACGCTGTCGATGCCCAACAAAGCGACACCGCGCAAAATGAAAGGCGCAACCGAGGCGGGCAAATCCATGCCCTGCGCCAGTCCGCACGCCGCCACAGCCCCGTGATAGCGGGTCTGGGCAATCAGATTGGCCAGCGTATGCGAGCCGACTGAATCCACCGCCGCCGCCCAACGCTCCTTGCCCAAAGCGCGGCCGGGTGCGGACAGCTCGGCGCGGTCGATAATCTCGACGGCACCGAGATTTTTGATATAATCGGCTTCGCCGGTCCGTCCGGTCGAGGCAATCACATGCCAGCCGAGCTTGGCCAGCAGCGTTATCGCCACCGAGCCGACACCGCCCGCAGCCCCCGTCACCACCACGGGACCATCCGCAGGGGTCAACCCGTGCTTTTCCAGTGCCATCACGGCCAGCATGGCGGTATAGCCTGCCGTACCGATGGCCATGCATTCGGCCGCACTCAAGCCCTCGGGCTTGGGCAGCAGCCATTGCGCTTTCACGCGGGCGCGCTCCGAATAGGCGCCCAGATGGGTTTCACCGACGCCCCAGCCATTCAGGATCACCTGATCACCCGCCTTGTAATCGGGCGATGCGGAGTCGATCACCGTTCCGGCAAAGTCGATCCCCGGAATCATCGGGAACCGCCGCACCACCGGAGATTGTCCGGTCACGGCCAGACCGTCCTTGTAATTGACGGTGGAATGGCTGATGCGCACCGTCACATCGCCATCCATCAAGAACCCGTCATCGACCTGCCGGAAGCCGATGCTTTGACCCGCCTCGGTCTTGTCAATGACTACCGCTTTGAATGTCGACATCTGTGCGCTCCTCGCTGGTTCAGGCGTTGGCGGTAGCGGGCCGGACCACTGCCGTTTCGCTGATCGGCAGATTGATCAGCGCCGAGATGATCCCCAGGGCAATCGACAGCCACCAGACGACAATATAGGAGCCCGTCATCTCGTAAAGCGAACCGCCGAGATAGACGCCCAGAAAGCCGCCGAGCTGGTGCGAGAAGAAGGCAAAGCCGTACAGCATCGCCATATAGCGCGGGCCGAACATCAAGATCACCAGACCCGATGTCGGCGGCACCGTCGACAGCCACAACAGGCCGATCGCCACGCCGAATATCAGCGCATTGGCGGGCGAGGCAGGGGCCAGAATGAAATAGAGAATGGCTATCGACCGTCCGAAATAGATCCAGGCCAGCAAATAGCGCTTGGGCACGCGCGAGGAATAATAGCCCGACATCAACGAGCCGACCGCATTCGCCAGCCCGATCAAAGCCAGCGTCCAGCCCCCGACCCAGGCAGGCATGCCCAGATCATTGAGATAGGCAGGCATATGCGCGGTGATGAAAGCCAGCTGGAAGCCGCAGGTGAAAAAGCCCAGCACCAGCAGCACATAACTTTTATGCCGGAAGGCTTCGGACAAAGCCTGCGAGATCGATTGTTTGGGGATCGAACTTGCCGCTTCCTGGCTCAAGGCGCGGGTAGCCAGCGGGATCGACAACGGCAGCACAAGCATCAGGGTCAGGCCGAACAGGATTGCGGTTTCCTGCCAGCCGACAGAATCAATCAGTGCACTGGCAATCGGGGGAAACAGGAATTGTCCGAACGAGCCTGCCGCCGTGCCCGCGCCAAACGCAATACCGCGCCACTGTTCGGGCAGGACTTTGCCGAAAGCCGCCAGAACCACGTTGAACGAGCAGCCCGCCAGACCGAAGCCGATCAGCCCGCCTGTTGCCACCGTCAGGCTGGTCGGCGTGTCGGCATAGGCCATCATCACCTGCCCCAAGCCATAGAGCAAAGCCCCGACACACAGCACCCGCGTGGTACCGAAGCGGTCGGCCATTGCGCCCGCAAAAGGCTGGCCCACACCCCACAGCAAATTCTGGATCGCCACCGAGAAGGAGAACACCTCGCGGCCCCAGCCATTGCCGGTCGACATCGGAATCTGGAACAGGCCGATCGCGGAGCGTGGCCCGAAGGTCACCATGCCGATCAGGCAACCCGCAGCCAGAATCAGCAAGGGGGCATAGGTCCGCACGGATGTGCTTTGGTTCTCGCCGCTTTGCGCTTGTGCCATGCTTCGGGTTTCCTCTTGTCGCGTCAGACCATGTTTGTCGGGCTTGAGGCGTGTCGGTTTTAGCGCCCATCTCTTTCATGGTTTAATACCACACGCATAGCATGACCACCCTGTTAGACATAGATCAAACATGTTCCAGACGCAGATCAGCCACATTGAACCAGCAGTTTATTGTAAGCGATAAGCCACTGGTCAGAGCGGGAAGAGTACAGTATAATGCTTATGCTCAAACTGAGTATTTGGTCGTAAGGGTGCGGCCATTTTTATGGACTTTGATATGCTCAAAACGAGCATAATGGAGGCTCTGATGGCTTCGATGCAGCAGGCGACCGCACATGACGCAACCAAAGGTTTGGTGGCGGCAGGTTTGAACACCCAGACCTTGTCAGGGTCGGTGGCCACATCCACACGGATCTGGCCCGCCATCGACATGCCCGAGGTCACGTGGACTCCTGCGGTGGAACGCGAAACCGCCGCCATTTACGAGCGTCTGAAGAATGTCATTCCCTCGGTCGAATGGCCGTTCCACGCCCCCTATATCCACGCCATCAACCGCATCAAGAAACAGCGCAATGCGGTGATTCTGGCCCATAATTATCAGGCTCCCGAAATCTTCCACGGGGTGGCCGATGTGGTGGGCGACAGCCTGCAACTGGCGCGTCTGGCCACCAAGGCCGAAGGCGACGTGATCGTGCAATGCGGCGTGCATTTCATGGCCGAAACCTCGAAATTGCTCAATCCGCACCGCACCGTGCTGATCCCCGACAGCCGCGCCGGCTGTTCGCTGGCCTCCTCGATCACCGGTGCCGATATCCGCCTGCTCAAGCAGCGTTATCCCGGCGTGCCGGTGGTGACCTATGTCAATTCGACCGCCGATGTGAAGGCCGAAACCGATATTTGCTGCACCTCGTCCAATGCGGTGCAGGTGGTGGAAAGTCTGGGCACCGACCGCGTGATTTTCCTGCCCGACGAATATCTCGGCAAATATGTGCAAACCCTGACCAAGGTGAAACTGATCCTGTGGAAGGGTCATTGCGAAGTGCACGAGCGCTTCACCGGCGAGGAATTGCGCGCCTATCGCGACGCCGATCCGTCCGTCCAGATCATCGCCCATCCCGAATGCCCGCCCGACGTGCTGGCCGAGGCCGATTTTACCGGATCGACCGCCCATATGATCGACTGGGTCAAAACCCGCCGCCCAGCTAAAGTGGTGATGGTCACCGAATGTTCGATGGCCTCGAATGTGGCGGCGGAAGTGCCGGATGTCGAATTCATCAAGCCGTGCAATCTGTGCCCGCATATGAAGATGATCACCTTGCCCAATATCCTGCATTCCCTCGTCTATATGACCGAAGAAGTGCTGATCGATCCGGCGATTGCCGAGCGGGCACGCCTGCCGATCGAGCGGATGATCAATCTGAATGCCTGATCCCTTCCAGATACGGACCATTCGATGAGCATAGCCTTTATCAACCCCTTGCTGATCCAGGACAGCGTCCGCCGCGCTCTGGAGGAGGATCTCGGTCGTGCCGGTGACATTACCACCACCGCGACCATTCCGGCCTCGGCCGGAGCCCGCGCGGTCATCGCTTCGCGCGAGGCGGGTGTGATCGCCGGATTGCCCTTGGCCGAAGCTGCCTTCCACATGATCGCACCGGGCTTGCGCTTCATCGCCCTTGTGGGGGACGGCGGCCATGTGAATGCCGGTGATGTGGTGGCGGAAATCGAAGGATCGGCCCGCGCTGTCCTGTCGGCCGAGCGGGTGGCTTTGAATTTCCTCGGCCGCTTGTCGGGCATTGCCTCTCTCACCAACCGCTTCGTGCAACAGGTGGCGGGCACCGACTGCCGGATTGTCTGCACCCGCAAAACCACACCGGGTTTACGCGCTTTCGAGAAATATGCCGTGCGCTGCGGCGGCGGGTTCAACCACCGCTACGGGTTGGATGATGCCGTGCTGATCAAGGACAACCATATTGCGGTGGCAGGCGGCGTGGCTGCGGCCTTGCGGGCGGCCAAAGCCTCGGTCGGCCATCTGGTCAAGATCGAGATCGAGGTCGATACCATCGCGCAATTGCGCGAGGTGCTGGCCGAAGGCGCGGATGTGGTGCTGCTCGACAATATGGGTTTGGAGACCTTGCGCGAAGCCGTCGCCATGGTCGAAGGCGCGATGCTGACGGAAGCCTCGGGCGGCGTCAATCTCGACACCGTGGCCGCGATTGCTGCAACGGGTGTGGATATGGTGTCGGTCGGCGCGCTGACCCATTCACCGCGCGTGCTTGATCTGGGGCTGGATATTCAGGTCAGCTAGGCCTTACTGCACGGCGGGATCGACAGCCAGCATCCCCAGCAGCCAATATTCGACGCCATAAGCGATCAACGTCGCCCCGATCACACCGAAAAAGCGCATCTCCATCGCCAAAGGCGGCATCTGGCCCGACTCGATCCGCGGGCGCAGAAGCAATTCGCACAGAAACGCCCCGATCAAC
>CAIYZJ010000034.1 GCA_903930675.1 uncultured Hyphomicrobiales bacterium
ATGTCTGGGTTGCGATCGGGTTCGGGATCATCGGCTATGCCATGCGCCGTTATCAGATGCCGCTTGCGCCATTGATTCTCGGTTTCCTGCTGGGTCCGATGCTGGAGCAATCCTTGCGGCAGGCCTTGTCTTTGTCGGGCGGCAGTCTGTCCTTTATCGTCAACCGCCCGATTGCACTGTGCCTGACCATTATGGCGGTGCTGGTGATTGCTTTGACAACCTATATGCGAAGCCGCTCAAGCCAGATCAGCCAACTGATTGAAGAAAGCACCAATGAAACATGATCCCTTACGGGAGCATCACAAGAGTCAATTATATAAAGAACTATATAAAGAACCATAGGGAGAGAGACATGACAACAATCATCAAGATGCATCATGGCAAACGAGCCAGCCTCGGTTTGGGTTTGGCAATGGCAGGGGCGTTTGTGCTCGGTCTGTCACCGGTCAAGGCGGATGAGGGTTATCCGAAAAAACCGATTGAAATCATCGTGCCTTTCGCGGCCGGCGCCTCGACCGATCTGGGGATGCGGGTGATGGCGACAGCACTTGAAAACCGCTGGAAAGTGCCGGTGCGTGTCATCAACAAACCCGGTGGAAATACAGTGCCTGCCGTCAATGAAGTGATGAATTCAGCACCGGAAGGCTATACGATTCTGGCTGACGGACCACCGCAGAGTTCAATGCTGGAAACGGCCGTCAAAACCCTGCCGTTCAAAATCTACGACCGCACATTTATGGCGATTGCCGCCTATACGCCGATGAAATTCATCGTGCATATCGATTCCCCGTTCAAAACCCTTCAAGATGCGGCAGATGCGGCCAAAAAGGATCCATCAAGCTTTACATGGACCTCGTTGGGCGGCGCCGGTGCGCAGGACATGCTGAACCGGCAGTTTTTCAAAGCGCTGAATATCGACATTACCAAAACACGCGCCTTGCAGCTCAAGGGTGGCTCGGAAGCCGTCACCATGACGGCTGGCGGGCATGTCAATCTCGGGGTCGGATCATACAGTGCGATTGCCGCACCGTTGCAGGCCAAAAAGCTGAGGGTGCTTGCGGTTGCATCGTCGGAGCGTTGGCCCAACCTGCCTGATACGCCGACAGCCAAAGAGGCCGGTTTCCCCAGCATCGAAGTGCTGTATTGGATCGGTTTTTCCGGTCCCAAAGGCCTGCCTGCCGATATCGTCGCCAAATGGGATCTGGCTGTGAAAGAAATCACTTCCGATCCGGCGATCAAGGACTCCTTGCTTAAAGTCGGCTTGCTGACCTCCTATTCCAATGCAGCGGACATGGAAGCGCGCGTCCGCAAAGAGCAGGCCGAAACCAACGCCCTCTGGGCGCAATAAATCAGACCGAAGACAGGGCGGAGACATCTCCGCCCTCGTTTTTATCCTTTCTGCAATTCCGGACGTGATGGGGATGTGATGAAACTTTACGGATCGAAGACCTCGCCTTTCGTGCGCAAAATTCGTGTTTTGGCAGCCGAGTTCCATCTGCCTGTGACGTTTATCCCCGAAGATCCATGGGCGAAATCGGAACTGTTGCTCGGTCTGAACCCGTTGGGAAAAGTGCCCGTGCTGGTGATGCCCGACGGGCAGGTGGTGTATGATTCTTTGGCCATCATCGACGCGCTTGATCAATCGCGCGACGAGGCCCAACGCATGATCCCGAGCAAAGGGGCCAAGCGGATCGAGGCCTTGCAATGGCATGTTCTGGCCCATGGACTGATCGAGGCCGCCGTCAACCGCCTGCTGGAAACCCGCAGGCCCGATGACAAGCAGATGCCCGAAATGATGGTGCGCGAAGAACAACGCTTTGCCCGCACGCTCGACCGTATCGAACACCAGTTGGCCGGACATCCGGTCGCCGCGGGATCGCAACCCGGCTTCGCAGCATTGATGCTGGGGGTGGCGATGCTCTATGCCGATTTCCGCTATCCGCATGACTGGCGTGCCACGCATCCGCATTTGGCCGGCCTGATCGCGGGCTTGGAAGAACGCCCCTCATTCACGCAGACCGGACCGACTGCATGAGTGCCTATCTCTATTTGGCACAATTGGCTGTTCCGGCCCAACTGGAAGCAGAATTTACCCGTCTCTATGACGAGGGTTATGTACCCAATCTGCTGGCTGTGCCGGGTGTTTCCAGTGCCAACCGCTACAAGCTCGAATGGTCCGATACGCCCGATATGCCGGAATATCTGGCTGTCTATGAAGTCGATACACCCGGGGTGCCGAAATCAGCGGCATGGAAACAGGCCTCGATTGATTGCGGCTGGGCCGACACCATCCGGCCGCATCTGACCACGCGGCGGCATGGCATGTTCCGCAAACTGTCTCCCACGGATTCCTGACCCAGAAAAGTGATTGATTATGTCCACTGCATCACCAGCCCATAAGGGTCCGCTCTCAGGCGTTCGTGTGCTCGATGCGGCGACATTTCTGGCCGCACCATTCGCGGCAACCCTGATGGGCGAATTCGGTGCCGAAATCATCAAGCTGGAACAACCCAATGTCGGCGATCCGTTGCGCCGGTTCGGGACGATGACGGACGCAGGACATACGCTGAACTGGACGAGCGAGTCCCGCAACAAAAAGCCGATCACCCTCGATTTCCGCCAGTCCGAAGGGGCGGAGATTTTGAAATCGCTGGTGGCGGTGTCCGATGTGCTGATCGAAAATTTCCGCCCCGGCACGTTCGAGAAATGGGGCTTGAGCTATGACGTGCTCAAAGCCATCAATCCGAAACTGGTGATGCTGCGGCTGAGCGCGTTCGGCCAGACCGGACCCAATAGTTCCCTGCCGGGCTTTGCCCGCATTGCCCATGCCTTCAGCGGCCTGAGTCTTGTTTGCGGCGAACCGGATCGTCCGCCTGTCACCCCCGGTGCCAGCACGCTGGCCGATTATGCTTCCGGTGTCTGGGCAGCCTTTGCCGTAATGGTGGCCTTGCGCGAAGCCGGGAGTTCGGGGCGCGGACAGATGATCGATCTGGCCCTCTATCAGGCCCCGTTCCGCTATATGGATGAAATGGTACCGGCCTTTGCCCATAATGGCACGGTGCGTGTCCGCATGGGGGCCGAGACCCACAATCTGGTGCCCCATGGCCATTTCCAGACCAAGGATGACCGCTGGCTGGCGATTACCTGTTCGAGCGATAAAATGTTCGAGCGGCTGGCGGCGATGATCGGCGATCCCAAACTGCTGGATCCCTTTTATCTGACCATCGCCAACCGCTTGAAGAAACGCGACATCGTGACGGCGGTTGTCGTCAATTGGGTTGCCTCGCTTGAGGCCAGCGAGGTTCGCGCCATCTGCGATACACATGAAGTGCCGTGCAGCCCGCTGTTGAGCGTGGCCGATATTTTCGATGATCCGCATTATCAGGCCCGCGGCGATTTGCTCTCCATGCAGGACGATATCAACGGGGCGGTGGTGGTGCCCGCGCCTTTCCCGCGCATGTCGGAAACCCCGCCCCACATCGACCATCTCGGCCTGCCGCTTGGTGCGTGCAATGACGAGATCTATGGCCGCCTGCTCGGCCTCGATGCCGACCGTCTGGCTGCCCTGAAATCCAAAAACATCATTTGAATAAAGAGACCCCATGTCGCATCCCTCCACCCCAGACCTTGAGCTTCCCTTTTCCGGCGTGAAGGTGATTGACCTGTCGCGCCATCTGCCCGGGCCCTGGTGCACGCAATATCTGTCCGATCTGGGAGCCGAGGTGATCAAGGTCGAGCATGTCGGCTTCGGTGATCCCAGCCGCTACAATCCGCCGCGCTACAACCGCGACAGCGTCTATTTCCATTCGGTCAATTCCCGCAAACGCTCGATTGCCATCGACCTTGGCCACCGCCTCGCCGAACCGTTCAAACACAGACTATTCCGGCAGGCCGATATCGTGGTGGAATCGTTTCGCCCCGGTGGAGCGCACAAGCTCGGCGTCGGTTACGAGCAAGCCTCGGCCATCAACCCGAAAGTGATCTATTGCTCGATCTCGGGCTTCGGCCAGACCGGACCCTATGCCCATTCGCCCGGTCACGATCTGGCGATCCAGAGCCTGACAGGTCTGCTGGGCGGCTTTTTCACTCCCGGTGATTTCCCGCGCAATCCGCCGTTCCATGCCGCCGATTATGCGGGCGGGGCCACGGCGGTGATCGGCATTCTGGCGGCCTATATCAAAATGCTCAGAAGCGGCAAAGGATCGAATGTAGATATATCGATGTATGATTCGGTGATGTCGATGCTCGATATCCGTCTGGCAGGCGCCTTGGGCCGCGCCACCGATCTGGCCGACAAGCGCGAAATCGAAGTCTGGGGCACCAATCCGCGCTATCGTTGCTATGCCACCGGTGACGGCAAGGCCGTAACGGTCGGGCTGCTGGAAGCCAAAATCTGGGCCAAGTTCTGCACGCTGATCGGGCGCAGCGATCTGATTTCCAAGGATGAAAGTCTTGAGGATCGCCTGACCTCGCATGGCAACAACACCGTGCGTTACGAGCAGGGCGTGGCCGATTTCTGCCGTTCGATGCCGCGCGATGCTCTGGTTGCGATGATGCGCGAGCACGGGATACCGATCACACCGGTCTATGATCCCGACGAGGCGATTGCCTCCGACATTGCCCAGTCACGGCAGATCGTCTCACAGGTACCCGATGCGGTGGAAGGCACTGTGATGCATCTGGCCAATCCCTTGCAGCATTCGGGCTTGGTACGCGACCGCAAGATCGGACCGGGCTTGGGCGAACATACCCGCGATATTCTGCAAGAGCTGGATTTCAGCACCGCCGAGATGGACGCCATGGCCCATGCCGGAGTGATCGAATAAACCACCGCGGCACGGGGCGTGTTCCGGCTCTGATCAATCAGGCTGGTACATGTAATAATGGCGGTCGATTTGGTAGCGGCGCAGACGTTTGATCCATGGCGTTGTATCCGCCGTGTGCCAGATCGGCTGTGCCGCATAGGCCTCGAGCCCCGTCATGTGATAGATGGCGGCATAGCGGTGCGGCACCTGCCGCAATTTGAAACGGCGGCCGCAGATCACGCCGGGCACCTGACGCAGCAGCGGAATATGCTCGGTTTCATACCAGTCATTGAATTCTTCTTCGACCTGCGGCGCGATGCTCATCGCGACCACCAGCAGAAAAGCCGCGCCGTCGGGTGACAGCATGTCTTTGGGATTGATCTGCTCCAGATCCCATTCGGCTTCATTGGGTGCGGGAGCATCGGCGCTCAGATCGTTCAACATGCACCAATGCACCGGCCCGTTGATCTGCCCGCGCTGGCTCACATCAAGCGTGCCGCCGATACAAGGCCCGCCCTTCCAGATCTGGCTGGACAGTTGAAACGGTTTTGCGTCCGGCTCTGGCCGTGTTTGATGGTGGGTGATTGAGAGTTTCAGTGCCTGCACCATGCTCATGCCTTTTGAGATTATACCAAGAATTGCACGTTCAACTTATATGACTTGATCGCGATCGTCTTGAATTTGATGTGATGGTCGAGCAAGATTATTCCGATTTTTATATTTTCGAACCAGATGATCGACCCGAACGCTTCCTTATAGTGTCCCTTCAGCCATCCGGTCGAGGACTGATGCGGCTTGGGTCTTGATGCCGTTTTGCCTCTCGGGCGAAAACTTGTCCCATGTGCTGTAGACGAACGGCAGGCGCTGGTTGGCTTCCAATTTGTCGCGGTTGCGCGCAAAGAAATCCCAATAGAGCGCATTGAAGGGGCAGGCGGTTTCGCCCAGCATCTGTTGCGGATCATAGCGGCATCCGGCGCAGTAATTGCTCATCTTGTCGATATATTTGCCGCTGGCCGCATAGGGCTTGCTGCCCAAAAGGCCGCCATCGCCGAACAGCGCCATGCCGAGCGTGTTGGGCATTTCCACCCATTCATAGGCATCGCTGTAGACGGCCAGATACCAGTCCTGCACCTGTTTGACATCCAGACCAGCAATCAACGCGAAATTGCCTGTCACCATCAGCCGCTGGATATGGTGGGAATAGGCATGCTCGCGCGTATGGTCCACGGCCTCCTTGATGCAGGCCATACCGGTTTTTCCGCCCCAATAGAAATCGGGCAAAGGGCGCTTGGTGTTGAAATAATTCAACCCGCCATAGGCGGGCATGTTCAGCCAGTAAATCCCGCGCACATATTCCCGCCAGCCCAGAATTTGCCGGATGAAACCTTCGGCGGCATTCAACGGCACATGATTGTTGCGATAGGCAGCTTCCGCCTTGCGGCAGATTTCGAGCGGCAGCAACAAGCCCGCATTGAGATAGCTCGACAGCAGCGAGTGGTTCAAAAAGGCTTCGCCTTTGACCATCGCATCCTGATAATCGCCGAAGCGCGGCAGAATACGGGCGATAAAATCATCGAGTTCCACAAGAGCCTGTGCGCGGGTCACGGCGAAATGGAACGGTTCAAGCGTGCCGAAATGATCTGAGAACCGATCCCCGACCAAGGCCAGCACCTCGTTGAGGATTGCCGATTTCGGATGGCTGATGCGCGGTGGCGAGACGATGCCTTTGGCGGGCGGTTTGCGGTTGTCCTTGTCGTAATTCCATTGCCCGCCGCTCGGAGTGCCGTCGGCCTCGATCAGGATATGATAGGCCTTGCGCATCTCGCGGTAGAAATATTCCATCCTTAATTGCTTCTTGCCGCTGGCCCAGCGGGCAAACCGGTCGGTTGCGCACAAGAAGCGGTCATCGGTGCGGATATCGACCGAAAGGCCCAAGTCGGCTTCCCAGGATTGCATCATCTGCCGCACGCGATATTCGCCCGGTTCGGTCACAATCACCTGTTTCAGGCGCAATTCTTTGGCCGCACGCGCAACCTCTGTCGTCAGGCTGCCGCTATTGTCCGGATCGTTCAGCGTGACATAGCGAACCTGAAAACCCTTGTCCGACAACTCAGCCGCGAAATGCCGCATGGCGGCGAACAGAAAGGCAATCTTTTTGGGGTGGTGGCGCACATAGGTGGCTTCTTCCGTCACCTCGCACATCAAGATGGTATCACCGGTCTGCACATCAGTGAGGGCGGACAGGCTTTCCGATAATTGGTCGGCGAGAACAAGACGCAGATGGCTCACGCGTGAGACCTCCGGAAAAGAGCAGGGGGAATGGAGATATGCAACGGGTGTGCGGTGAGCCTTGCCGGCTCAACCGGGTGTACCCGATGGTTATAGGGCCGATGCTAGACCGAGCAATAGCGTTCCTGAATATCGGCATCGGCCAGCAGGGCTTTGCCGGTGTCGTGGTGGACGATGGTGCCCTGATCCAGCACATAGGCATGGTCGGCAATCGCCAGCGCCAGTTCGACATTCTGTTCGACCAGCAAAATCGTCGTGCCTTCGGCTTTCATGGCCGAGAACAATTCGAACATTTCATCCACCAGCACCGGCATGATCCCTTCCGAGGGCTCGTCCAGCATGATCAGGCGGGGCGATGAAATCGTGGCGCGGGCAATGGCCAGCATCTGCTGTTCGCCGCCGGACATGGTAATGGCCATCTGGTCGAGCCGCTCGGCCAGACGCGGAAAGGTTTTGGCGGTGCGGGCGATCAACTCGTCCTCGCGGTGTTTGTCGGGCGAGGCGACAAGGCCGAGCCGCAAATTGTCGCGCACGCTCAGGCCCGGCACGATGCGCCGCTCTTCGGGCACATAGGCCAATCCCATGCCGAAGCGGGTATGGGCGGGTTGGGTCGACAATTCCCGACCGTCGAATTGGATCGAGCCGCCGGTCTTGCCGAGCAGGCCCATGATGGATTTCAGGGTTGTGGTTTTGCCCGCGCCGTTGCGGCCGATCAGGCAGACGATTTCGCCCTGCTTCACTTCGAGCGAAATATCTTGCAACACATGGCTGGTGCCATACCAGGCGTTCAATCCCTGCAGTTTAAGCATGTTCAATGCTCCCTTTGACCGAGATAGACGCGTTTGACCGTATCATTGCGGCGGATGTCATCGGGCGTGCCTTCGGCCAGCAATTCGCCGTGGTGGAGCACCAGCAGACGGTCCGAAATGCCCATCACCAGTTTCATTTTATGCTCGACCAGAATCACCGTGCGTTCTTGCGCGAGGCGGACGATCAGATCCATCATGGTGCGGGTTTCTTCGGGGCTCATGCCCGCGGTCGGCTCGTCGAGCAGCAGCAATCGCGGATGGCTGGCCAGCGCCATGCCGACTTCGAGCGCGCGCTGCTCGCCATGCGCCAGCGATCCGGCCAGCCGGTGCCGGTGTCCGGCAAGGCCGACCCGTTCCAGCAAGGCTTCGGCCTCGTCATCCAGCTCGTGCAAGCGGGTGCGGGGGCGGAAGATATCGAAGCGCGACACCAGTGCCTGCAGCGACACGCGGATGTTTTCGTGGGTGGTCAGCAGCGGAAACACATTGGTGATCTGGAACGATTTGGCGATGCCCAGATGCGCGAATTTGTGCTGCGCCAGACCGGTGACATCGCGGCCCTCGAACAGGACTTTGCCGGTCGAGGGAGCAAAGGCACCCGACAGCAGATTGAAATAGGTGCTCTTGCCCGCCCCGTTCGGGCCGATGATCGAGGTAATGGCCCCGTGGCGGAACTCCGCCGTAATATCCTTGAGCGCGACAAAACGACCGAAGGTTTTACCCACGCCTTCGGTGCGCATGATGACGGATTGATCCTGTGATGCGGCCTGCGTCATCATGCCTTCATCCTTTCCATGACCGTACCCCAGATGCCACGGGGGAAAAACAGCACGCAGACCATAAAGGCCAGCCCGACAAACAGTTGCCAATGGCTGGTCCAGACCGAGACGAGATTTTCCAGCAGCAGGAAAACCGCCGCCCCGATAAAGGGTCCGAAAAAGGTGCCCATGCCCCCCAGGAGGCACATCATCACGGCAAGGCCCGATGTTTCGTAATGCATGGTCTCGATCGGTACGGTGGACAGGTGCAGGGCCAGCAGCGCGCCTGCCAGTCCGCAAAACGCACCCGACAGCACGAAAGTCAGCAGGCGCACCAGCATGACATCATAGCCGGAGGCGCGGGCACGGGCCTCGTTCTCGCGCACCGCTTCGATCACCGCACCGAACGGCGAGGCGAGAATGCGCGACAGCACCCACAAGGCGGCAATCACAAAGCTGCAAATGATGTAATAGCGCGAGAGCGGATCGAGAAAATCCACCTGAAAGCCGAAGATGTTGACGAATTTGAGATTGACCCCGCGCAAGCCGTTTTCGCCGCCGGTCAGATCGACCGCCTGATAAAACAGATAATAGACGCATTGCGACAGGGCCATGGTGACCATGGCGAAATAGATGCCGCGTGTCCTGATCGCCAGCGCGCCGATCACCAGAGCCACCACCATGCCCGCCACCAAACCGAGCCCGATGGCCAGATACCAAGGCCAGCCGAAATGCACGATGGCGATGCCGCACAGATAGGCGCCGGCTCCGAACAAAGCCGAATGGCCGAAGGACAGCAGGCCGAGATAGCCGAACAACAGGTTGAAGCCCAGCGCGTAAAGCCCGTAAATCAGGATCATTACTGCCAGTGCCTTGAAGGGCATCACCAGCGGAAACACCAGCAGAAACAGGGAAGCCAGCGCGACGCGGTGGCGGGTGGCCCATTCCAGCATGGGGGAGGGTTGGCGGTTTGCCTCGAAAGCCAGATCGGTTGCCATTGTCTGCCCCTCAGCTCATCAAACCGGCGCGGCCGAAAAAGCCTTGCGGCCTGATCAGCAAGACCAGCGCCATCAGAGCGAAAATCGCCACTTTGGCCATTTCGGGGGCAAACAGCGAGGTCATGCTGACCACAACCCCCACCAGAATGCCCGCCAGCACCGCCCCCAGCAGCGAGCCCATGCCGCCGACGACCGTCACCACAAAGGCTTCTGCCAGAATGGTGCCGCCCATTTCGGGGATGACGCCCTGCAACGGGGCGGCGAGCAATCCGGCAAAGGCGGCGATGGCCGTGCCCATACCGAACACGATCAGCCAGACTCTCGACACGTTGACGCCGAGCACCCGCACGATCAGCGGATCACGCGCACCGGCGCGGATGATCAGGCCGAAGCTGGTGCGCTCCAGAAACAGCCAGAGCCCGAACAGGATCACGGCGGTGGCACCGATCACGAACAGGCGGTAGAGCGGGAAATAGCCGACCCCGATATCCACCGCGCCTTGCAGGACCTCGGGTGTATCAAACGGAAAGCCTGCCTTGCCGAAGGTGATGCGCACCAGCTCGACTATGATATAGCTCAGGCCGAAGGTCAGCAGCAGCGGATAGTCGATCCCGCGCCCGTAAAGCGGACGGATCAGCACGCGTTCGACCGCCAGCCCGATGCCGCCGACCACCAGCGGGACCAGCACCAGACACAGCCAGAAATTGCCGCCGTGTGCCATCAGCCAGAGGCCGACATAGGCCCCCAGCATGTAAAAGGCGCCATGGGCGAAATTGACCACGGTCAGCATGCCGAAAATCAGCGACAGGCCGATGGCCAGCAAAACATAGACGGCCCCGAGGGCCACGCCGGCAAACAGCTGCATGCCGATCAGATCGAGGGTGAGCCCAGCCATGATAAACTCCATTCAAAACGCGCGCCCGACGGGGCGCGCGTCTGCATCAGATCAAGTCGGGCTCAGGCCTTGTGGCCGAGGGCTTCGCAGCTGCGCAGATTGGCCTCGTTGGGGGCCTCGCTGGCCACCACCTGAAACACATCCGCCTCGTTGCGCATGTCTTTGGTCTTGCATTCGATGATCATCACCGATTGCACCGACTGGTGGTCGCATTTGCGGAAATATTGCGGACCTTTGTAATAGTCGTATTTGAGTGCTTCGAGCGCGGTGATGACCTTGTCGGTCTCCGCCGTTCCGGCATTCTTGACCGCCTGCAACACGGTACGGACACCGGCATAGCCCATCGCGCCGTAATCGGACGGCACGCGACCGCCATGCATTTTGCGGAACTGGTCGTTGAAGCTCTTGGCCGAAGGCAGTTGGTCCTCGACTCCCCAATAATAGGACGTGCCGCCTATCACACCGTCGAACGCCGCCAGTCCGGCTGCTTGACGACCGGTAAACAGCATGATCGGCACGACGATCTTGGTGGTCTTTTTCAGGCCGAAATCGGTGGCCTGCTTCAGGGCAATCTGCTGGTCGCGGCCGAAATTGTTGATGACCAGAATATCGGGCTTCATCGATTGCAGACGCGGCAGCAGGGTCGAGAAATCGGTGGCGCCGATCGGGTGGCGGATATCGCCGAGCACTTCGACACCCATGCCTTTGCCCGCTTCCTGAAAACCGCGCACCATTTCATGCCCATAGGCATAATCGGCGGTCAGGAAAGCAACCTTTTTACCGAATTTGGAAAAGGCATAGCGGCCCACCGCGCCTGCGGTCATATGCGGGGTCAGGGCCTCGTGGAAGGTGTATTTCGAAAAATCCGCCACTTCGTTGATGGCGTCGGACTGGCTGATCGAATTGAAGATCACGCCGCGTTGTTTGGTGACATTGTTGATGGCCAGCTGCACGGCTGCCGACAGACTGCCGACGATGAAATTGGCCTTGTCGTTTTCGATCAGTTCGAGCGCGCGGGTGGCCGCTTCGCCCGGATTGAGCTTGTCGTCGCGCACCAGCAATTCGGCCTTGCGTCCGCCCAAGCCGCCCCCGGCGTTGAATTCGGCAATCGCCACTTCGGCGGCGCGCACCTGATCCTGTGCCTCGGCCCCATAGGGACCGGTCAGAGGAACGGGAAAGCCGATCTTGATGGTGGCTTCCTGCGCCCGCGCCGTATGGAACGAGAAGGGAGCTGCAGCGAGTGCCGCACCACCGGCGATCAGGCTGCGACGATTGAGCGTGGTGGACTTTGATGTTTTGCTTGTCATAACCGTTTCTCCCTCTTGTCTTTTATGATGCCGTTATAAAGAATGTGCTTTTCGTTCGGGCTCAATGCCCGATCAACCGCCGCGCCGTCCCAAAGCGTTGAGAATCAGGGAAGGGGTGAGCGGAATTTCGGTAATCGTCACATCGAAGGGCTCGAGCGCGTCATTGACGGCATTGGCGACACAGGCGGCCGCCCCCGCCGTACCGGCTTCACCTGCCCCTTTGGCCCCCAATTCGGATTCAAGGGTCGGCGAGACCACATGCCCCACCTCGATATCCGGCATTTCGGAGGCCATGGGGACCAGATAATCGGCCATGGTGCCGTTGGTCAGTTGCCCGCGCTCGTCGTAACGGCAATGTTCGAACAAGGCCGCTCCCAGACCCTGCACCACGCCGCCCCTGATCTGCTCGTCGACCAGTTGCGGATTGATGATGGTGCCGCAATCCTCGACACACCAATGGTTTAGCAGCGTAATAAAACCGGTTTCGGTATCCACTTCGAGCCATGAGGCCTGAATGCCGTTGGTGAAGGCAAACGGATATTGGCGCGGCACATAATGGCGGGTGGCAAGCAATTCGGCCTGAAAATCGGCAGGCAGAGTATCGGGTCTGAAATAGGCGATGCGCGCCACTTCATCCAGTCCGATCCGCTCGCGGGTCGTGCCCTTGTCGACCACCACGCCCTGATCGATGTCGAGCATGTCCGGCACCGTCTGCAAAATCGTACCGGCGACTTCGAGAATGTTCATCCGCAAGGCCTTGCCCGCCTGCCATGCCGCCTCGCCGCCGATGCCCGCCCCGCGCGAGGCCCAGGTGCCGCCGCCATAGGGGGTGTTGTCGGTATCACCCAATATCACCCGCACCTTGTCGAGCGTCACACCCAAGGCACTGGCCACGACCTGCGCGGTCAGGGCTTCCGATCCCTGCCCCTGTTCGGTCAGGCTGGTCTGGACGATGATGGCACCGGTGGCGTCCATCCTGACGCTGACCCCGTCTTGCGAGGAAATCCGCGCCCCGCCGACCCCGTAAAAGGCGGCAGAGGGATTGGTGACCTCGATGAAGCTGGCCAAACCGATGCCGCGATAGATGCCCTGCCGGCGCAGCCGCTTCTGTTCGGCACGCAGACCGTCGTAATCCATCATCTGTTTCAGCTTGGCCAGCGAGGCATGATGCGACAGCGACTCGAATTTGAGGCCCGAGGGTGAGTCGGTCGGATAGGCATCGTCTTTGATCAGATTTCTGGAGCGGATTTCGAGCGGATCCATGCCGATGGCGCGTGCGGCCAGATCGACCAGCCCTTCGGTGACCGAACAGGCAATCGGATGACCGACAGCGCGATATTGGCACATGACATTCTTGTTCTGGAACACCACCCGCGCCCGTGCCCGATAGTTGCGGGCCTGATAGGGGCCACCGACCAGATTGACCACCTGATTGGCCTCGATGGCCGAGGTGCGCGGATACATCGAATAAGGGCCGATGCCCGTCAGATCGTCAATCGCAAAAGCGGTGATGGTGCCGTCCTGTTTGACGGCGATGCGGCCCTTGCAGATATGGTCGCGGGCATGGATGTCGGTGACGAAGCTCTCGATCCGGTCGGCGACGAATTTGACCGGACGTTTCAGCCGTTTCGACAGGGCGGCAGTGGCCATTTCATCGGCATAGACATGCACCTTGATGCCGAACGAGCCGCCGACATCCTTGCACACCACCCGCACCTGCGCCTCTTCCAATGCCAGATGTTTGGCAAAGATGTTTTGCATCATGTGCGGGGCTTGTGTGCCCTGATAGACCGTCAGGCGGCGCTCGCCCGGGTTCCAGTCAGCCAGAACGGCGCGTGCTTCCAGCGTCACACCGGTGTGACGGCCAAACACGAATTCGGCCTCGGCCACCGCATCGGCTTCCGAAAACGCCTTGTCGACTTCGCCCGCATCGAGCGAGCGTTCAAACGCCAGATTGTCGCCCAGTTCGGCATGGATCACCGGAATATGCGGCTCCAGCGCCGTTCGCATATCGGTGACGGGTTCGAGTTCCTGATATTGCACCTGCACCAGTTCGGCGGCATCCTCGGCTTGGGCGCGGCTGTTGGCGACCACCGCACAGACGGCTTCGCCCTGCCAGCAGGCGCGATCCACCGCCATGGCATGTTGGGGAGCGGATTTCAGGCCTTTGAGATGGCTCAGCACACCGACCCATGGCGAGCACTGCTCGACCAGTTCGGCCCCCGTGACGACCGCGATCACGCCTTCGCCTTGTTTGGCGGCACCGGTGTCGATGTCGACAATACGGGCATGGGCATAGGGCGAGCGCACAAAGACCACATGGCCCATGCGCGGCAGGGTCATGTCGCTGACATAGGTGCCGCGGCCTTCCACCAAACGTTCGAGATTGGGGCGGGGGACCGTGCGCCCGATATAGGAATTGGGGCGGTCAAGCGGGGAAAGCGGACCACTCATGCGCGTTCTCCGGCAGTTTGACGGGCCTTGGCCACTGTTTCCACCGCATCGACAATCGCCTGATAGCCGGTGCAGCGGCAATAATTGCCCGAAATATGATCGCGGATCGTGGCGCGGTCGGGGTTCGGATTGTGCAGCAACAGATCCTGCGCGGTGATCAGCATCGCGGGTGTGCAATAGCCGCATTGCAGCGCGTTGCGGTGGCGGAAGGCGTCTTGCAGATCGCCGATCTCGCCGCTGTCGGACAGGCCTTCGATGGTCTCGATCACCGCCCCCTCGGCCTGCACCGCCAGCAGCAGGCAGGCGCGGGTGATGGCCCCGTCAACGCGGATGGTGCACGCCCCGCACACACCGTGTTCGCAACCGATATGGGTGCCGGTCAGGGCCAGTTCGTCGCGCAACACATCAGCCAGATGCGCGCGCGGCTCGATCTCCAGCCGGTGGCTTTCGCCGTTCACCATGAGCGTGATGACGTGCTTGCCCATCAACCCCTCCCTTGCGCCAGCAGGTCAGTCAGCCCGCGCTTCAGCAATACTCTGGCCAGCTGCATGCGGGTATCGGCATCCGCCTGCAAATCCTCTTGCGGGGACAAATCCTGCGACAATGCCTGTTGGGCTGCCGCGAGTCCCGCCATCGGATCGGCGGCCTGTTCCAGACACCGCGCGGCATGGCTGGCGAGGGTCGGACGGTCGCCGATCCCGAAAAAGACCGGCCTGATCCGCAAGCCCTGCGGCTGTGTGCCGTGCATCACCATCGCGAGACCGGCCATGGCATAATCGCCGGCGCGGCGTGCCAATTCATTGAAATGAACGCGCGTTTCGGCCGGACTGCGGGCAATTGAGATGCGGACCAGAATGTCGTCCGCTTCCAGAGCCGTTTCATACAGGCCCTTGAAAAAATCAATCGCGTCGATGCGACGCTCGCCCTTGGGACCGACAACAAGCATGGTGGCCTCGAGCGCGATCATGCAGGCGGGCAATTCGGAGGCCGGATCGGCATGGGCCAGATTGCCGCCCAGTGTCCCGCGATTGCGGATCGCCGCATGGGCGACATGGCGGATCGCCGTCTGCAACAGCGGCACATGCTGGCCGACCAGTGCCGAGGTTGCCAGTTCGGCATGGCGTGTCCCCGCGCCCAGATGGATATGGGTGTCGTCACTGGTGATGCCGCGCAATTCGGGCAGCTGGGCAATATCGATGAGGATTTGCGGGGCCAGCAAACGCAGGTTCAAGGCAGGCACAAGGCTCTGGCCACCGGCGATCAGCTTGCCGCCTTCCCCCGCACGCTCCAGCAGGGACAGCGCTTCGACAAGCGTTGCGGCCCGCACATAATCGAACGCATAGGCTTTCACCCGCTCCCCTCCCTGATGATCCCGACCCTTGAGGGACGGTTGGTCACGCGCTTGCGTGCCCCTTATTGATCAGTCGATCACTATCCTTGCATAATCTTTGAATGACAACCAGCCCGAAGGCAAGAGGCATGATGGGGAGCGGACCATTCCCGGACCATTCTTGGGTATTCGGATTGTCTCCAATCCCGCTGCCATTATCCCGCAGCTCTTGCCACGCCCAATTCGTCCGCTTAGTCTCCTCCCGCTTGGTGTGATGGTCAATGATCCGGTCGGACGGAAGGATATGAAATGAAGCTCGAAGTTGATTACGTATCCGGAAAGACCAGAATTTTCGGCATTGTCGGCCACCCGATCGAACAAGTGCGTTCGCCTGAAATGTTCACCGCGAGCTTTGAAAACCGCAAGGCCGATGCCATTTTGCTGCCGTTTCATGTGCTGCCTGACGATTTCGACCGTGTGGTACCGGCATTGATGCTGATGCCCAATCTCGACGGGTTGATTTTTACCATTCCCTTCAAACAGCGAGCCATGGCGCTGGCCGATGTGATCGGTCCCAATGCGACAATCGTCGGGGCCATCAATGCATTGGCGCGACAGGCAGGCGGGGGCTGGACGGGCGAGATTTTCGACGGGATCGGCTGTGTCGAGGGCTTCCGCCAACAAGGGATCACTTTTGCGGGCAAGCGGGTGATGCTGATCGGCGCGGGGGGCGCGGGTTCGGCCATCGGCGTGGCGGTGGCCCATGAAGGTCCGGCCTCGATCCGCCTGTTCGATCCCGATAGTGCAAGAGCGACCGATTTGATGGACAAGATCAAGCGGGTCGATCCGGCCATTGTTGTGGACTATGCGGAGCCGGATTGCGACGGGATCGACATCCTGCTCAATGCCTCGCCGGTCGGCATGCTTGACGATTCGCGGATGCCGATCAGCGTCGAGCGGTTCGATCCAAAGCTGGTCGTGTTCGACGCCATCGTCAAACCGGAGATGACGCCCTTGCTGCAACTGGCCTCAAAATCCGGCTGCACCTTCATTCAGGGCCGCCAGATGATGTATGGGCAGATCAGCAAAATGACCGACCATTTCGGAATTCCTGCCCCGCACTAAAAGCCTGACGCGTCAGCTTTTGTGGATCGGGTCGATCCATGCGACGTTTTCGGGCTTTTCGACCGGCTCGATATCGAGATTGACCACCACCGATTCGCCGTCGCTGCGCACCAGCACGCATTCGAGCACCTCGTCGGGGCTGGCATTGATTTCCTGATGCGGCACGAAAGGCGGGATATAGATGAAATCGCCCGGTCCGGCCTCGGCGGTAAATTCCAGCGCCTCGCCCCAGCGCATCCGCGCTTTGCCTTTGAGCACATAGATCACGCTTTCGAGCGGCCCGTGGTGATGCGCGCCGGTTTTGGCATTGGGGTGGATATGCACCGTCCCCGCCCACAGTTTTTGCGCGCCGACGCGGGCGAAATTGATCGCGGTTTTGCGGTCCATCCCCGGCGTTTGCGCGGTATTGGGATCAAGCTGGTTGCCCGACACCACCCTGACGCCGTCATGCTTCCAATCGGTTTCGTGATGTGTGTGGCTCATTTGCTCTCACCTTCTCTGACGCAGCCATCATGGCAGGCCCCATTGTCGACCGCAGCGGATTTGATTTCAAGTCCCGCCGGCGTTGCTGGCACGAGCTGGTCAGGGGCGGGGGCTGCATTCACACCTGTGCCGATTTGATCATCACCTCCAGCCAGTGCATGGCGCGGGCGCCGTCTTCGGCGTTGGGGGCGCGGCTGTGCGGGCTTGCGGCTTCGGGTTGGCCGCGCACAAGGGCGAGAAACTCGCCGATCAGGCTGTGATAGCCCTTGTGATCCTCGTTGGCGGCCACGGTCAGGTTGGGTTCCCACACCAGCGTATCCTCGGACGGCAACAACGTGGCATCGGGCCTGCTGACTTTGAAAGCAGGCGCGCGGAAATGGCGCACCTCGTGGACATTGCGCACTTCGACGCGCTGGTGATCGGCCATGACCTGCCACCATTCCATCGGCGTGCCGCGGGATTGATGGGTGCCGACCACCAGAGTGCCGATGCCGCCTGAGGTGAAGCGGAAATCGACATGCAGCAGGATCTTGCCGGGATCGAGAATATGGCTGCGCACCGACAAATCGGCGATCGGTCCCATCAGAAACGGCACCAGATCGAGATAATGCACGCAGTGATGCAGGAAGAAGCCGGTATAATCCGGATCTTTCTCGAAATAGGTCGGCGCCGTCATATATTGGCCGAGAAAGCTGGCGGGCTGGCCGAAATCGGGAGTGTGGATGACATTGGCCCCGATGCGGTTGGCGGTCGAATAGCGTTTCATGAAACCGAGCACCACCGGCTTGCCTGCCGCTTTGGCGGCTTGGGCCAGTTGGTCGGCCTCGCGTGCGGTGGCGGCCGGTGGCTTTTCCATAAACACCGGATAGCCCGCCGCCAGTGCCGCCTGCCCGATGTCAAAATGCGCATGCGGTCCTGCGGCAATGCCGATGGCGTCAATATCGGTGCGGGCGAGCAGGGCTTTCCAGTCGCGGGTGGTGTCGCTTGCCGCGACGCCGTAGCGTTGGGCGGTTCTGTCCAGCCGCTGCTGATCGGTGTCGCACAGGGCATGGATACGGACATCATAGCGGGTCAGTTGCGGCAACAGCATTTCATTGGCGTGCAGGCCGCAGCCGATCCAGCCGATTCTGAGTGTGTCGGTGTTCATCGTCCAAGTCCCGAAAAGGCAAGGGTGGCATCCAGAAAGGCAATGCTCCGGCTCAGGGCATGGTCTTCGTTCTTGTGCGGGGCGCGCCATTGCGCCAGCGGGATACCGGGCCGTTCGTCGTCACGGCGGAACGGTTCCAGCGTAATCGGCCCGCGATAATTGATATCCCTGAGCGCGCGGGCAATCGACGGCCAGTCGATATGGCCGGAGCCGATAAAGCCGCGATTGTTCTCGTTGGCCTGAAAATGCACCATCTTCGCACCGGCCTGCCGGATGGCGGCGGGCAGATCGGGGTCTTCCATATTCATGTGGAACGTGTCGAGCATGACACCGACCGACGGCAGATCGACGGCGTCGGCCAGATCGAGCCCGTGCCGTGTCGTATTGGCAATATCGGTTTCAAAGCGGTTGAGCGACTCGATGCCGAACACCACGCCGCAATCGGCGGCGGTGCGGCCGGCGGTTTTCAGGCCTGCGACAATCCGGTCGATCTTGGCCTTGCGGTGATCCTCGGTCACCGGTGTCGGCGGGCGTCCGGCAAACACCAATGGTGCGCCATAGAGCGGACCGCCGACAATGGTTGCGCCCAGTTCCTGCGCTATCGTGGCGCAGGATTGCAGATAGGTGATGCCGGCCTGATGGGCGACGGGATCGTCACTGGCCAGATCGCGGGTCAGATTGACGCGTGCGGCCAGCACCACGCCCAGACCGTGATCGACCAGCACGCGGCGGGTTTCGCTGAGGTCCAGCTCGCCCGGTTCGGGCACCAGCAATTCGACAAAGTCGCAGCCCGATTGCTTCATGCGCGCGAATGTATCGAAATGCCCGCGCCCGAACGGCCGTGCATAGAACATCGAGATAATACCGATAGGATTGGGTCTGGTCATGATTTCACCGCTCCGGATGTGAGCCCGCTCACAAGCCGCTTTTGAACCAACAGGAAGAGTAAAGTGACGGGAAGCGCAATCAGCGTGCCTGCGGCGGTCAACAGACCCCATTGCACGCTGAATTCGCCGATGAACAGTTGCAAGGCCACCGTGACCGTGCGGACATTTTGTCCCGACAGCATCATGGCGAACAGATATTCGTTCCATGAGGTGACAAAGATATAGATGCCGGTGGTGACAAGGCCGGGCATGACCACGGGCAGGATGATCAGCCGCAGCACTTCCAGCGTGGTGGCTCCGTCAATGCGGGCGGCCTCGTCGAGGTCTTTGGGGATGGCATTGATATAGCTGGTCAGCATCCAGATCGAAAACGGCACGGCAAAGGTCGAATGACCCAGAATGATGCCGATAAACGTATCAAGCAGCCCGATATTGCGCATCAGCACAAACAGCGGAATGATGATCAGCACGATCGGGAACATGTTGATCACCAGAAACTGCGTCATCAGCAAACGGCGGCCACGAAAACGGTAGCGCGAAAAGGCATAGGCGGCAGGCAGGCTGACGCTCAATCCCAGCACACAGGCTCCGCAGGCAATGACGAAGGAGTTGAGCAGATTAACGCCAAACGAGGTGCGCTCCAGCAAGGCGTGATAATGCTCGGTGGTAAAGGCGTCGGGCCAATAGCGCACCGGCCATGCCCCGATATCGGCATTGGATTTGATGGAGGTCATCATCATCCAGACATAGGGACCCAGGGCAAACAGCACGATCAGCAGCAAAGGCAGATGCAGCTCGAACAGGCGTTGCAAAGGCGAGCGGCGGTCCGTCATTGATCGAGCTCCTTGGCGGCTCGCCGGACATAGACAAACACCACCAGCAACAACAGCAGCGTCAGCATGATGGCCAGCGCCGAGCCATAGCCGAATTCCATGCCGCTATAGGCTTTCAGGAAGGCATAGAGCGGCAGGGTATAGGTGGAATAGCCGGGACCGCCGCCGGTCATCACCAGAATCACATCCAGCGAATTGGCTACCCAGATCGTGCGCAACAACAAGGCAGTGGCAATCACATCGGCTATGGCGGGCAAGGTGATAAAGCGCAAACGCTGGAACCGCGTGGCTCCGTCAATATCGGCGGCTTCACAGAGTTCCGCCGAAATGGTTTGCAGGCCCGCCAGAATGGTGACGGCAAAAAAGGGGAAGCCCTGCCAGATCAGTGCCACCACAATCGACAAAAACGCACTGGTGGGTTGGGCCAGCCATGCCACCGGCTTGTCGATCAGCCCGAAGCGGACGAATACATCATTGAGCACGCCGACATTGAAATCATACATCCATGTCCATGTCAGGCCGATGATGACGCTGGGCAGGGCCCATGGAATGATCACCAGCGAGCGCGCCAGCGACCGCCACCAGAAACTCTGGTTCAGCAGCAGGGCCGTCACAAGTCCGAGCGCGAATTGCAGGCTGACCACAAGGCTGATCCAGACCAGCGAATGGCCGAGCGACAGCCAGAACACCTCGTCATTCAGCAGCCGCCAGAAATTGCCCAGACCGATAAACGGCACGTTGCGCGGTTTGAACAAAATGAAATTGTGCAGGCTCATCCAGACTGTTTCGGCCACAGGCCACAGCACCACCGCCAGTGTTACCAGCATGGCAGGCAGGAGAAACAGATAGGGTGTCAGAACCAGCGGAGGGGCTGGCCCCGTTTTGGATGCTGTGGTCATGGGTTCAAATCATCGGGTGGAGGATCGGCAGGCGCAGCCAGAGAGATGCGGAATGCGCCTGCCGTTGGTGCGGGTCAGCCGTTATAATGGGCTTCGATGGTTTTCATCATCTCGTCCGGCGTGATCTGGCCGAGCAGCGCACGCTGCATCGAGGTCGGCCAGACCGTGCGGGCGAAATCGGCGGTTTTGGGTGAATCCGGCAGCACGCCCGCCAGAGGCAGCGAGGCCGCCGAGGCATCGACAAACCGCTTGGGGTGCAGGGTCCAAGACGATGCGCCCGAGGTTGTGACCGGCAACTGGCCTGTGAGCTTGTTGAAGGCCACATTATTGGTGCTGCCCGACAGGAAGCTGATCCATTTGAAAGCGGCATCCTTGTTCTTGGAACCCGACAGCACGGCGTTGGATTCATCGCCGAACATGGTCCAGCCCTTGCCATTGGCCGGACGCGGCACAGGTGTCGCCGAAACCTTGTCGCCGAGCGCCGCTACAAGCTCGTTGGCCGAGCCGATATGGTGGATGATCATGCCGGTGCGTTCGGCCTTGAAGCCATCGACAATCTGGCGGAAGCCGTCTGCTGCCGCCGAAGCGGGCGTCACCTTGTGGTCGCGTGCCAGCGAGACATAGAAGCGGTTGCCCGCCAGAGCCTGCTCGCCGACCATCCCGCCTTTGGCGAAGGTCGCGCCGTTGCCGACCACGAAAGGCGCCCAATTGTCATGGCCGCCGCCGCCGCCGCGCATGCCGAAGCCCGAGACATCGCCTTTGGTCATCGCCTTGGCGGCCGCCAGAAACTCCTCGTAGGTTTTCGGCGGTTGCAGGCCTGCCGCCTGCAGCCAATCGGCGCGGTAATAGAGATAGAGCACGACATATTGCAGCGGCAGGTAATATTGCTTGCCGTCCTGCGCCTTGTTGACGCTCCAGATATTGTCGGAAATATCGGCTTTGCCTGCCCAGTTTTTGATGTGGCCGTCGAGTGGCTCCAAGGCATCCATTTCGAGCAATTGGGCTTGCGAGCTCAGTTTCACCATCGCGCAATCGGGTGCGTTCTTGGCAACAATGGCGGCAAACAGACGGTTGTAATAATCGCCGCCGCCACCCCACGGAATGCTTTCGGCCTGGATCTTGATGCCGGGGTTCTCTTTTTCGAATTGGGCGATCAGCTCGTTCGGGGTATTTTGCGGATTGTCGAAATGATACCACCAGCGCACTGTCGCGGCCTGTGCTTTGGCCGTGTTGACCATCGGTGCCATCAACGGCGCGCTGAGTGCCGTGGCCCCTGCGGCCTGGATAAAGTGACGTCTTTTCATCTTTCTTCTCCTCTGGATCGTTTCCCTTGGATTGCTTTGTTTATTGTTCTTGTTGTTTTGGTGCGGTTTCCGGTTGGTGCGCGACATCCACAATCGTATCGATGTGATGGGCGAGGGCGGCAGCCAGATCCTCGCCGCTCTTGCAGAGCGCGTCGATGATCGGGCGGTGTCGTTGCGCGGTTTTGTCGAGCGGTCTGTTGTGGCGCGGCTCCCACAATTTCTGCCGGTGCGAATGCAGGATGCAACGCAACAGGATCTGTTCCAGCGCGCGCAGGCCCGCCAATCTGAAGATCGCCATGTGAAAGGCTGTATCCAGCTCGATCATCAGATAGGTGTCATTGGCGATGGCCGCCTGATCCATCCCCTGTTGCAGAGCCAGAATCTCTTTCATGGAGGCAGGGGTCAGGGATGACACAGCCCGCAATGCCCCGCGACGCTCGAGACGGCGGCGCAGCGCCAGAATTTCATCGGCTTCCTCTGGATCAAGCGGTGTGACCGTGGTGCCGCGATGACCGGCGCGCAGCACCAGCCCGTCCTCCTGCAAGCGCAACAAGGCCTCGCGCACCGTGCCTTGCGAGCACATCAGCTCTTGCGCCAGCCCCAATTCGGTCAGAGCCGCGCCGGGTTCGAGATCATTGAGCAGGATCCGCCGCTTCAACGTGGCATAGACAGCCTCGCGCGGACGCATTCCCGCCAGCTTCGGCGTCTCTGTCCTATGCAAAGCGGGGCGGAGGTTCATCGTGTGCTTCGGCTCATCGTGTGAATGGGCATTATCAATATCATTATCGATAATGAAGCCGGATGCAAGAGGGGCAATACACAATCTATAGAGAGGGCTTCGGGCTATAGAGAGCGCTTCGGGTGCCTGCCGCGAGAAGGAACACGTTACCCCATTATAAGTCAGGATTGTTTTGCTCCCCTATATGATCAACCCTGTATGACCAAACTGTCACCTTTGGCTGGCAAAAGGGATCGATTTTCTCGTCAATACATATTTCGAGCCGGTAAAATCGCTGTAATGGCAGGAACATTGTATCAAAAGTCCATAAGGCCTAGCTTTTTCCGAACCTGTGGAATAGTCGCTAAACCTTTCAAATCATGCGGTTTAATCAAGACAAAAAGACAAAGCCTCGCTGATTTTGCGTTTTTTTCGCACAAGTGTGTTGACTCTATTGGTTTGCGGGTTCTATAACGCGTTCACAGACGGCGGACGTTGGTGGTTCATTCCTTCAGCGAGCCGATATATTTTCTCTGGTTTAGGGCATTTGCTTGCCCGACCTTGGTCG
>CAIYZJ010000035.1 GCA_903930675.1 uncultured Hyphomicrobiales bacterium
AAATCCGTTATGGATGGTGGCAAATCACGAGGGCAGCATGACTCAAGCACCTGATCAAACCGGCTCCATTGCACCCGCCGATGCCGCGAAAAATTTGCAGGGGAATGGGCAGGCCCAAGATAGTGCCCAAAAGAGGGTCCATGAGAGTGCCCAAGATGGTGCCCATGAGAGGGCAGATGCGCAGGTCCATGGGCACGCCATGACACAATCTGTTGCAGCCGTCCCCGCAATGGCTTGGCTGGATTGGGTTCTGCTGACGGGCCTGTCGATTTTGTGGGGCGGGTCGTTTTTGTTCGGAAAAATGGCTTTGGGCAGTTTTCCGCCCTTTACGATTGTTGCGGGTCGGGTCGGGCTGGCGTCACTGACGCTGGCGGTGATTTTGCGGTTGATGGGCAAGGCTTTGCCGCGCGGATGGGCCTTGTGGCGTGCTTTGTATGGCATGGGCCTGCTCAACAATGCCATACCCTTCAGCCTGATCATCTGGGGGCAGACGCAATTGGGGGCGGGACTGGCCTCGATCATCAATGCGATGACGCCGCTGTTTACCGTTGTGGTGGCGCATGGACTGACCAGAGATGAAAAGCTCAATACGGGCAAGATGATCGGTGTTTCTTTGGGGATTATCGGCGTTGCCGTGCTGGTCAACCCCGACAGCAAAGACGGGCATCCTTTGGCTTTGATGTCCTGTCTGGGGGCGGCCATTTCTTACGGCTTTGCCAGCGTTTGGGGACGGCGGTTCCGGCAGATGGCGATCACCCCGATCCAGACCGCCTTCGGACAGGTGACAGCCAGCGCATCGATGATGATCCCGCTGGCGTTATGGCTCGATCACCCGTGGCTGCTGGAACAGCCCACCCATGCAGCGATAGTGAGCCTGCTGGTGCTGGGCATCTGTTGCACCGGATTTGCCTATATCCTGTTTTTTCAGGTGCTGGCGCGGGCAGGGGCGACGGCTGCGTCTCTGGTGACGTTCATGATCCCGCCGAGTGCGATTGCCATGGGCGTGCTGGTGCTGGGCGAAAGCCTCGACACGGCGCAACTGATCGGCACGGGGCTGATCGGGGCGGGACTGGCGGCCGTTGACGGCCGCCCTGCCCGCTGGCTGTCGGGCCGTTTCAAAGGAGCGGATTAACGCCGCAACAGCGGTGCAAACGCCGATACAACCTGCCGGTAGACCTCGCGTTTGAACGGAATGATCAGATCGGGCAAATTGCCGATCGGCTCCCACCGCCATGCATCGAATTCGGCATGAAGGCCACCGGCAGGTTCGTGGATGTTGATTTCGCTGTCGTCGCCTTCAAAGCGGAAGGCGAACCATTTCTGGGTTTGCCCGCGATAGCGGCCCTTCCAAGCCTCGTCGGCGACCTTGCGAGGCAGATCATAGCTGAACCAATCGGGTGCTTCGGCAATCAGACTGATTGACGTGACGTTGGTCTCTTCCTGCAATTCGCGGATGGCGGCGGCCAGCGGGTCTTCACCCGGATCAATTCCGCCTTGCGGCATTTGCCACGCATGCGTGTCATCGACGTGTTCGGGGCCTGCCTCGGCCACCCGACGGCCGATCATCACCAGATCGCGATGGTTGACCAGCATAATGCCCACACAGGGCCGATAGGGTAAATTCTGCATCTGGTCCTCGCCGTGGCTTTGCCGCTGTTCAAGCGTCTTTCTGGGCCATGGCGGGGTTGAGCGTCAAGGGCGAACGTCTTTCGCTGCCGGCTTATTTTTGGCGACTGGCCTTGCCACGGGAACGGGGGTGCTTTGCGGGCGCGGCACAGGCGTGGCGGCAACCGATGACATATCGGGTGGCAGGCGGATGATTTCTGGTTTGCTCATCTGTGGCGGATAACCGGCGCGAATTTCCGGTATGACGCTTTCCTGCAGTTCGCGCAGGCTGGTGGCCTTGGCAGGCAGCTCTCCGCGTGTCGGATCGGTGCAGGCATTGGGGGCCGGGTTGGCAGGGATGGTTTGTGCGGGCTGGTGCTGCGGCGTCACCATCAGATAGCCCGATTGCATCGACCACATCCCGGCCACAGCAAGTGACAGGCCGGCGGCCAAGCTCAACAAACCATATTTGCGGATAAAGCCATCAGGTGTCGGCCGGACCCCACTGAGTGGTGACAGAACGGCAAGGGGGCGAACAGTCTCGAGGCGCGGGCCCAGGGGCCGGATGAGCTCATCAAGAGTATAGGGCATGGCCGATCTGTCTTTCCGTTGACCTGTCAATTCGAGAGACCCGACTCGATTTCTCTGTTGTGCCTCTCTTTATTGACATTTTATCCTTAACGAATGGTTAATCGCTTCACTCATCCTGTTCGGGGTTACAAAAAAGCGGCCCCGTGAGGGGCCGCTTTCAAGCTTTGGACAGGATCGTTGCGGATTAGTTGGCCTTGCCGGTGTTGGCCAGTGTCGCGTCGGCTGCCTTGCGGCCTGACCGCAGCAATTCCAGCGCATAATTGAGCTGGCGGTCATTTTTCGGATCGGGCGGCACATAAGCCGACGAACCGCCGCCTTCGTCCTCGCCATTCTTCAAATGGCCTTTCAAAGCGGCTTCGCCCTTGGTCTCGTCGCGGCCTTTGAGTTCGGCAGGAACGTCGGGCTTGACCTGAACGTCCGGGTCAATGCCCTTGGCCTGGATCGACCGTCCCGATGGTGTGTAATAGCGGGCGGTTGTCAGACGCAAGGCACCGTTGCTGCCCAGCGGAATGATGGTTTGCACCGAGCCTTTGCCGAAAGTTTGAGTTCCGACAATTATTCCTCGCTTATGGGCCTGAATTGCTCCGGCGACAATTTCTGACGCACTCGCTGACCCCTCATTAACAAGAATCAC
>CAIYZJ010000036.1 GCA_903930675.1 uncultured Hyphomicrobiales bacterium
ATTTTCTTGCCGCCGCACCCAATGCCGGCTTCATGATGGCTAAAAAGCTTGGCCTTTATGAAAAAGCCGGTATCAATCTGACAATCGAAGAAGGTAAAGGCTCCGGCACCACGGCGCAAATGGTTGCCACCGGCCAGACCGATATCGGCTTTGCCGATGCGCCTGCAGCCATGCAATTGCGCACCAAGGGTGCTCCGGTCAAAATCATAGCGCCTATCCTGCAAACCAACGGCTTTGCCATCATCTCGCTGGAAGAAAGCAATATCCTGACCCCGAAAGACCTGATCGGCAAAAAAGTAGCGGTCCAGCCCGGCACGGCACAAACCACTTTGCTTGATGCTATTCTTGCGACCAACGGGATTGAAAAGTCCAAGATCGACATCATCAATATCGATCCGGGTGCCTTTGTCGGCGCGGTACTTGAAAAGAAAGTCGATGCCATTCTGGGTGGAGCGGATTTCCATTCGATCCAGATGCGCGAACGCGGTTTCAAGGTCCGTGATATCTTCTACCGCGATGTCGGCGTGCCGACGGTTGGCCTGTCGATGATCGCCCGCGATGACAAGATCGCGTCCGATCCGGCCATCCTGAAAGCCTTTGTCGCGGCAAGTCTGGCCGGTTGGGATGCAGCCCGCAAAAATCCTGCGGCAGCGGCCGATGCCGTGGTCGAACAATTCCCGTCGGTCAAAAAGGAACAGATTTTGGCGCAGTTCGAGGTTGTCAACAAACTGCTCTGCGCACCCGGAGCACCGTCGCTCGGCAAGGTGCCACAAAAGAACTGGACCACCAGTTTCGATTTGCTGACGCAATATCTCGGCCTGCCCAAGGACAAGCCGATCACCGATTATTACACCGAAGATCTGCTGCCCGCTTCGGCCCCTTCCTGCCCGTAATCGGCCAACGCGAAAGACAACCGTTGTGAATGGTCCAGACAAAACAAATGCGGCTTCGATCCGTGCTTTCGAAGTCACCAAGCAGTTCGGCGCATTCACAGCGGTTGACCACCTGTCGCTCGACATCGAAAGCGGCGAATTTGTCAGCCTGATCGGCCCATCGGGTTGCGGAAAAAGCACCTTCATGTTGATGGCGGCGGGTTTGATCCCTGCCACGTCGGGCGAAATTACCGTCGATGGCCGCGTCCTGAGCGATCCGCTCACCGATATCGGTATTGTGTTCCAAGACCACCTGTTGCTCGAATTCCGCACCGCCATCGACAATGTAATGTTGCAGGCCGAAATCCGCGGCCTGCCGCTGGAACCAGCCCGCAAACGGGCCGATGAGCTGTTTGAACGCCTCGGGATTGCCCATGCCGCCGACCGCTATCCAAGGCAGCTGTCGGGCGGGATGCGCCAGCGTGTCGCCATCGCGCGCGCCCTGATCCACGATCCCTCCATCCTGATGATGGATGAACCCTTCGGCGCACTTGATGCGATCACCAGAACGCAAATCCGTCACGATCTGGAATTGCTCTGGCTTGATACGCGCAAAACCGTGCTGTTCATTACCCATAGTCTGGAAGAGGCCATCAGCCTGTCCGACCGCGTGATCGTCATGTCACCCACGCCCGGACGCATCGTCGACGATATCCGGATCGACTTGCCCCGCCCGCGTCCTGCCCATCTGGGAGACTATCCGAGCTTTAATATCTATGCCGATCGCATACACGACACGTTCAAGAAATTCGGCATTCTCAAACACTAGAGCAACCATCGGAGATTGCTGACAGATGCTGCGCTCATGTCATGGCGTGGCGGGTCGGTAAAAAGCCGGCGGGTTCCTGGTCAGTAATGTTCCAGTGTCTCGATTACCCGATCGATCAAATCCCGGCTTCTGGCCGATACTGCCACGAACCCGTTTGGCTCGGTCCTGTTGCGTAAGCTCGTCTCGGCACTGCCGCGCGGATGGCGCACATCACACACCGTCATTCCGCGGGTATAGGTGCCGGTCAATTCGACACGAATCGATGTATGCAGGAACTGGATCAGATCAGGATAGACATAAGGAATAATGGCGCAGACATCATGCATGGGTGCGAGCGTCAATCCATACATTTCACCCTGGCGGGTCAGGTAAAACTGCATCAGATCGGCAATCGCCTGGCAGGCGGAACTGCCGGACTGCCGCAAGCGTGCAATATCCGCGCTGTCGAAACCGGTCTGACGCGTAATATTATAGCCTACCATCCGCAGGGGAATCCCGCTCTCGAACACCACCGAGGCCGCTTCGATATCGGCCGCAATGTTGAATTCTGCGGCGGGTGAAAAATTACCCGTTGTGGTCGAACCACCCATGATGGTGATTTCCTTGATCCATTGGCGCATGCGGGGTTCGCGCTTGATGGCCAAAGCCAGATTGGTCTGCGGGCCGATCATGGCAATGATCAGTTCACCTTGATGCTGGCGCGCTGTTTCAATGATGAAATCGACGGCATGTTGCGAAATCGGCTTGAGGCGGGGATCTGCAAATTCATGTCCGTCGAGACCGCTTTTCCCGTGACCGGAGGCGATCCCGACCGAAGGCTGGACCAAAGGTTCGACCGCACCCATCGCCAGAGGAACATCGATCTTGCCGAGTTCAAGCGCAATCAAGCCGTTTCGGGTTGTATTGGCCAGCGTGTTGTTGCCATGCACGGTGGTCACACCCAGCAGATCCAGATGCTTGGCGGCAAAAAGAATGGCCACCAGATCATCATGGCCCGGATCGCAATCAATGATTATTTTCGGCTTGGCCATGGGCTATTCCTTTATGGGTAATTCAGCACAGCTGTGATGATTGTTTCGATAATCGCCTGGCGGTCAAGCTCGCTCGCCATCAGGACATTATCGGGCCTTCTGGCACTGACGCTGCTCAACACGGCTTGGGGCTGGAGAGGGCGTCGATCGACGACCGTCATGCCACGGGCAATGCCCTGTTCCAGAGCCACATCCAGATGCACGGGCTGGTAACGGATCAGATCGTTCCGGATCAGTGGAACAATCGCGCAGCTATCATGCATGGGCGCACCGTTCAGCCCGTTCACATAAAGCTGCCGCTCTCTGTAATAAAAGGCAATATCACCCACGGCTCTCGCGACCCGCTTTCCGCTGTCACGCAAGCGAGTAATGTGCCCGAGCTCCATCAATACAGTGCGTGTGGTTTCATACCCGATCCAGTGGATGGGGATCCCGGATGAAAACACGATGTGGGCCGCTTCGGGATCAGACAGAATATTGACGCAAGCCTGCGGCTTCAAATTGCCGATGCCGGTCGTCCCGCCCATGATGCTGATCCGGCTGATCCACTCCTTCAGGCGCGGCTCCAGCCGCAACGCCATTGCCACATTGGTATGTGCGCCGGTAATCGCGACCGCCAGTTCGCCACGGTGGCGACTGGCTTGTTCAATCAGAAAGGACACCGCGTGCTGATCCAGTGCTTGCATGGAAGGTTCGGGCAGGTCGACCCCGTCGAGTCCGGAAGCGCCGTGAACATCGGTTGCAAGTGGCGCGGAACCGATCAGGGGCCGGTCGCAACCTTTGGCAACCGGATAATCTAGCCCAGCCAAAGTCAGGACTTTAAGGGCATTCAGCGTGGTCTTTTCAACCGTCTGGTTCCCGAAAATCGTTGTAATTCCAACAATATCGAGATGTTGAGCGGCGTATAGAATTGCGATTGCATCATCATGGCCCGGATCGCAATCAATGATTGTTTTCATGGAATGACCTGTCCGACCGGATTTAAATGTACTCTTGTTAATACTTAAAATAGCGTTAATCTGACAATCAACAACAACTATTTCAGGGAGTGCTCTCATGACGATCTCACGGCGGAATTTGATCAAATCCTCGGCCCTCGGCTCATTGGCGCTGGCCATGCCGAATATCGTTCGTGCCCAGCAGACCACCCTGAAGGTTGTCTGGATGGGCTGGCCCGACAATCAGGTTCTGCCTTTGATGGCTGAATTCGAAAAGCGCAATCCCACCATCAAACTGGCATTGGAGCGGATGCCGTTCCAGCAGATTTTTCAGGCTCTGGAAATCCGGTTGAACGCCCGCAACGGTGATCCGGATATTTTCATCGTCGATAGCCCGCTGACTGCCTCCTATGCCTCGCGCGGTCATTTGATGGAGCTTGACTCAATCATCGACAAAAAACGCTTTGCCCCCTCCGGCATTGCAGCAGCAAGTTTTGACGGCAAAATCTATTCCGCGCCGTTCGGCTCCTCCATGCAGGTGCTTTATTATAACAAGGACATGTTCAAAGCGGCAGGCGTGACACCGCCTTCGGCCGATCCTGCTTCGCGCTGGACATGGGAACAACTTGTCGAAGCCGGCAAAAAAATGTCCAAACCCGCCGAAAACATCTGGGGCTTCACCTTCGAGCAGCAGGAACGCCCCTACCAGCTCCTGCCGATGGGGCAATCTCTGGGTGGCACCGCCCTCTCTCCCGACGGCTTCAAAGCCTCGTCCTATATCGACGGTCCGGCTTTTGTCGAAGGCTTCACCTTCATGCAGAAGATGTATACCGAGAGCAAGATTTCTCCTCCCGGCCAATTCGATACGGCCTTGACACCGGAATTGTTCGGCGCAGGAAAATGCGCGATGATGGTGGCCGGAACCTTTGTGTTCGATACGCTCAAAACCAAATTCCCCAACCTGGATTTCGGCGTCGCCCCGCATCCCTATTTTGCCAAGGGCAAACCGGTCACACCCACAGGCGCCTGGCATTTCGGGGTCAATGCACGCACGCAGCAAAAGGCGGCTGCCAGCCAGTTTGTCACCGATATGCTGTCTGATGATATGAATGTCCTGTGGTACAAGCTGCGTCCTTATGTCCCGACCCTCAATGCCGTCTGGGAAAAGGAAGCCTCGTCCTTTACCTCCGATCTCTGGAAAATCGCCAAATATGATGTCCAGAACACCGCTGTTCCACGTCCGGCGACGCCGGGTTTCCGCGAATATGAGGACATCGTGCGGGTAGCTTTGCGCGACATCCAGTCAGGTGCCAATGCCCAGCAGATTTTGACAGCTGCCGCGCAAAAAATCGACCGCGAGATCGCAAAATATAAAGGCTGAGACAATCCGCCTGTTTTGAAACGACTGTGGCCCTCTGACACTCTCCCCGTCGCTGACGGGGAGATGATGGGATAAAACAATGTTCCGCCATCCTTGGGCGCCTTATGCGTTTATCGCACCCGCATTTATAGGCCTGTTTGTTTTCCGTTTCATACCGATCGGACTCTCGGGCTTCGGTAGTTTTTTTTCGGAAAACCTGCGCGGCGATATGGTGTTTGTCGGATTGAAAAACTATGCCGAACTGATGGATGACCCTTCGTTCTGGAACACGATGCGGGTGACCCTGATCTTCAACCTGATCATCAACCCGTTCCAGATATGCTGCGCTTTGGCTCTCGCCATGCTGGTGCGCAGACCCAGCAAATTCATCGACGTGTTCCGCCTCGGCTTTATCATGCCGATGACGGTCTCTATCGCCCTGACCTCGATCATCTGGAGCATTCTGCTCGACCCCACCCTGGGACCCGTCAACGGGCTGTTGCGATGGGGCGGTTTCCAGAGCCAGCCGTTCTTCAGATCGGAGCATCAGGCGCTAGAAACCCTGATCCTTGTCGCCACCTGGAAGGGGGCCGGTTACTGGATGATTTTCCTGCTGTCGGGCCTGCTCGCCATCCCCAGGGAAATCGACGACAGCGCATTGATCGACGGAGCCACCGGCATCCGCAAATTCATCTCGATCACCCTGCCCCTGATGAAAAGACCGTTGGCCTTTGTGCTGGTTGCCGATACCGCAGCCAATTTCCTGCTGTTTGCGCCGGTCTACATCATCACCAATGGCGGACCGAACGGGGCAACCCAATTGCTGATGTTCGAAGCCTATCAGGCCGCCTTTGCCTATATCAACCATGGCCGCTCGATGGCCATTTCCACTATCATTCTTGGTGTGGTGCTGTTGATTGCGATGTTTGAATTACGGTTGTTCATACCTGCAGAGGAAGAGCAATCATGAGCAACAGATTATCCGAAGGCCTGCGATATACCTTGCTCGTGATCATTGCAGTGATCCTGCTGACACCGATCTATTGGCTGGTCATGTCATCCTTGCGGCCAGCCGATCACATCTTTCGTTTTTCGGGCAATTTCAGCATCGAAACGCTGATCCCCTTTGCCTTTACGCTCGACAATTACAGCCAGGCCCTGCAAAGCAATGTCGGCAGAGCCTTGTTTAATTCTCTCTTCGTCAGCCTGACCACTGTGATATGTGGCGTTTTTGTCAATTCGCTGGCGGGCTTCGCTTTTGCGGTATTCGATTTCCGTTTCAAGAAACTGTTGTTTGTGCTGATTTTGCTGTCATTCATGATGCCGTTTGAATCGATCGTGATCCCACTCTACACGCTGATGCGGACAATCGGCTGGACAGATACCTATGCCGCGCTCATCATGCCTGAAGTGGCGGGCGGGTTGATCATTTTTCTGTTTTACCAGTTTTTCCGGGGTATCCCCCGCGAGATTTACGAGGCCGCCCGTATGGATGGCGCGAATTGGTGGCAGATCTATTACAAAATGACCATGCCTCTATCGGGCCCGACCATCGCAACCGCCTCTCTGATGATCTTCATCCACCAATGGGATGCGTTTTTCTGGCCTCTGGTGGCCACGAGCAGCGAAAGACTGGCTGTCATCCAAGTCGCAATCGCCCGCAATATGACGATGGAACAAGCCAATTGGGGCGCCTTTTTTGCGTCGGCCTCTCTGGCAGTTCTGGTGGCGATGGTACCTTTTTTCTGGTTGCAAAGGCATTATGTAAAAATCGTGATCACGAATGCGGACCGTTAAATGCCATGACGCCGCAGGGCAATAAACAATGAGTGTCGTGCTCGCATGTGGTCTCGGCGGCTCTCGTTTTCATGCCGCATTGATTGACCGGCTCACGCGCCTGAAACCCTCGGCAGTCGTGATCGCTTTGTTGATCACAAGGATTCACTTGCCTTCCGCTTGACGTGTGCTCTTCACAGCGATCCCATCTCGTTGGCACGCCTGCTTGCAGCCTCGACAGAAGGCCCCGATGGCCGCACACTTCTGGCTGCGGCAGGATTGTCCGAAGCGTTTCTGCCCGTTCTCTTTCACCCGACTTCAAGGGTCGGGACGGTGCAGGCGGATCTTGGCGGTCCCTCGAGCAGAACGGTGATCCTGATCATCCACAACATGCGCGATGTAATCGCCCTTGCCGATCGGGCCATCATTTTGAGCAGCAGATATGCCACTTGCCGGGGTCACAACCGGGCAGTTCACGCAACGGGTGATGGGCGCAGCTGACCCGACTGCCCGCTGATCTGAATACCAGCCCTTTCACTCCAAAATGAAATGGCCCGGGCAGAGCATCGCAATCATCGATTATCCCGGACCAGACTTGATTTGTCGGTGGTCCGCTCGGCATAAGCCTTGCCATAATGCGCTTCGATCTTGGACTGGATCATTTCCCATACCGTTGTCATCGCCAGATAGATGATCGCCACACAGATAAAGACCTCCAGCACCTCGAATTTTTGCTGCATCAAAATTTGGCCCCTGCGCAACAATTCTTCCATCGAAATCACCGAGGCAATCGAGGTGGTTTTAAGCAGGCCATTGATGGAATTGCCCAAGGCCGGCACGATCACCCGCATCGCTTGCGGCAACACAATCAATGTGAAGGTTTTTATGGAGTTCAACCCCAGCGCCTTGGCGGCATCGCGCTGGCTGTTAGGCACAGACGAAATCCCTGCCCGAAGTATTTCGGACAAATAGGCCGCCTCGTTCATGACCAGCCCCAACAAAGCCGATTCAACAACATTGAGCCGGACAAAACCAAGCTGGGGCAGGCCTGTATAGATAATAATGAGTTGCACCAGAAGCGGAGTGCCTCGAAACAGCCAGACATGGATACGGGCGTAGTGGACCAGACCAAATATGTTGGACTGTCGGAAGAAAACCAGAATGAAAGCCAGGAGCATCCCGAGAAAAATGGTTGCAACGGTCAAACCAAGTGTAACCAACGCCCCTTCAAGCAAATAGGCATTGGTAAAATAGCCCCAAAAGCCTTCCCAGTTCCAAACCTTCATGAAGTGTCTTCCTTCCAAAGAGTCCCCATACGGTTGTCACCGTATGGGCTTTTGCGCAACACAGCCTGAGTGGTCTGTCGCGGATCAGGCCGGACCCGGACCCTTGATCGCAAAGGTGCTTTCCTCGATTTTAAGCACGCCATAGCTGTCAAACAGCTTGTCATAAATACCCTCTTTGCGCAGATCGTTGAGTGCGCCGACAACAGCATCCGCCAGGGATTTATTCGCGAAGGCGAAAGTTGCGATTTGAGGGAAAAGTCCGGATACAGCACGGGTAAAATCACCACGGGTCTGCCAATACATCGCCGTGGCATCAATCGAGGTCGCAGCATCGACCTGCCTTGCGCGCAAAGCCTGAAAAGCCTCGGAGAAATTGTTGAAGGTTCTGATGTCCAGTCCCTTCTTGCCCTCTTTCTTGAGCATCTCGTCGACTTCGCGGGTGCGCTTTTCCTCGATACCGCCCAATTCAACGCCTACCGAACGGCCGGCCATATCTTCCCATTTGTTGATATTGAATGGATTGCCTTTGCTGACCATAAAGCTGATGGCTGCACGCTCGTAAGGCACCATATACATCAATTTGGACCGTTCCTCGGTCCAGAATATGCCTGTATTGATCATGTCCCAACGCTTGGCTGCAAGGCCAGGAACCATGGCGGCGAATTCGATCCGGATATACTCCGGTGTCAAACCCAGTTTCTTGGCAATTTCATTGCCCAGTTCGACCCGCATACCCTGCAATACGCCCTTGTCATCGACAAATTGCAAAGGTGGCAAAGTCGGATTGATCGACATCACCATTTTGCCCGCACTGATCAGATTGGGCGGTGCAAGCTTGGCCTGGGCATGGGCAGGAGCCGACAGCGCGGTCGGGACAGCCATGGCACCCAATCCGGCAAGGACGGTACGACGGTTGGGCTTCAAATCGGACATGGGAATGGATGGGCGGTCAGATACAGTCATGGCAGTTCCCTTTCGTTGCAAGCAGAACAAGTCCCTCGAATAGATTTGCATGCATATCGTATGCATTAACGCGATGCTTACAAGAACGAATCTCTCGCCTCAGATGTAAATCTGCATCCTTTTAGCTCACCCCGAACAATTAAACGCCAACAGCAGCTTGCGCCCGCTAACCGAAGCGCTCGAGCGAGAAGATCCCGACATCCCAATCTGTTTGTCCCCGCACCATCAAATCGGCTGTGACCCGCCCCATGATCGGCCCAAGCGTATAGCCGTTCGAGGTCGCTGCGGTATAAAACCCCTTGATCGAGGGATGCTCGCCGATGATCGGTGCCCCGTCGATATTGATGTTCATTGCCCCCCAGCTTCTGAGCACATGCAGCTTTTTCAGGTCGGGTACAACGTGTTGGGCGATCCAGAGGTTGCCTTCCAGACTGTCGCGCAAGGGTCGGGGATGGTCTTGCGCAGGATCAAGCCCAGCCGTCCAGCCGCCGCCAATGATGAAATTGCCATTGCCGGCCTGTTTCAATGTCAGATGGCGGGCGGCATGGGCGACCAGTGAATGGACCATCGGCTGTGCCGATTCTGTCACGATCATCTGCAACGGAGCCCCGAAAACCGGTATCCGCGTCGAGAGCATCGAACCGATCCGCGAGGCAAAGGCCCCTGCCGCGTTGACAATCCGGCCCGCCCTGATCGGTCCGTCATTGGTATGGATCACAAACCCCGAGGCCGTTTGCTCGATATGGCGAACCTCGCAACGCGAAAAAATCCGTGCCCCCGCCTGTCGGGCTTTGGTCAAAACGGCTTGTGTGGCAACCAGCGGATTGATCTTGCCTTCGATCGGACAAAAAGCCGCCCCCAGAAATCGCTCGTCAAGCGCAGGCTCCATGGCTCGCAATTCATTGGGGCCAATCACTTCGCATGGGATGCCCTGTTCCCGTTCAAGGGCAGCTTTGGCTTGCAGAAAAGCCAGATCTTGCTCCGTTTCGGCAACCATCAGGCCGCCGGTGATCTTGATTTCGAAATCCAGCGGTGATCCCTGTTGCAGCTCTTGCCACAGCGCGATCGAGTCACGTTGCAGCACCAGCGTCTTGAGGGCCTGCGAACCTCCGGCTTTCGAGTGTTTGTCAAAATCGAACGAGAGCAATTGCCCGTGCAAACTACCCGCATTGCCTCCCGATGCCGAGGCATTGGGCCAGCTCCGGTCCAGAACGACCACATCCTCACCCGCCAAAGCAAGGTTCATTGCCGTCGACAGCCCGGCAATTCCGGCACCGATCACGACAATCGCCGCATCACGAGGCAGATCCTCGTTATGCGGGTGTGATTGCAGCGGACCGGGCAACAAGGAATGTTTGTGGCCCACCCATTCGGGCTTTTCCACGGCCAGACTGGCAACCGGTACGGGCCTGACAGGAACCTGCATCACCAGCCGCTGTGTATGATGGCCGGGCTGTTCATGCAGCAATTCATGCAAATGCGTTCCGCAATAGCGCGATTGGCAGCGGCCCATGCCCGCCCGCGACAGGCGCTTGAGTGTGCCGACATCGCGCACATCGTGATCAGCAATGATGGTGCGCAAAGTCCCGATCGACAGGCTTTCGCAGCGGCAGACAAGGGTTTGGGGGGGAGCATCAGAAAGGCTGCGGCGCGGCGCGGCAAAACTCTTCCACAATTTTTTCTGGAACAAGCGGTGTTTGTGTACGTCTTGCAGGGCGGAGAGGTCCTCTTCCTGATGAAAGCCGAATTGAACCGCTATGGTTTGCCCTGCCAGCCTGCCTTGCGCCATGGCGACATGGGCTCCTCCGAAGCCTCCGGCTTCGCCCACCACGAAAATATCGGCTTGCGAGGTTGATCCGTCCGCTCCGCGGCGGATTTCAACCCGCTGTCCGGCTGCCGGATTGGACTCCTGTTCACAGCCCAGCAAACAAGCCAGCTCTGCGGCAGCGGTAAAGCCCTCGCCAAGACCGACGACACCGGCTTCAAACCGGATCGGTTCGCAAGAGCCATCAAGCGAATGGACAAGCAAGGCTTCGACTTGCTTGTCTCCCTCGATCTTTTCAACCCTTGCTCCCCACAACACCGGAATAGTGTGCCGCTTCAACCGCCACAACAAATCCAGCCCGTTCAAGGCCAGCAACGGATCGGCTTTCAACAGGGCCAGTCCTGCCATGGGCTGTGTCCATGGGGCCCGGGCGGCTTCCACAACGGCCACGACGTGGGCACCTGCATCGGCCAGTTCCACCGCCA
>CAIYZJ010000037.1 GCA_903930675.1 uncultured Hyphomicrobiales bacterium
AGCACGATCACGCGCTGGCACAGGCTGGTCACCACATCGATATTGTGTTCGATGATCAGGAAGCTGATCCCCAATTGCGTATTGGCATAGCGGATTGCTTCCACGACTTGTTCGATCAGCTTGGGGTTGATGCCCGCCATCGGTTCGTCCAGCAAAATTACCTTGGGCTTTGGCATCAGCATCGAGGCAAACTGGATCAGCTTTTGCTGCCCGCCGGATAATTTCCCCGCAGGCATATGACGGACGTCCCAAAGACCTGTAAGCTTGATCAACTCGCGCGCCCTGATCCGTAATTCTTCCACAATGGTGGCCGTCTCGGTGCCGATGCTGAATGTGGCGCGGGTCGAGTCGAAGGCAAACATCTGTCCGGCAATTACCAGATTTTCTTCGACATCCAGTGCGCTGAACACAACGGTTTTCTGGAAGCTGCGCAACATGCGGCCTTCTCGCGCAATCCTGTTGAGCGGCCAGCCGGTAATGTCAGTGCCATCCAGTTGAACTCTGCCGTGGTCCGGAGTGCCCAAACCTGTTACGCAATCGAAAAACGTCGATTTGCCTGACCCGTTCGGGCCAATCAGACCCAGAATTTCACCGCGCTGCAATTCAAGGCTAACATCGCTGACAGCTTTTACCGCGCCGTAGGATTTGCTGATCTGCTCGATCTTCAGAATGGCTGGCATTGTCATGCGCGCTGCCCTCCCAATGCTGACCACACTTTGTCGATGACGGGAGCAAATCCTTTAGGGAATTTGAACACGATCAGCAGCAGGCAGATTCCGTAGGCGATCATGCGGATTTCAGGCGCAACCCGTAAAATCTCTGACAGTGCGACAAACAGGATGCTGCCAAAGACCACGCCGGAAATGGTACCGACACCGCCACCCAAAACGATGATCAGAATGGTGGTCGTATAATACATCTGGAAGGTCAGCGGGCTGACCACGGTCAGATAATGGACATAGAGCGAACCGCCAACCCCCGCAAAAATCGCACTCAGTACAAACACGATCAGCTTATACGTCCAAGTCGGTATCCCGACGGCCTCGGCCAGGGTCTCGTTTTCACGGATCGCAATCATATTGCGTCCGGCAGGTGACCGCACAATCAGGTAGAAGGCCAGAATGGCAAGACCTGCAACGGCCAGCGCCAGATAGTAATATGCGGCAGTCGAAACCACCGAAAATGACCATGGTCCCAATGCAAAATAGGGTTTTGGCACACTCGACAAGCCCATATCGCCGCGTGTCAGGCTGATCCAGTTTTTGGAAATCGCTTGCCCGATCACAATGAAGCCCAAAGTGCACATCACAAAAGATGTCGCCCTTAACCGCAGCGCAGGAATTCCCAAAGGCAGCGCCAGCGCACCTGAGATCAATCCGGCGGAGACAACATTTACATAAAAGGGCGTGTTGAAATGAATCGACAACAGTGCCGAGGCATAAGCCCCCACCCCGAAAAACGCTCCTTGGGCGAGCGACAGCAATCCTGTATAGCCAACCAACAAGTTCAGCCCCAAAGCTGGCAATAAAAAGATCATAGCGATGACCACGGCATGCAGGCTGTAACTACCGACAAAGGCAGGGGCAAACAGAACAAGGCCAGCCATGAGGATGATGGCCGGAAGCCGCAATCCACTGCGCCAGGTTTGTTGTGTCTCTTGCAGCTGTGACATCGTCTCGTCCTGTATTCAAAGCACCAAGCGGGCAGAGAAAGGGTTGGCCGGAGCCATGCGGTTAGAACCTAGACTGCAAACTGAACAAGCCGTGCGGCCGCCACATCAGCATCAGGATGAGGGTTACAAAACCCACAGAATCCCTGAATTGCAGGCCGATGAAGCCAGCGACAAAGCTTTCGGCGATTCCCAAAATCATGGCTGCAATCAAAGTGCCGCGCACATTGCCAAGACCGCCCATGATAATGATCGGCAGGGTCTTGAATGTGATCAATTCACCCATGCCGCCATAAACGCTGACATTGACCGGAGCAGTCAGCACACCCGACAATCCGGCAAGGCTCGCCCCGATCACAAATGTCCATAGGACAACCGACTGCACATCAATGCCGACAATCTCGCAACATTCGATGTTCTGTGACACCGCCCGCATCGATTTGCCCATGCGGCTATATGTGACCATCAAGTCCAGCCCGATGAAGACAAGCACACAGACGATCACGATGAGAATACGTTGTTGTGCCAGACCGTATCCGAACAGTTCAACAGGCTCGATATAGCCGCCATTGAAAAATTTATAGCTGCCGCCGAACAGGGCAACTGCAAGATTCTGCAAGATCAGTGAGACACCGAGCGTTGCAAGGACACCGTTTTCAAACGGTGCCCCTACCATTTTGCGCATCAGAAAATAGCCCACCACAATCGCCAGGAGTGCGGTCAAAGCGACAGCAAAAACCACCGATTGCGGATAGCCAAGATCAAATTTCTCGATCACGAACCACGAGGCAAAAGTGCCCACCATGAAATATTCACCATGGGCAAAATTGATCACCCGGAGAACACCGAACGTCATGGTCATGCCGACAGCGACAATCGCATAGACCGACCCTGTGACAATTCCGTTTAGCAGTTGTTCTCCGAGGAGATTGAGCATGACTTTTGACCCTGAGCTTGATCTGATGTCGGGTCAGTTTTTCGGATAATCAATCGAGCCGACAAAGGCACCCTTAATGGATGGTGCCCCGCCTTCTATTTCCAGCAGGATCATCGGGACCAGAGCCTGGTTGTGATCGTCGAAAGTGATCGGGCCGACAGCACTGTCGAACTTGATCTTGGCCATGGCATCGCGCACCTTTTCACCATCCGTGCTGTTGGCTGCCTTCATGGTGGCGGCAATCAGATGAACGGTTTCCCAGTGCGAATAGGCATGGTTGTTGGGTGTTTCGCCTTTATATGCTGCTTCGAATTTTTTCACGAACTCCTTGCTGCGCGGCGTATCCCAACCGGGCAACCAGGCGGCGGCTTCAATGGCGCCATTCAAAGCGGTCGGTGCTGCTTTGATGGTCGCAGGTGCATTGAACTCACCATTGCCGATCAGCGGAATTTTACCGGCAAGGCCGGTTTCAACCATCTGGCGGGCAATGATCGGGGTGGTATCGGCCAGACCATACATGATGATGGCTTGGGCGCCGGAATTTTTGATTTTGGCGAGGACAGAACGGAAGTCGACTTCGCCGTCCTTGTAGTAATCTTCGCTGATGATTTCGCTCTTGAAGCGCTCGAGGTATTTTTTGGTGAAGTTGATTGCGCCACGGCCATAGTCACTGTC
>CAIYZJ010000038.1 GCA_903930675.1 uncultured Hyphomicrobiales bacterium
AATCACGCATATTTGGCAAAGATGAAACTGGTCAAACAGCAACAGCGTCAAATACAGACGAAACAGGAGCATCGGCGTCTAAAGGTTATCACAAAACTTGAAGAACAGTTGGCAATGGTGAATGCGCTGTTGCGGAATGAGCGCTATGTTCCAACTAAGATCAAGTGGGTTACGAACGCCCAAGGGGTGCGTGAATCGGTTGTGGTGCCAAAGCGTGTCCGAAGTTGGTTCTGGATGAATGCAGCAGGTTGTTTTTTTAATGTTATGTATGGATCGCGCATGCTGCCTCTGAAAGATGGTTTAACAGCGATATCTGTTGCAAAGCGCGATGATATTCCTGAGGTCATCCATAATTTGATTGCGGCAGTAAATGCAGGTGAATTGGATGAGGCGATAGAGGGTGTGGCAGAGCGTGGCACTTCGCATTTCCGTTCTAATCAACCAGCGCTGCCAAAGGCGCAGATAAAGGCTGCGAAGTAACAGTTAAGGGTCAAATTAAGCTATACCCGACCTTTTACAGGTTGGGTATTATTTTTGGTTATTGAATAAAAATTGTTGATAAAGGCGATTAATAATAGTATACATAGGACTGTATAGTTTAATTTATATAAAAACAGGTGTATTTTAGGAATATATTCTTTTACACAACCTAATTACATTCTAATTATACTAGTTTATCTTATTGATATCATTAATTAATATTGAACTAGGTCGCAACAGCCGTTAATCCGGATTGCGGGATACAAGATCAAAGGGTCGCCTTCGGGCGGCCCTTTTTGTTTGGGCCGGTTTCCTTAAATCCCCTTGAACTGTCATCGCCGGAGTCATTCCGGTCATCCGCGACATTGGGAGGGGGTGCGCTATTCCTCAACACAGCGAGGAATGGTGTGTGAAACAAATTCCCGCTTTCTGAATCCCTCTCAATCCCCTATTCTGAACAAACAGAGAACAATGGAGCGGTGGCGGGATGCCGGCTTTTTGTCGGGAGTGTTTGGGGCAGCAGACGGAGCAGGGGCGGCAATGCGTGGCATGTGGCGCGGTGCGGGTGATTGCGCATGCGGAACTTGACCGGCTGGCGATTGCCCATATCGATTGCGATGCGTTTTTTGCCTCGGTCGAGAAGCGCGACGATCCCTCGCTGAAGGACAAGCCGGTGATTGTCGGCGGCGGCACGCGCGGGGTGGTGGCGACCTGTTGCTATGTGGCGCGGCAATACGGCATTCGCTCGGCCATGCCGATGTTCAAGGCGCTGCGGCTGTGTCCCGATGTGGTGGTGATCCCGCCGAACATGCGCAAATATCAGGAGGCGGGGCAGTTGATCCGCTCGATGATGGATGATCTGACGCCGGTGGTCAAAGCCGTGTCGATTGACGAGGCCTATCTGGATATGACCGGCACCGGGGCGGTGCACGGGGCCTATCCGGCGATGGCTTTGGCACGTTTTGTCCAGAGGGTGCAGCGCGAGGTCGGGGTGAGCATTTCGGTCGGCCTGTCCTACAATCCGTTTCTGGCCAAAATCGCTTCCGATCTCGACAAACCCAACGGTTTTGCGGTGATCGGACAAGCGGGCGTGTCCGAATTTCTGGCTCCGCGCTCTGTCGGCATCATCCACGGCGTCGGGGCGGTGTTTCAGGAGCGGCTGGCGCGCGACGGCATCAAGACCATCGGCGATCTGCAACGCCTTGATCCGGCGGAACTGGGCCGCCGCTATGGTGACGAAGGGCTGAAACTGGCGCGGCTGTCGAGGGGCGAGGACCACCGCGCCGTCACCCCCAATGGCGAGAGCAAGAGCATTTCGGCTGAAACTACGTTCGAGACCGACATATCGGATCCTGAAACGCTCGAGCAAACCCTGATCGCGCTCGGCGAGCGGGTGGCCCAACGCTTGCGCAAGGCGGATTATGCCGGATCGACCATTACGCTCAAGCTCAAGACACCGGATTTCAAGCAAGTCACCCGCTCGCGCGCGCTGACGGCCCCCACCCAATTGGGCCACAGGATTTCCGCACTGGGGCGCGAATTGCTGGCCAAAGAGCCCAAGGGTCGCAAATACCGGCTGATCGGGATCGGCGTCTCCGATCTTGGCCCGTCCGATGCCGCCGATCGCGGTGATCTGCTGGATGTCACAGCCCCGAAAGAGGCCGCGCTGGAGCGGACACTCGACCGGTTGCGCGACCGTTTCGGATCGCAATCGGTCAAGCGGGCGGTGTTGATGCCCAAACAGCGCAGACAAATCCCGCAAGGTGCTATACCCGCGTCCAAACCAGAGAAATAACGGATTTTTAGTGAGCCAGCTTCGCTTTTCTTTGTATGATAGTCGGCGGGATATGGGTCAAATTGGTTTGAAAGATTTTATTTTTAACAATTCTAAGAATAATTTTTAAATGTTAAGTGCACTCCATACGCGCATGTGACATCAGTCCTCTGGGACGCATCATTGCGAAGGCAAAGCCCCGTTCAATACGATTGTGCGGGCTGGTTTGACCCAAATCAATGTGAGACGGGCATTTTGGCCGATGATGGGGCTCGAGGCGTGGCATTGTGCTGTTGCCTTGAGCCAGAAGGAGGCCCGCGCCATGGTCGGTCAAACATCGTCCGCCGATGAAAACGGTGTTGGAATCGTGCCGGTTGAATCGGTTTTCCGCGCCAAACTGCGCGCCATTTTCAACCGCTATCAAGAACAATGGGAATTGCGCGGTCTGGGCCACGACCAGATCGAAGCCATCGCACGCGATACCGGCATCGACGTGCACGACATTTACGATTCCATTCTGGATGGTTCGGAAACGGGCAATCAATATCTGGCGATGATGCAGCAATACGGTATTTCGATTGAACAAGCAGGCGGTGCCTCAAGCCCCGTAATGCGTGACATCGTGCGTGTTTGTGCGCATTGTTCGTCAAAATCGCATTGCGACAGTGCCTTGGCCGCAGGCCATGCGGTGCATGAGGCCGATACATTCTGCCCCAATGCGCCGGTATTCGACAATCTGGCCGGAATGTAACCATTTCCTGTTCTGTGGTATGTGTTGTGGAGTTCTGCCGATGTCGGGTTCTATTCGCTACAGTGACCGCGTGCACAATGTGCTGTTCCTGTCGGTCAAAAATACGGCCAGAACCTTGATGGCCGAAAGCATCCTCAACAAAGGCAGCACCGGTTCACTCAAAGCCTATTCCGCGGGGACCGATCCTTCCGGTGTGGTCGATCCTTTGACGCTGACAACCCTGCGCAACCACGGCTATCCTGTTGACGGTCTTTCCTCGAAAAACGTCAATATTTTCAATGGCAATGACGCCATCGAGATCGATATGATCTTCACCTTTTGCGACCGCTCGCACGGGCAGGCGATTGCGCTGTGGCCGGGTCATTCCTACACCGCTTTGTGGTCGATCCCCGATCCGATGGTCGAAATGTCCTCGATCGGCTTGAAGAGCGCAGCTTTCACAGCGGCCTATTATGCCGTCAAAGACCGTGTCGGTGCCTTGCTGGCACTTTGAGACGGCTTAAATCGGTGTCCTGAGCACAGATTTGACTGATCCTTCCGCCATCATCACCACCTCGTCGGCCAGACGGTTGACCTCCTCGGGGGCGTGGCTGATCGTGATCATCGGGGCGAGCGAGGCGGCCAGCGAGGCTTGGCGGATTTTCAACAGATAATGGATAATTTCGGCCTTGCGCTCCTGATCGAGCGAGGCCAGTGGCTCGTCCAGCAGCACGATGCGCGGGCGCATCAGCAAAGCGCGGCCAATCGCCACCCTTTGGCTTTCGCCGCCCGACAGTTTGGCGGGCGTGCGGTTGAGCAGATGTCCGATATCGAGCAGGCCGACAATATCGTCAAAAGACGGGCCGTTCTGGTTCGGGGGCGCCCATTTTTCCCCATAGACCAGATTGTCCTTGATGGTCATATGCGGAAACAGCCGGTTATCCTGAAACACATAGCCGATGCCGCGCTGTTGCGGTGTCAGGTTGATGCCCGCTGCACTGTCGAACAAGGTCGTGCCATTGATGCCGATATGGCCTGTTTGCGGAGTCAGCAAGCCTGCCATGACATTGGCAAGGCTGGTTTTGCCCGACCCGGACGGGCCGAACAGGGCTATCGAGCGGCAATCGCTTGCAAATTGCACATCCAGCATAAAAGTCCCCAGCGGCAGTGTCACATCGACAGTGATCAGCGTCATGGTGTCACGCCCGATCTGGTCTTGTGCATGCGTTGCGCCAGCCATTCCGACAGAAGCAAAGCCAGCATCGAAATGCCGATGGCGATCACCGACAATTGCAACGCCGCCCCGTCTCCCCCCGGCACCTGCGTGTGGCTGTAGATGGATGCGGCGATGGTGCGCGACTGGCCCGGAATGTTGGAAACAAAGGTGATCGTGGCTCCGAATTCGCCCAACGCCTTGGCAAACCCCAAAATGGCACCTGCCAGAATACCGGGCAAAGCCAGCGGCAGGGTGATCGTTATCAAGATCGCCCAGCGCGGTGCGCCCAGCGTGGCGGCTGCGCCCTCAAGTCGCTGGTCGACATGTTCGATCGACAGGCGAATGGCCCGCACCATCAAAGGAAACGCCATGATCCCCGCCGCCAGCGCGGCTCCTGTCCAGCGAAATGACAGCACAATCGAACAGCATTGATCGAGATAATGCCCGATGATCCCCTGACGCCCGAAGCCCAGCAACAGCAGATAGCCGGTCACCACAGGCGGAAGTACCAGCGGCAGATGCACCAGGCCATTGACAAAGGCGTGCCCCCAAAACCGCTTGCGCGCCAGCAGATAGGCCACGGCCACCGCAAAAGGCAGGGTGGCGCAGGTGGCCAGCGTGGCGATTTTGAGGGTGAGCCACAAGGCATCGCGATCATCGGGCGAGAGGTCAAACAGCCAATTCATCGCGCTGCACCGGCCAAAAACACAAAACCTGCGTCAACAAACCGTTTCTTGGCGGTTTCAGAGCGCAAAAATGCAAGAAAATGCGTTGCTTCGGGATTGGTCGCGCGCGCCGGCACGGCCGCACGATAGAGGATCGGCGGATGGCTGTCGGGTGCAAATTGTCCGATGATTTTGACACGCGGTTCGGCCACCGCATCGGAGGCATAGACAATCCCCAATGCGGCCTCGCGGCGGGCCACAAAATTCAGGGCCATGCGGACATTGTCGAACGGCGCAACGGAGGCGGACAGGCCATCCCACAAACCCAGATATTGCAAAGCCGCCTTGCCGTATTTGCCAGCCGGAACCGAGCGCGGATCGCCCATGGCCAGCCGTGAACTTTTCAGCACCGCTGCCAGATCATCCCCCTTGTTGACAAAAGGAGGGGCATGGGGCGCGGGATTGGTCGACATATTGGGGGCAATCAGCACCAATCTATTGCCCAAAACAGTCAATGGAGCATCGGCGGCGATCTGTTTGCGGCTGACCAGCCAGTCCATCCAGTCGGTATCGGCGCTGATGAACAGATCGGCGGGCGCGCCTTTGTCGATCTGTTGGGCCAGCGTGGCACTGCCTGCATAGGCGATCACCAGCGGGGCATGGCCCGCGGCCTGCCAGTCTTTGTCCAGTTGGTCCAGCGCGGTTTGCAGGCTGGCTGCGGCAAAGACTGTCACACCCTGCTGCGCTTGTGCGGTAAGGACCGATAACGCAAAGGCCAGACAGCCGAACACAAGTGCCGGGCAGAGCACTCTCAAGCGGCTGGAAACCATGCGGAACATAGACATTGTGAGCCTGTTGATGCGAGGCGACAAGTTAACCTGTCGGGTCTTGGTCAGAAGCAACCTCCGCCGAGGTCGTAATCCCGCGTTCAGCTCACCAGCAACGCCCTCTTTTTGTAGGCCAGCAAAAGGGGGGCGTCAATTGTGCAGTGCCAGCCCCGTGTTTTTCAATTCTTCGCAAAAAGCCTAGGGGATTTGCCAAGGTGCGTATAGGCTCGGCCGTGCACACCGCAAAAGAAAATCATGCTGTATTTTCAGGTGTTTTAGGAGGCAATCATGGCTAAAGGCCAAGCGAAAAGCGGTAGAGAAGCCAAAAAGCCCAAAGCGGAAAAATCCCAGGTGAGCGATCACAAATCCGCGTATAAAATGTCGCAGGAAAAGTCGGTTCCGATCCAGATCACCCCGACCAAGAAAAAGTAATCAACACGGTTCAATGCTTGAAAGACGGCTGTCTTTGTCTGCGTGCGGGCTTGATGCGCCGCGCGGACTTTGACATCATCTGTTTCGAGGCTTGAACAACCAGTCAGATCGCGCCATATCCTGTCCGCGATCTGCAACCCTTTTTGACAACATAAAGAGAGCAAACATGTATCCTAACGTCACCTTGCTGATTGATGGCCAATGGCGCGCTGCAGCATCCAACCGGACCATTCCGGTCGTCAACCCAGCCAATGGCGAGCACATCGGCACCGTGGCCCATGCCGATATCAGTGATCTTGATCACGCTTTGGAAGCCGCCCAAAAGGGGTTCAAACTCTGGCGCAAGGTGTCGGCCTTCGAGCGTTCCAAAGTCATGCGCAAGGCGGCTGATCTGTTGCGCACCCGCGCCGATATGGTCGCCACTCTGATGACCATGGAGCAGGGCAAGCCGCTGGTCGAAGCCAAGATCGAAGTGATGGCCGCCGCCGACACCATCGACTGGTTTGCCGAAGAAGGCCGCCGCGCTTATGGCCGTGTGGTGCCGTCGCGGGGCGAGGGCATCTATCAGCTGGTGATCAAGGAGCCTGTCGGCCCGGTCGCTGCGTTTACGCCATGGAATTTCCCGATCAATCAGGTGGTCCGCAAGCTGTCCTGCGCGGTGGCAACCGGTTGCTCGATCATCGTCAAAGCACCCGAGGAAACACCTGCTTCGCCAGCCGAATTGCTGCGCTGCTTCGTCGATGCCGGTATTCCCGCCGGTGTGGTCGGTCTGGTCTATGGCGTGCCTGCCGAGATTTCCGAATATCTGATCCCGCATCCGGTGATCCGCATAGTGTCGTTTACCGGTTCGACCGTGATCGGCAAGCAGCT
>CAIYZJ010000039.1 GCA_903930675.1 uncultured Hyphomicrobiales bacterium
AAAGCCGGAAAAGTCGGGTTTCAACTCAAAAACAGAGGCGGTATAATCGGAAATTCCGTTGTTTTCTTTGAATAATAATCGAATTTAAAAATCATTTTGCAAACGCAAGAGGTGATCCTTTCAGATGCAACCTCTTGCGGTAAATTTGGGCAATGATGAGGCAGCCAGCCACGACAGGCCCGTTTTTTAGGCAGTCAAAATGCTGCAGTTTTGATCATCGTTGCTCAGAGGGAGCTCGCCAGCAGACCCGCCCCGATCACCGCAAGGCCCAGACCCGCGACTTTGCCGATCAGCGGATTGGCCTTCAGCCCCATCCCCAAACCGCAACCATGCAGCAGGCCCGTGGCACTCAAAAAGCCGAGCGCATAGACTAGCCCGTTGGCATCCACAGGCATCTCGACCCCGTGGGCCATGCCATGGGCCAGACCGAACAGCGCGCACAAGGACAGGCCCGCCAGCATCGAGGCCTGCCAGCCCAGCGCGACCACCAATCCCAGACCGGCCACCGAGGCGGCAATCATCACTTCGGTTACAGGCAGGGTCACACCCATCACGCCCGACAGCGCGCCCGCAGCCACACATGAGACAAAGCCGAGCGGCCAGACAAGGCGGGCTTGCTGCCCCGCCAGTGCCGCCCAGAAACCGACTGCCAGCATCGCCAGCACATGGTCGATCCCGCTGAACGGGTGGGCAAAGCCCGCGACAAGATCATGCTCATGCCAGCCTGTGCCGGTATGGGCAAAAGCGGGCAGCGCGCTGGCCAGCATCAGGATCGAGACGGTAACAAGTTTGAAAGAGCGCATGGGTTGAACCTTTCTTGAGCAAAGGAAAATGGATGAGGATCAGGCGGCTGAAAGCCCGCCCGCTTGTTCGATAAAGTCGATGACGGTTTGCACGCCTTCGCCGGTCCGCATATTGGAAAAGACATAGGGACGACCCCGCCGCATCAGCTTGGTGTCGTGATCCATCACTTCGAGACTGGCCCCGACATGGGGGGCAAGGTCGATCTTGTTGATGACCAGCAGATCGGAACGGGTAATGCCCGGCCCGCCTTTGCGGGGAATTTTTTCGCCGCCCGCCACGTCGATCACATAGACGGTGAGGTCGGCCAGTTCGGGCGAAAAAGTCGCGGCCAGATTGTCGCCGCCCGATTCGATCAGGATCAGTTCGAGATCGGGAAACCGCTCGTTCATGGTGGCGATCGCCGCCAGATTGATCGAGCAATCCTCGCGGATCGCGGTATGCGGGCAGCCGCCGGTTTCAACCCCCATGATGCGGTCTTCGGGCAGCGCGCCCGACACGGTCAGCAAGCGGGCATCTTCCTTGGTGTAAATGTCATTGGTGATGGCGCATAGTTTGACGCGATGGGCCATGGCCTTGCACAAAGCGTCCATCAAAGCGGTTTTGCCGGAACCGACCGGTCCGCCGATGCCGACGCGCAAGGGGCCGTGGGATGATTGGGTCATGAGCGGAACAACCTCGTATATTGGGTTTCATGGCGCATTGAAGCGATATCGGAACGAAAGGCGCAACTGCCCAGATCGTCCAGTGTGGCCTTGGTGGCCCCATCACTGACCGTCCCGATCAGCGGCAGCATCGCAGCAATCACCCGTTGACCGTCAGTCTGGCCCAAGGGTCCGAGCCGCACAAGAGCCGAGACCAGATTGCTGACAAAGGACAAAGCGAAAGCCGAAACGGTTTGAGCCAGCGGGATCTCGTGACTTGCGGCGACCAGCCCCAAAGCCACGGGATAGGTGACCCCGTCCGCCAATGCAGGTTTCAGACTCTCCAGAGACGGGCGCGACCACGAGGACAGGGTCGCCAGCATGAAAGCCTGCCCCTGCATGGTCGCCTCAAGCCGCCGCTCGGATGAGGGCTGCATGGCGCAGGCCAGTTCGGCCAAATCGTGCAACCGTTCCTGATCATGGGCGGAGGCGGCCTGCCACGCCAAAGCCACCGTGCAGCAATCGCTGGTGCCCGAACCATGTTGCAACAGATCGGACAGCCAGAGTCCGGCACTCTCTGCATCATGGATATCACCGGCTTCGACCGCCCATTCCAGCCCGTGCGAAAAGGCAAAGGCCCCCACCGGAAAGGAGGGGGACAGCCAGACCAGCAAAGGCAGGGTTGCGGGATTGATCATGGCAGGCAACCGGTCAGAACATGAAATAGCGTTGGGCCATCGGCAATTCGCTGGCAGGCTCGCACACCAGTAATTCACCATCGGCATGCACGGCATAGGTTTCGGGATCGACAGTGATGTCGGGCTGGGCATCATTGTGGATCATCGAGGATTTGGAAATGCCGCCGCGCACATTTTCGACGGCAACGAATTGCTTCTCCACGCCAAGGCGTTCGCGCAAGCCATTGCCCATCGCTGCTTGCGAGACGAACACCAGCGAGGAATTGGTGAGCGCCTTGCCGAAGGCGGCAAACATCGGACGGTAATGGACAGGCTGCGGCGTCGGAATCGAGGCATTGGGATCACCCATCGGGGCGGCAATGATCGAACCGGCTTTGATGATCATATCGGGTTTGACGCCGAAAAAGGCGGGCGACCACAAAACCAGATCGGCAAGTTTGCCGGTCTCGATCGAGCCGATATATTTGGAGACGCCATGGGCAATCGCCGGATTGATGGTGTATTTGGCGATATAGCGTTTGACGCGGGTGTTGTCGGCACGCCCGTCGCCTTTGAGCGAGCCGCGCTGCTTTTTCATTTTGTCCGCAGTCTGCCATGTCCGCATGATGACTTCGCCCAGACGGCCCATGGCTTGGGAATCCGAGGACATCATCGACAGCGCACCCATGTCGTGCAGGATGTCTTCTGCGGCGATGGTCTCGCGGCGGATGCGGCTTTCGGCAAAGGCCAGATCTTCGGGGATCGAGCTGTCGAGATGGTGGCAGACCATCAGCATATCCAGATGTTCGTCGAGTGTGTTGACAGTGAAGGGACGGGTCGGATTGGTGGAGGAGGGCAGCACGTTTTTCAGCCCTGCCACCTTGATGATATCGGGCGCATGGCCGCCGCCTGCGCCCTCGGTATGGAAAGCATGGATGGTGCGGCCCTTGAAGGCGGCGATGGTGTCTTCGACAAAGCCGGATTCATTGAGCGTGTCGGTATGGATCATCACCTGCACATCCTGATCATCGGCAACCGACAGGCAATTGTCGATGGCCGCAGGCGTGGTGCCCCAATCCTCGTGCAGTTTCAGCGCGCAGGCGCCCGCTTCCACCATTTCGACCAGTCCTTCGGGCCGCGAGGCATTGCCCTTGCCCGAAAAACCGAGATTGACCGGAAAGGCATCGGCCGCCTGCATCATACGGCCCAGATGCCACGGACCGGGGGTGCAGGTGGTGGCATTGGTGCCCGCCGCCGGACCCGTGCCGCCGCCCAGCAAAGAGGTGACGCCCGACATCAAAGCTTCTTCGATCTGTTGCGGGCAGATGAAATGGATATGGGTATCGAAACCGCCTGCGGTGAGGATTTTGCCTTCGCCCGCAATCACCTCGGTACCCGGCCCGATGATGATGGTGACGCCCGACTGGATATCGGGATTGCCTGCCTTGCCGATGGCATGGATATGGCCGTTCTTGAGCCCGACATCGGCTTTGACAATGCCCCAATGGTCAAGCACCACGACATTGGTGATGACGGTATCGACGGCCCCTTGCGCATTGGTGATTTGCGACTGGCCCATGCCGTCACGGATCACTTTGCCGCCGCCGAATTTGACCTCTTCGCCATAGGTGGTGAAGTCTTTCTCGATCTCGATCACCAAAGAGGTGTCGGCCAGATGCACGCGGTCTCCGGTGGTGGGGCCGAACATGTCGGCATAGGCGCGGCGTGTCAGTGTTGTAGCCATGATGATAGTCTCCCCTGAACGCCCGCTTACAGCTTGCCCATGATTTTCTGCTGGAACCCGTAGACCTCGCGCTTGCCGGCGAGCGGGATCAGATTGACCTCGCGCGTCTGGCCCGGCTCGAACCGCACCGCGGTGCCGGACGCAATATCGAGGCGCATGCCGTGGGCCTTGGCACGGTCAAAGGCAAGGCCTGCATTGGTTTCGGCAAAATGGTAATGGCTGCCGACTTGTATCGGCCGGTCGCCGGTATTGGACACCGTGAGGGTGATAACCTCGCGGCCTTCATTGATGATGATATCGCCCGGTTCGGTCTCGATCGCTCCGGGCTGGACCGCACCGGATGCGCCGCGGATCGGCTCGTGCACGGTCACAAGTTTTGTGCCGTCGGGAAACGTTGCTTCGACCTGCACATCATGGATCATTTCGGCAATGCCGGGCATGACCTGATCGGCGGTCAAAACCTTTGCACCTGCCTGCATCAGATCGGCGACCGTGCGGCCATCGCGAGCGCCTTCCACCACAAAATCGGTGATCAGCGCAATCGCTTCGGGATAGTTGAGTTTGACGCCGCGCTCCAATCGCTTGCGGGCCACAATGGCTGCCATGGCGATCAGCAGCTTGTCCTTTTCGCGGGGGGTCAGTTGCATGGGAAGTGATCCTGCTGGTTGGAAAAGTTCGGTTTCAGCATTGCCAGACGCGCGGCAACGGGAGTTGGCGGAAACGGTTCAGAAAGCGGGCGGTCTGGCGGCGCAAGGCACTTGCCTCGGGCGAGACGGCGCGGATGCACAACAGCCCGTTCCACGCGCTGGCACCCCATTCGACGGGAGCACTGTCGTCAGGAGCCAACAGTTCACGGACCTCCTCGAGCCGCGCTTCGGCATCGGGGGCGACATAGAGCATGGTGGCGATAGCGCGCGCGCCCGCACCGATGGTGGGGCGGTCCAGCAAGGATTGAATATCGCCGGTTATTTTCACACGTTCGGCAAACACCAGCTTGCCGTTGCGGCGGATGTCCCACTGATCAACCAGACTGGCCGCATGGACGGTTTCACCCATCGCCGAACGGCCGAACACCACTGTCTCGCAAGCCATGAAGGTGGCATTGGCGGCCATGTCGAGTGTGAGTTTCCGGTGCAACTGCGCGCCGTCGAACAGGATGGTTTCCTGCGGCAGCCAAGCGAGATTGGCCGCATCGTCCAGCGTGAGCGTGACGGTGATTTCCGCGCGGTCACGCTCGGCCCGATAGATTTTTTCGGCGGATTGGGTGCTGCACACCGCAACCGCTTGCGGGCCGAGCGACAGCGACAAAGCGAGATGGTCGCCGCCTGCCATGCCGCCGCCTGTGTTGACGATCATGGCTTCGCACGGGTCGGCATGGGGGAATTTGAGGCGGTAGCCGCCTGCTTCCGACAGATCGAAAACACGGGTGCCGCGCCCGCTGTCCTGCAAACGGGCGGAAAGGATGCCGCGGGCCCTGATATAAGCGGGAAGCTGGCTTTTCAGGGGGGGCGGGTCAGACGGAGAGATGACGTCTAACATCGGCCTCGTTCATCTCCGTTTTCAATCCTGACAACACGACCTGTCCGCGGTCCATCACAGCATAGGTGTCGCACAGGTCGCGGGCGAATTCAAAATATTGTTCGACCAGAATGATCGCCATGCCACCGCGATGACGCAAAAAGTCGATGGCGCGGCCGATATCCTTGATGATCGAGGGCTGGATGCCTTCGGTCGGCTCGTCCAGCACCAGCACTTTCGGGCGCATCACCAAAGCGCGGCCAATCGCCAATTGCTGTTGCTGGCCGCCCGACAAATCCCCGCCGCGCCGGTGCAGCATGGATTTGAGCACCGGAAACAGGTCGAACACGTCTTCGGGAATATAATGTTCGGAGCGCGGCAACGGCGAAAATCCCGTTTCTAGGTTTTCGCGCACGGTCAGCAGCGGAAAAATCTCGCGGCCCTGCGGCACAAAACTGATGCCGCGTCGTGCGCGGTCATAGGAGGCGAGCTGGTCGATGGGGGTATCGCCCAGCCGCATCGAGCCTGCCTTGATGGGGGCTTGCCCGACAATCGCCCGCATCAGCGAGGTTTTGCCCACGCCGTTGCGGCCGAGCACGCTGGTGACCTTGCCCGGTTCCGCCACCAGAGAGACACCGCGCAAGGCTTGGGCCGCGCCGTAATAGAGATCGATTGTGTCGACGGTCAATGTGCTCATGATCAGCGTCCCAGATAGACTTCAATCACGCGGTCGTCTTTCGATACCGCGTCGATATGCCCTTCGGCCAACACCGAGCCCTCGTGCAGGCAGATGACGCGGCAGGCCAGCGCGCGGACAAAGCTCATGTCGTGCTCGACCACAATCACCGCATGGTCCCTGGCAATGTCCTTGAGCAGCAGGGCTGTCTGTTCGGTCTCGTGATCGGTCATGCCCGCGACCGGCTCGTCGACCAGCAGCACTTTCGGATCTTGGGCGAGCAACATGCCGATTTCGAGCCATTGTTTCTGGCCATGCGACAAATCGGCCGCCATGCGTTTGCGATGGGCGGCCAGCCCGACTGTTTCCAGAATTTGCTCGATGTCTGATTGCGGCACGCGGTTGCGCCAGCCCCACAGGCTCGCAAAAGCCCCGCGCGCGCCGCGCAACGACAAGACGATATTGTCCTCGACGGATTGGCTTTCAAACACCGTCGGCTTCTGGAATTTGCGGCCGATGCCCAATTCGGCAATCGAGGCCTCGTCGAGCCTGGTCAGGTCGATGCGGCCGTCATAGAGCACATCGCCAGTATCGGGCTTGGTCTTGCCGGTCATCACATCCATCATGGTGGTTTTACCCGCGCCATTCGGCCCGATGATCGCCCGCATCTCGCCCGCGCCGATGGTCAGCGACAGATTGTTGAGCGCCCTGAAACCGTCGAACGACACCGAGACGCCATCGAGATAGAGCAGTGAGCTGGTCAGTTCGTGATGATGGGTCGTGGTCATGGGCGGGCCTCCTCTGTCTGCCCGGAGGTCTGTCGATCGCGCCGGTTTTTCAGCATCTCGCTTGCCGTGCCGATGATGCCTTTGGGCAGAAACAGCGTGACCACGATGAACAGGGCGCCAAGCGCGAACAGCCAGACTTCGGGCATTGCACCGGTCAGCCATGTTTTGGAGAAATTGACCAGCACCGCGCCAAGTGCTGCCCCCACCAAAGTGCCGCGTCCGCCGACCGCCACCCAGATCACCGCTTCGATCGAATTGCCCGGTGCGAATTCGGACGGGTTGATGATGCCGATCTGCGGCACATAGAGCGCGCCCGCCAGACCCGCCATCGAGGCCGATACAGTGAAGGCCAGCAGCTTGAAATGCTCGACCCGATAGCCGAGAAAACGCGAGCGGCTCTCGGCATCGCGAATGGCAATCAGCACCTTGCCATAGGCCGAATGGACCATGAAACGGGCCAACAGATAACACCCCGCCAGCGCGGCAACCGAGGCGATGAACAGGCAGGCGCGGGTGCCCTGGGCCTGAATGTTGAAGCCGAGAATATCCTTGAAGTCGGTCAGGCCGTTATTGCCGCCAAAGCCCATATCGTTGCGGAAAAACGCCAGCATCATCGCATAGGTCATCGCCTGCGTGATGATCGACAGATAGACGCCGGTGACGCGCGAGCGGAAGGCAAACCAGCCGAACACAAAGGCCAGCGCACCGGGCACCACAATCACCATCATCATGGCATAGCCGAAGGAGGAGAAGCCGAACCATGTCAGCGGCAGCTCTTTCCAGTTCAGAAACACCATGAAATCGGGCAGCAGCGGATTGCCATAGACCCCGCGCGTGCCGATCTGCCGCATCAGATACATGCCCATACAATAGCCGCCGAGCGCGAAAAAGGCGCCGTGGCCGAGCGACAGGATTCCGCAAAACCCCCAGACCAGATCAAGCGCCACGGCCAGCAGGGCATAGCAGACATATTTGCCCATCAGCGACATCGCATAGGTCGGCACATGCCAGCCCGAAGTGACAGGCAAAGCCAGATTGAGCACCGGCACCAGCACACCCAAAGCGCACAGCACCATGAGAAAGCCCATGCCCAATTTGTCATGGCGAAGATAAAGCGCGCGCGACATCATGCCTCCACCGCCCGACCCTTGAGGGCAAACAGGCCCCGCGGTCTTTTCTGAATGAACAGGATGATGAACACCAGCACGACAATCTTGCCCAAAACGGCACCGGCCAGCGGTTCAAGGAATTTGTTGGCCACACCCAACGTCAGTGCGGCCACCAGCGTGCCCCACAAATTGCCGACGCCGCCGAACACCACCACCATGAAACTGTCGATGATGTAGCCCTGTCCGAGATTGGGCGACACATTGTCGATCTGCGACAGCGCGACACCGGCAATACCGGCGATGCCGGAACCGAGTGCGAAGGTGAGCGAGTCAATCCACGGGGTGCGGATGCCCATCGCGGCCGCCATGCGGCGGTTTTGCGTGACAGCGCGCATTTTCAAGCCGAACGAGGTGGCCCGCAACACCAAAGACAGCACCACAAACACCACCAGCGAAAACACGATGATCCACAACCGCCCGGAGGTGATGGTGAGGCCGAACAGATCGACCGAACCCGACATGAAGGCCGGCGCGCCGACCTCGCGGTTGGTCGGCCCGAACAGCGAGCGCACCGCCTGTTGCAGCATCAAAGATACGCCCCATGTCGCCAGCAGGGTTTCGAGCGGGCGGCCATAGAGAAAGCGGATAATCGAACGTTCCAGCACCAGCCCGACCGCACCCGCCGTCACAAAGGCCAGCGGCAGCGCGATCAGCAGGGACCAGTCGAACAAAGCCGGATATCTGGCGCGGATCACCTCCTGCACCATGAAGGTGGTATAAGCGCCGATCATCACCATTTCGCCATGCGCCATGTTGATGATGCCCATCACGCCGAAGGTGATGGCCAGCCCGATGGCGGCCAGCAACAGCACCGAGCCGAGCGACAGGCCATACAGCGCGTTCTGCACCGAGGACAACAAAGCCAGCCGCCGCTCGATGGCATTGATGGCGGTGTCGATGGCCTGTTTGACCGAGGCCGGAGCCATGGCTTTGACGGTGCTGAACAGTGCCAGCACATCCTGATCGCCCTTCTCGGCCAGCACATCCACCGCGTTGATCCGCTCGAGATCGGGGGCCGTGGAGGAGGCGAGCACGATGGCGGCGCGCGCGCGCAGCATGGTGTCTTTCACCCCTGCATCACTTTCACGCGCCAATGCCTGCGTGATCAGCGGCAGTGCGAGGGGATCACGCGCCTTGAACACGGCCTCGGCGGCAGCTTTGCGCTTGGCGGGATCGGGCGAGATCAGGGTCAGCGATCCCAAAGCCGATTCCAGCGCACGGCGCACGCGGTTGTTGATGCGCACCTGCTTCAATCCGGCGGGGGCCTCTGTCAGGGCCGCGCCCGAGGGGCTCGTCAACTGGCCCTCGCTTTTCTTGATCACGAGGCTTTTGTCGGGCGCGTAAAACAGTTTTGTTTCGCTCAGTGCTTCCAGCACACCGGCCGCCTCGGGCGTGCCGATGGCCGAGAGGTCGACAATGCCCTGTTCGATCTGGGGGAACTGGTCGCTGGCCAGTTTGGCAAAGGCCTCGTCGGCGGGGCTTGCGGAAGCACTCATCCCGATGGCGGAGGCACAAAGGGCCAGCATCGCAAGGATCGGGGTTAAAAATCTGGACCGCATAGGGATGTCCTGTTGTCTTGGTGTGTGCAAGATCGTCTTATTGTTGGTGTCCGGACGGGATTATCCCGTCCGGTATTGTTTTGGATAAGCGCAGCTTACTTGCCCGCGCCGCCGCACTTGCCGGTCTTGACGTTGAAATTGCCGCAAGACATCGGAGCGCGCCAATCCGAGATCAGATCCCTGGAGCCTTCGAGGAAGTCGGACCATTCGTCACCGACCACCAGACCGGCGGTCTGCGAGACGATCGAGAACTGGCCGTCAGCCTTGATTTCCCCGATCAGCACCGGCTTGGTGATGTGGTGGTTCGGCATCATGGTGGAGTAACCACCGGTCAGGTTGGGAACCGAGACACCGATCAGCGCATCGATCACGGCGGTCGGATCGGTGGTGCCGGCTTTCTCGACAGCCTTGACCCACATGTTGAAGCCGATCACATGCGCTTCCATCGGATCATTGGTCACGCGCTTGGGGTTCTTGGTATAGGTCTTCCATTTTTCGATGAAGGCCTTGTTGTCGGCATTTTCAACCGACTGGAAATAGTTCCAAGCTGCCAGATGGCCGACCAGCGGCTTGGTGTCGATCCCGGCGAGTTCTTCTTCACCGACCGAGAAGGCAACAACCGGAATATCGGTCGCCTTGATGCCCTGGTTGCCGAGTTCCTTGTAGAACGGCACATTGGCATCGCCGTTGATGGTGGAGACCACGGCGGTCTTCTTGCCGGTCGAGCCGAATTTCTTCACATCCGAGACAATGGTCTGCCAATCGGAATGGCCGAACGGGGTGTAGTTGATCATGATGTCTTCGGACTTGACGCCCTTGGCCTTCAGATAGGCTTCGAGAATCTTGTTGGTGGTGCGCGGATAGACGTAATCCGTGCCGGCCAGCACCCAACGCTGGACCTTCTCGTTTTCCATCAGATAATCAACCGCGGGAATGGCCTGCTGGTTGGGGGCCGCACCCGTGTAGAAAATGTTCTTGGAGGATTCTTCGCCTTCATACTGGACGGGGTAGAACAACACGCCGTTCAATTCTTCGAACACCGGCAGCACCGACTTGCGCGACACCGAGGTCCAGCAACCGAAGGTGGCCGCCACTTTGTCCTTGGTCAGCAATTCGCGGGCCTTTTCGGCAAACAAAGGCCAGTTGGAGGCCGGATCGACCACCACGGCTTCGAGCTTCTTGCCCAGCACGCCGCCTTTTTTGTTCTGTTCTTCGATCAGCATCAGCATCACGTCTTTCAATGTGGTTTCGCTGATCGCCATCGTGCCCGACAGCGAATGAAGCACGCCGACCTTGATTGTATTTTGTGCCTGTGCGGCAAAAGAGCTGAAAGCCAAACCACCTGCGAGGGCGGCTGCAAAAAGTGTTTTCATCGGTTTCATAGGGGACCATCTCCGGACCAGTGTTGCACCGAAGACAGTAACGCAACGACCATGCCAACCGGCTATTGCATTGAATCATAACGATTTTTTAATATTCTGATTTTTGTTGCAGCGCAAAAATGAGGCAAAGGACGCTAAAAAAACGGCAAAACGACAGTTGTGCTTTTTTATTGTGCAAGCTCTTCGTGTCCCGGATGTCTTGGCGGCGAGGAGAGGGTTTGACGCATGAAAAAGCCGCACAGACGGGCGTACCGGATGCGCGGCTTAGCCGGAGAGCGGCTGGCTCGGGGGATCAGTCCTTGAAGATGAATTCGCAGTCGGACCGCCCGAAAGCGATGTCGTCATTGTCCTCGCTGTCCTCATCCGCAAGGCTTGCCAGTTTCTGGTTGACCAGAATGGACGCCTGCCGGATCAACGCCTCGCGCGAGTGGCTGAGGCTTGGGAATTGCGGGGATGCAAGGATTTCATCAAACACCATATCGGCCAGCAGGGCGATACTGGAATCCGACAAGTGGATCCCGTTGACGGCGGGGATGTCTGCTGTATGCGGCAAGTTGATCATCATAGAACCACCTCCGAATCATTAACAAATCCTTAATGATTCTATTCGGTATTCTTGACTTGTGAAGTCCTGATTTTTGGGGCGGGACAAGCCTTTTTTATTGTGACAGAACTGTCACGGGAAGACTTGTTTCTGCTGCCGATGCCTTGGTTTTAATGGTGCCGGAAAGACGTGGATACCCGCCACAGGGGCGGGCATGACAGGGGTGGTTTGGGGACGTCATTGGTCCCTAAACTGTCATGGCCGGATTAATTCCATCCATCCACAACTTTAGCGGTCGTTGGACAAGTAAGACGTGGATACCCTCCACAAGGGCAGGCATGACAGGGGCAAAGAGGCAGGCTCCTCTCCCGAAAAAAACCGTTACACCGTCGCGCCGACACCCTTCAGGTCCAGCACATGCGCGTGGTGGCAGCGGACCTGGTGGCCGTTGCCGAGGTCGACCAAAGCGGGGCGTTGTTGTCTGCACAGGTCGGTGGCGTGGGCGCAGCGCGGGTGGAAGGCGCAGCCCGGGGGCGGGTTGGCGGCATCGGCGACTTCGCGCTGCAAGATAATGCGCTCGGTCTTGGCGCGCGGATCGGGCTTGGGCACCGCCGACAACAGGGCTTCGGTATAGGGATGTTTGGGGCGGTGGAACAAATCTTCCGTCGAGGCGATTTCGACCAGCTGGCCGACATACATCACCGCCACGCGGTCCGACACATGTTTGACCACGCTGAGATCATGGGCGACGAACAGATAGGTCAGGCCGAGCTGGTCCTGCAAATCCAGCAGCAGATTGATGATCTGCGCCTGCACCGACACATCGAGTGCGGACACCGGCTCATCGGCGACAATCAGGCTGGGATTGAGCGCGAGCGCGCGGGCAATGCCGATGCGCTGGCGTTGTCCGCCGCTGAAGGCATGGGGAAAACGGTTCATATATTCGACGGGCAATTGCACGACATCGAGCAATTCGCGCACCCGCTTGCGCCGCTCGGCGGGGTCCGACATGCCGTTGATCAGCAAAGGCTCGCCGATCAGATCGCCGACCATCATGCGCGGGTTGAGCGAGGAGAAGGGATCCTGAAACACCATCTGCAAATGGCGGCGGAACGGTTTCAGCCCTTTGCCGCCCAGCGTTGCCAGATCGGTTGTCTGGCCGTCGAGCGTGAAGTTGACCTCGCCCGCACTGGGGTCGAGCGCGCGCATGATGCAGCGCGACACGGTGGTTTTGCCGCAGCCGCTTTCGCCCACCAGCGCCAGGGTCTCTCCGCGTTTCACCGTGAAGCTGACATCGTCGACCGCCTTCACATGGCCGACCACCTTGCGCAGCAGGCCTTTGCGGATCGGGAAATATTTCTTGAGTCCCTTGACCTCCAACAGAGTCATGACGCGTCTCCATAGAGGAAGCAGCTGACGGCGCGGTCGGGCCGCAGCGCATGGGTCGGCGGTTCCTTGACATCGCACAGGCCCTTGATGGCATCGGGGCAGCGCGGATGGAACGGGCAGCCGCTCGGCCGCGCGAAAGGATGCGGTATCGAGCCTTCGATGGTGGCCAGCTTGGTGCGCGGCTTGGCCATGATGCTGGGGATCGAGCGCAGCAGGGCTTGGGTATAGGGATGTTTGGGATCGTGGAAAATCTCGTCCACGGGGCCTTTTTCGACCGCGCGGCCCAAATACATCACCACCACATCATCGGCCATTTCGGCGACCACGCCCATGTCATGGGTGATCAGGATCACCGACAGGCCGCGCTCTTTCTGGATGCGCTGCAACAGGTTGAGCACCTGCGCCTGTGTGGTGACATCGAGCGCGGTGGTCGGCTCGTCGGCAATCAGGATGCGCGGATCACAGGCCAGTGCCATGGCCATCATCACGCGCTGGCGCAAGCCGCCGCTGAGCTGGAACGGATATTCGTCGACGCGGCGCTCGGGATTGGGCACGCCGACCATGCCGAGCAACTCGATCGCGCGAGCACGGGCGGCATCATCGGATGTCGCCGAATGCAGCAGGATCGCTTCCATGATCTGGTTGCCGATGGTGTAGTAATGGCTGAACGAGGCCATCGGCTCCTGAAAGACCAAAGCGATTTCCTTGCCGCGAATGGCCCGCAATTCCGGTCCCTCGTGGGGCAGTTGCAGCAGGTCGATGGCGTTCTCGTTGTCGCCCTCTTGCTGCAGCAAGATTTCGCCGCCCTCGATCTTGCCCGGGCGATCGACAATGCGGAGAATCGAGCGCGCGGAAATGCTCTTGCCGCAACCGCTCTCGCCGACAATGCCCAGGGTCCGGCCTGCAAACAGATCGAAACTGACGCCGTCGACCGCCTTTACGGTGCCTTCGTCGAGTTTGAAATAGGTTTTCAGCCCGCGCACGGACAGCAGGGGAGTGGCGGCAGAGGTGGAGCCGCCGGCCTCATGATCGGGGTGATCAACCATAGGGGTCTGCGGCATCGCGTAATCCGTCTCCAAGGAAGTTAAAGGCCAGAATCACCAGAATCACCGGTATGGCAGCGGTCAGCAGCCACGGGGCCAGAGCCAGCGTTTCGATGTTCTGGGCGTCCTGCAGCAAAATCCCCCAGCTGATTGCCGGTGGCCGCAAACCGAGGCCGAGAAAGCTGAGCGAGGTTTCACTGATGATCATCGCAGGCAGGGCCAGCGAGGTGGCGGCGATGATATGGCTGAGGAACGAGGGCAGCATATGGGTGAAAATGATGCGGTATTGGCTGGCCCCTGCCAGTTCGGCGGCGGTGACAAAATCTTCCGAGCGCAGGGCCAGAAATTTTCCCGCACCACGCGCGCCAGATCGGTCCAGCCGAGAAAGGAGATGATGATGGTGATGGCAAAATAGACCTGAATGACGCTCCAGCTGTTGGGGAGTGCTGCCGCCAGTCCCATCCAGAGCGGGATGGTCGGCATCGAGCGCAAAATCTCGATCACGCGCTGGATCACCGTATCGACAATCCCGCCATAGACCGCCGACATGCCGCCCAGCAAAATCCCGAGAAACAGGCTGACCGTCACCCCCGCAAGCCCGATGGTCAGCGATATGCGCGTTGCCACCATAATGCGCGACCACAGATCACGCCCGACCAGATCGGTGCCGAGAATGAAAATGCCGTCTTCCGGCCTCGGATCGACCAGACCGACCAGATGTTTGTTGGTCGGGAACAGACCAAGGAAATGGTAGCTGTAACCCTCGGCAAACAGGGTCAGGTAGACCTTGCGGTCAAGATTTGGCTGGTAACTGAGTTTGAACGTGCGCAGATCGCGCTTCTGCGTCAGCCCGTAGACATAGGGCTTGAAGGCGCCGTCATCGAAAAAGTGGATTTCTTGCGGCGGAATATGGCTGCGCTTGGAATCGGTGGCATGGGGGTCGGCATAGGCCAGAAAATCGGCCAGCAGCACCACCACATAAAAGGCAATCACGATGATGCCGGAGGCCACCGCCAGTTTGTGCTTGCGGAACCGCCACCATGTCAGTTGCCACTGGGTGGCAACGGCAAAGCGGTCCTCTGCGGTCTGGGTCGGGCTGGTGGTGGAAACGGGTCCGCTGGACATGACAACCTCAATCCATCTGGAAGCGGATACGGGGATCAACCCACATCAAAACAAGATCGGAAATGAATGTACCGATCACGGTCATCACCCCCAGCAGCAGCACGATGGTGCCGGCCAGAAACATATCCTGCGCAATCAGGGCTTTCAGCAGCAGCGGCCCGACAGTCGGCAGGCTCAACACCAGCGAGATGATGATGCTGCCCGACACCAGATAGGGAAACAGATAGGCGATGGTGCTGGCAAAGGGGTTCAATGCCGCACGCACCGGATATTTCCAGATCACGCGGGCTTCGGGCATGCCTTTGGCACGCGCTGTCACCACATAGGGCTTGCGCAATTCATCGAGCAGATTGGCGCGCATGATGCGGATCAGCTGCGCTGTGCCCGCCAGAGCCAGAATCACCGCAGGCAAAGGCAGATGCTTGATCAGATCCCACACTTTGGCGAGGCTCCACGGGGCCAGATCGAATTCGCTCGAAAACAACCCGCCGACATTGGCGCCGAACAGCACGAAGGAAAAATACATGATCACCAGGGCCAGCAGAAAATTGGGGACGGCCAGACCGATGAAGCTGATCGAGGTAAACACATAATCGAGCGCGGAATATTGGCGCACCGCCGAATAGATGCCGATCGGCAGAGCAATGCCCCATGTCAGCATCAGGGCAGACAGTGACAGCACGATGGTCAGCCACAGGCGGTCACCGATCACTTCGGCGACAGGACGGTGCCATTCCATCGACTCGCCGAAATCGCCGACCAGCACCCGCGACATCCACTTCATATACTGGACATAGACCGGCTGATCGAGCCCGTAGAGCGCGCGCAGGCTTTTGGCCTCTTCCATCGAGACGGAAGAGCCGGACGCCGACAGATTGGCGATGTAGGCATCGACGAAATCACCCGGGGGCAACTGGATGATGATGAATGCGAAAACGGAAATCGCAGCCATTGTCAAAACCGCCAACACCGCGCGCCGTGCAATATAGGCCAGCATCGGGACTGTCTTTCTCTCTTGACATGGCACAAGGCCAAAAAGCATGAAGTCACACGAGGGGGGGACCGGACAAAGCCAGTCCAGCCTGCAACCGCACACCGGACAAAACGGTCACCCCGATGCAAAACCTCCCGCCGGGCAGTCCGGTCAACGGTGTCTGCCAGGCGGAAGGCGAGGAGCCGGACTGTCAATCACCCGAGGGTGATCAACCGTTACTATTTGAAATACCAGGTCTCGGCATGCGAGCTGGACGGTGTCCGGCAATGCTGGGCGATACAGGCACGCGAGGGGATATTGCCCAATTTCGTGCTGACAATGCGCACACCGAACTGGGCAGGGGATTCCCCGACCGTGCCGATGGCATATTGCTGGTCGACCAGAATTTTCCAGATTTCCTGAGCGGTCTTGTCGCGGTCGCCCGCCTCGCGCTGGCCGGAAGCCGATTTGAACAGATCATAGATCTTCAGCATCTGCGGATCGGTCGGAGCGCGACCCTGCGCACCGTTCGAGGCATACCATGTGGCAAATTCGGGTCCCATGTAGGCCTCGGTCGGATCAACCGGGATCGCGTGGCGGGGGAACAGATAGAGCAGTTCCGTACCGCCATTGGTCCAGACCATGATCTGGTGCTCGTTGTTTCTGGTGCGGGTGGTCGCCAGTGTCCGCTCCATTTCGCGCACATCGGCCTGAATGCCGATCTTGCGCCACTGTTCGCCGATCATTTCGGCCTGTTGCGGCCATGGCAGCAGGGCTTTGACAGCCTGCACCTGAATCCGCAACCGCTCGCCATTGTCGGTGCGCACGCGATAGCCTTCGGAATCCTTCTTGGTCAGGCCGATGCCGTCGAGCAACTGGTTGGCCTTTGCAATGTCGAGCTTGGAATATTTGTCACGATATTCCTTGCCGGGGCTTTGCGGCATCTGGACAGAGGGAGCCACCGAACCGGGTGTACCGATGCCGAGCCAGAACGTGTCGTTCAACTGGTTGCGGTCGATCCCCATCGACAAAGCGCGGCGGAAATCGGCATTGGTGAGCCACTTGGCCACTTCCGCATCGGCCTTGAACGACTGGTTGATGAACAGAGTGGTGTCGGACCCGTGCAGGGCCAGATCGAGATGGACCTTGTAGCCGCCCTTCTGCTGGTTTTCGAGGATCACCGGCAGTTTGGACAGGCTGATATGGCGTTCCTGCATGTCGTAATTGCCGCCGATGGCGCGCAGATTGATGACTTCGGAGTCTTCGGCCAGTGTCAGCACCACTTTGTCGATATAGGGCAACTGGTTGCCAGCCGAATCGACAGCCCAGTAATAGGGGTTGCGCTCGAGCACCCATGTCGGGGTGTTGATCGGACGGGTGGTCTTCCACGGGCCGAGGGTCGGCAGTTCGGTGTTGAACGACCAATCCTTCTTGAAGTGCAGCATCTTCACCCAGTTTTCGAAACCTTCGGCCTTGGCCCTTTCGTTGACCTGTGCCTCGGAAGAATATTTGGGCAGGAACTGCTTGAGGTAATGCTTGGGCGAATAGGCGCCAAAGGTGGTGCCTTGCGACTGGCGTACGGACTGGCCGCCGCCGATCAGCGTATCACCGGCCAGAAAGTCGACGAACAGGAAGTGCGGGTTCTCGAACTGGAATTCGACGGTGGTTTCGTCAACTTTCACCACTTTGCCGGGCTTGCCGCCGGGCGACATGTCGGGGATCGGAGCTGCCACGATGTCCTTGTTGGAATAAAGGTCTTCGAACCAGAACACGAAATCATCGGCGGTGAAGGGGGCGCCGTCGGACCATTTCATGCCCTTGCGCAGATTGACACGGATGACCTTGCCGTCGGCACTCTGTTCCCATGATTTGGCAACGCTCGGCACGATCTTGGTGCCGGTCGGATCCCAGAACAGCAATTTGTCGGAAGCATTCAGGCGGTTGCCGTTTTCCCAGTCACCCGGTCCCAAAAAGCCGCGGCGCCATGTGCCGCCGTATTTGCCCACTTCGGACAGAGGCTTCATCACCAGTGGCTCGGCCGGGACACGGTCTTTGACAGGGGGAAGTTTGCCGGCCTTGACCAGTTCGGCCAGATCGGGGGCTTCGCCGAAGCTTTTCGGCCATTTGGCCGGATCGAGGATCAGCTCGGGGCCTTCGAGCTTGCCGACAAGGCCCGAGGCCATCAGATTGGCGGATGGTTGTTGGGCCTGTGCAGGCGCGAAAGCGGACAGACCTACCAGCAACGACGCGCAGACACCCAGTAAAACTGACTTCTTCATCATTTCCCCCTGTTTTGTCTCCTGAGCCCCTGTCCGTTATCACGGATCATTAGACGAGCCTGGATGACCTTATTTGCTAAACCTAAGTCGGGGTGACCGATCAGGTCAACCGTTATTCTGTCTTTCAAGTGTGGTTGGGGATAACAGCTTTGCAATAAAGCGGTTGTCATAGGGGGCGAATGCGGCCTAATCTGCGATCTAGCATATAATAAACGAATAAATTCAATGGCAAAGCCGGACAAGGGAGCTGCAAGCATGATCGAGGATCCACCACTGATTACCATGCGGCGCAAGGTGCCGCGTCCGACTGCGGCGCAAATCGCGGCTCTTCAAGGCACGCCGACCGGTTTTCTGGTCGATGCGATGCAGGGGCGCGGCGCGCTGGCCCCCGCCATCAAGCCGGTGATTGCCGATCAAGACGTGTTTTGCGGCGTGGCACTGCCAGTCCATGTCGGGCCTGCCGACAATCTGGCGGTGATGGTGGCCTTGGGGATCGTGCAGGCTGGCGATGTGATTGTGGCAGCCGCCGACGGCTATCTCGAAACGGCGGTGACGGGTGATCTGGTTCTGGGCATGTTGAAAAACAACGGAGCGGTCGGTTTTGTCACCGATGGTTGTGCGCGCGATGTGATCGGCATCCGTGACATGGGTCTGCCGTGCTTTGCGGCGGGGATCACGCCCAATTCGCCGGTGCGCAACGGGCCGGGCACTGTCAATCTGCCTGTGGTATGCGGCGGTGTGGCGGTCGGTCCCGGTGATCTGGTGATAGCCGATTGCGACGGGGTGGTAATTGTGCCTTTCGCGCAGATCGATCATGTGATCGAAAGCCTCAAAGGCGTTTTGGCTGCCGAAGCCGCTTTGCTGCCGCGTGTCAAAGCAGGCTTGCTCAAGCCCGACTGGCTGGACGGTATGATGGCCGGCGGTGCCATCAAGACCATCGACTGAACAGGAAAACAGCATCATGATGAGTATCGGAAAAGCCAGCATCAAACGGCTGGTTGATATTGAAACCTTTGCCATTCCTTTGGCGATCATTCTGCCGCAAGCCGATCTGGCTGCTTTGGAACCGCATCGGGACTTGCTGTCGCCGAACCATATCGATTTCGATGCGCAGACCATATTGCTGACGGTGCAAAGCCATATTGTGCAGGTCGACGGTTTGACCATTCTGGTCGATACCTGCGTGGGCGAAGACAAGCACCGCCCCTTGCGGCCTGTCTGGCACCAGCGCACCGAGACCGGCTATCTCGAACGGTTGGCGGCCTTGGGCTTGCGGCCCGAGGACATCGACATGGTGATGTGCACCCATCTGCATCCCGACCATGTCGGCTGGAACACCCGCCTCAGCAATGGCCGCTGGGTGCCGACCTTCCCCAATGCCAAATATGTGATGGGCAAGGCCGAGTTCGACCACTGGCACGCTCTGGCGCAAGGCCAGCCCGAACAGCCGGTCAATCAGGGTTCGTTTGCCGATAGTGTGATGCCGATTATCGAGAGCCGGCAGCAGCAATTTGTCGATGTGGGTGACGGTTTGGCGGCAGGTCTGTCCATCATTGATCTTGAAGGCCACACCAAAGGCCAGATCGGTCTGGAGATTGACGGCGGCACCGGCACACGCGCGATCATCTGCGGCGATGCGGTTCATACGCCTGCGCAAGTGCTGTTTCCGCAATGGTCGAGCGCATTCTGTCTCGATGGAGCCAAAGCGGCACAAACCCGCCAGCGTCTGTTCACCTGTGCGGCAAGCGAGGATGTCGTGCTGGTGCCCAATCATCTGCGCGGTGAGGGCATGCGGATCGAGGCCAAGGGCAGTGGCTTTATGCCCCGCTTCTGCAACTGCTGAAGCGGCGGGTCGATTGAACAAGCCCGAGAGGGCAAACCCCGTTTGGGAGTGGAGAATGTCTGATCATGGGGATCGCATTGCTCCACTCCCGCACGGCGACGGGTGAACGGACGGTAAACCCCCTCCGTGATCTGTCTGGCTGTTAGGCCAGCCGTCAGACTTTAATAACGGTCGGTCCGGGGATTGCTGTAGCGGTCCGCTGCTGAATTTTCATCTTGTTTTGAATTTTCATCCCGGGCCATGTTTCGGGCCGTGTTTGGAGCCATGCTTGGTGTATTATGGGTGGACTGTTGCGGGCACGGGAGTGTCGCAAACGACGGGTGAACGGCGGAGGTGTGAGATGCGGCTAACCTGCAAAGCAGTTTCGGTGTTGGTGATCGGCTTGGGGCTTTCGGCCTGCCAGTCGCCGAGCCAACCGACATCCAGTTTCAAAATGCTGGGTCCCAACACCTATTCGGTTACCAGTTACAGCGCATCGCCGACGACTGCCAATGCCCTGGCCCTTCAAAATGCGCAACGCTTGTGCCAGACTCAGGGCAAGCAAAGCCAGACCCAGACAGGACAGGCGCAATTTGTGAATTCC
>CAIYZJ010000040.1 GCA_903930675.1 uncultured Hyphomicrobiales bacterium
CCGCGGCGGTATTCGAATTTGTCGACCGCCTTCATCAGGCCGATATTGCCTTCCTGAATCAGATCGAGGAATTGCAACCCGCGATTGGTGTATTTTTTGGCAATCGAGATCACGAGACGCAGATTGGCCTCGACCATCTCTTTTTTGGCCTGACGGGCTTCACGCTCGCCTTTTTGCACCAGATGGACGATTTTGCGGAATTCGAGAATTTCCAGACCGGTTTCAGCCGCCAGCGAATGGATTTCCTGCCGGATGTCGCGGATCATGTCCTTCTCGGAGGCGACAAAATCCTTCCAGCCGCGCGTGCCGAGCTTGGACACCCGCAACAGCCATTTCGGATCAAGCTCCGAGCCCTGATAATTGCGCAAGAAATCATCGCGCACCACGCCGCTGGCTTCGGCCAGCCGCATCAGACGGCCTTCAAGCCCGATCAACCGCTTGTTGATGTCGTAAAGCTGCTCGACCAGCGCATCGATGCGGTTCTGGTTGAGCGACAAAGACTTCACATCAAGGACGATTTCTTCCTTGAGCTTTTTATATTTGCGCTCCTGGGCAGGCGTCAGCGTGGTGTTGGCCAGCTTGGATTCGACATTCTGGTCCTGCAAACGCCGCAATTTCTTGTAGGCATCGGCAATGCGGTCGAAGGTTTCCAGCACCTTCGGCTTCAGCTCGGCTTCCATGGCCGACAGGGAGACGTTGTTTTCCAGATCGTCGTCGTCGAGATCGCCTTCGGGGATCGGCGGTTCGCCGTCCTCGCCGACCGCTTCGGCCTCGCCTTCGCCCTCGGCACCTTCGACCTTGGGCGCGCCTTTGCCGTCGGGACCGGCATAGGTGGCTTCCAGATCGATGATGTCGCGCAGCAAAACCTTGCCTTCGACCAATTCGTCACGCCAGATGATGATGGCCTGGAAGGTCAGCGGGCTTTCGCACAGGCCCGCAATCATCGCCTCGCGGCCGGCCTCTATGCGCTTGGCAATGGCGATTTCGCCCTCGCGCGACAGCAATTCGACCGAACCCATTTCGCGCAGATACATGCGCACGGGATCGTCGGTGCGGTCGGAAGGCTCGGATTTGGTGGCCTTGGCCGGAACGGAGCTGGTCGTCTCGACGAGGTCGCCGCCTTCTTCCTCGGCCTCCTCCTCGGCGCCCTCTTCGGGCGCATCGGCGTCGGTTTCTTCCTGTTCCACCACATTGATGCCCATTTCGTTGAGCATCGCGTAAATATCTTCGATCTGGTCGGAGGTGACCTCTTCGGAAGGCAAAACCTCGTTGAGCTGCTCATGGGTGACATAGCCGCGCTTTTTGGCGAGCTTGATCATCCGCTTTACGGCAGCATCCGAAAGGTCCAACAAGGGGCTGTCAGTCGCTGGGGCTTCCGTGGCTTCGCCTTCGGGCTTCTCTGTCGTCTTTGTCGCCATTGCTCTGGACAGCTCCATCCGCCTACTTCAATCGAATTATTCCGCATCAACGAAAAAACAGGCCGTAACGAAAGCCGCTACGACCACTTCTCATCATTGGTACAGAACAAGACTCTTCATCGCCTTATTCTCGCATATAACACTTAATTCATCACTAAGGCCACCTGCCCCGGTGAAAAAAACGTGATAAATCAGGTTCAAGCCGTCGCCAACCCCTGATCAGAGCCCACACTTGCCACCACATTCAGGCGGTCACGGTCCGCTTCCATGCCGTCCAATGCGGACAATTGCAACTGGAGATCGCGAATCACAGCCAAATTTGATTCGCTGTCATTCTCGGCCAGTGCCCTTTCGGCATCCATCAACTCTTTATGTAGTGTGATTGCGCGACGATGCAAGATCATCGCCTGTTTTAATGCGCTATCAATGTCAACCGACGGAAAATCATGGTCCAGACAGCGCCTGTCGCCCGGCCTGACTGCCAATTCGATGCGCATCAGGGCCTGTTCCAGTCCTGAACGCTGCAAGCGCTGGCGCAGCTGATCGGCGGTGGTGACCTCCTCCAACGCCGCCAGATCGGCCAAAGCCCGCGCCAGATCGGTGGAATCGGGGGAAGCAAAGTCCATATTTGCCAATTCATCGGCATAACGGCCCAGCAGATCGGGACGAGAGGCCAAAACCGCCAGAATAAACGCCTCGCGCGGGGAAATACTGCGATGGGTCGAAAACAGCGGGCTGCTGGTCAGGCTCTGGCTGGCGCGGGCGGGTAAGCGCAAGTGGAACGGTGTGGCGCGCTGGTTGCCGCCTGCCCGCACCGCACCGCGCCCGCCGAACACGCTGGAATTTTGTGCACGCGGATCACGGCTCCAGTCGCCGCGCTGGCCCTGATTACCCCCGCGCCTCGCCCCCGAGGGCATCAGCTCGGCCATGCGCTGGTCGATTTCGGCCTTGTAATGGCGGCGCAAATCCTCGTCCTTGAGCGTCGAAACGATGATCCGCACATCGCGCTCGAAGGCGGCACGGCGCTCGGGCGTATCGAGCGTGTGCTTTTCCAGCTCGCGCGCCCACAACAGATCGACCAGCGAGGTGGCGCGTTCCAGTACGTCATCAATCGCCTTTTTACCGCCCGAACGGGCCAGATCATCGGGATCCTGCCCCTCGGGCAACAGCGCGAAACGCAAAGATTTGCCCGGTTTGAGATGCGGCAAAGCGGTATCAATCGCCCGCCATGCGGCGCGGCGTCCGGCCTTGTCGCCGTCAAAGCACAGGATCGGCTCGTCGCACATGCGCCACAGCAAAGCCAGCTGGTTCTCGGTCAGCGCGGTGCCCAGCGGAGCGACCGTTTCGGCAAAGCCGGTCACGCTCATGGCGATCACATCGACATAGCCTTCCACCGCGATCACCCGCCCCGTATCATGGGCAGCCTTGCGGGCATTGTGATGGTTGAACAGCACATCACCCTTGTGGAACAACGGCGTATCGGGGGAATTGAGGTATTTGGCCGAGACGTCCTTGTCGAGCGCGCGGCCGCCAAAGGCAATCGGACGACCGCGACTGTCGCAGATCGGGAACATCACCCGATTGCGGAAACGGTCATAGGGCACCGGAATGTCCTCGCCCGCGATCATCAGCCCCGCCTCGATCATATCGGGCACAAGCACGCCTTTGCCGGTCAGGTAATGCTGCAAGGCATGGCGGTCATTGGGGGCAAAGCCCATGCCGAAATTGGCCCAGACCGCCTTGCCCAAGCCGCGACCGTCAAGATAGGCGCGCGCCTGGGATCCGGCAGGGGCCATCAATTGCGCCTGAAAGAATTCCTGCGCCAAAGCCATCACCTGATGCAGGCCGGTGCGCCTGACCTCCTGCTCCTCGGCTTCGACACTGAGCTTGGGCAGGATCACGCCCGCATCCGCGGCCAGCCGCTCGACGGCCTCGGGAAAGCTGACGCCTTCGGTTTCCATCAGAAATTTGAAAATATCGCCGTTTTTTCCCGACGAAAAATCGTGAAAGAAACCTTTTTGATCATTGACGAAAAAGGAGGGGGATTTTTCGGCGTTGAAGGGCGACAGCCCCTTCCATTCACGGCCCGCTTTGACCAGCTTGACCCGACGCCCCACCACCGCCGACACGGGCAGGCGGGCACGGATATCATCAAGAATGGAGGGCGGGTAACGCATAGGCTGTCTTTACCATTCCGTCGCGCTGTCTGGTAGGGTTTTGGCGGCAAAAGACCAAGGATAGTCCCCGCCCCTGTCAGATCCTGTCATCGCGGCATGCGGGACCGTCTCCACCGGGCGGGATCGGGCCATGCCAGCCCGTTGTTGTGGCTTTGGAAAGTCCACTTGTCCCCGTGACACAGGGTTCTCCCTGTGGATAAGCTGTGAACACCTGTGAAAAACCAGAATTTCGGCATTCCACAGGCGTATCCGGCGAAAATCCGGTCAGCCCAGCTTGGCTTTGACGATCGCGCTGGCCTTGCCGAAATCCATCTGACCGGCATGGGCCTGTTTGAGGGCGGCAACGACCTTGCCCATATCCTTGATGCCTGCAGCCCCTGTGGCGGCAATGGCGGCGTCGATGGCAGCAGCCACGGCGGCCTCGTCCATCTGCTGCGGCAGAAAGCCGGTGATCACGGCAATTTCGCCGCGTTCCTGCTCGGCCAGATCCATGCGTCCGGCGTCTTCATAAATTTTCAGCGATTCCTGACGCTGTTTCACCATTTTCTGAAGCAAAGCCAGAATATCGTCCTCGCCGATCTCCTTGCCGGTGCCGCGGGCTTCGATTTCGCGGTCCTTCACGGAAGACGTAATCAGACGGATGGTCGACAGCCGCATTTTGTCGCCTGCCCGCATGGCGTCCTTCATGGACGAGGAAAATTCATCACGCAGAGCCATTGTTATCAACCTTCCTGTTGGTTTCCGCGCCATGCCCTTTGAAGGGCGGCGGGAAAATAAATGTTATTACGCGGCCAATCCATCCCTTGTTGTTCACAACAGTGATTGACCTTGGCGTGGTCTGCGCCTAATTTCCGGCGATATCAACAGATTCAGCGTGACACGCCACCCTTCGCGATGCGCTAACCACCTCGCAAACGGGCTGTGCAGGCAGATTTAGGACGAAAATGGCTCCGCTTCAAGATCAAGCCCTTTCATCGGGTTGGGAAGAACCACGCGCCACGGCACTGCTGGTGCTAGCCAATGGCATGGTATTCGAGGGTGTCGGCATCGGCGCGACCGGCGAAGCGACCGGCGAGGTCTGCTTCAACACCGCGATGACCGGCTATCAGGAAATTCTGACAGATCCGTCCTATGCGGGGCAGATTATTACCTTCACCTTCCCCCATATCGGCAATGTCGGCACCAATGACGAGGATATCGAGACCGTCAACATGGCCTCGGCGTCCGGTGTGCGCGGTGTGATCGTGCATGCAGATGTGACCACGCCGTCCAACTGGCGCGCGGCCAAACATCTCGACGCGTGGCTGAAAGCCCGCGGTATTGTCGGCCTTGCCGGCATCGATACCCGCGCTCTGACCGCGCTGATCCGCGAACAGGGCATGCCGAATGCCGTGATCAGCCACCGGCCCGACGCGGCCTTCGATCTGCCCGCGCTGAAAAAGCAGGCCAAAGACATGCCCAGCATGGACGGGTTGGATCTGGTGCCGTTCGTCACATCCGCCCAACTTTTTTCATGGGATGAGACCAGCTGGACGCTGGGCACCGGCTATGGCCGGCGCGAGATCGAGAATTGCCACATCGTGGCGATTGATTACGGCGTCAAGCGCAACATCCTGCGGTTGCTGGCGGATCGTGGCTGCAAAGTCACCGTCGTGCCTGCCAATACACCCGCCGCCGATATTCTGGCGCTCAAGCCCGATGGCGTGTTCCTGTCCAACGGTCCGGGCGACCCTGCGGCCACCGGCGTCTATGCCGTGCCGGTGATTCAGGCTCTGCTCGACAAGCATATCCCGACCTTCGGCATCTGCCTCGGCCACCAGATGATGGCACTGGCTGTCGGTGCCACCACGATGAAGATGCATCAGGGCCACCATGGCGCCAACCATCCGGTGAAGGATTTCACCACCAACCAGGTCGAAATCGTCTCGATGAACCACGGCTTTGCGGTGGATCGCGACAGCCTGCCGCCGCATGCCAAAGAGACCCATGTCTCGCTGTTCGACGGCTCCAATTGCGGCATTGCGCTGACCGACCGTCCGGCTTTTTCGGTCCAGCACCATCCCGAAGCCTCGCCCGGCCCGCAGGACAGCCACTATCTGTTCAACCGGTTTTTCGACATGGTGATGGCGCATAAAGCGGCCTGAGACAGCGCATTGTTGTGCTGTTTTGCATCAAAGCATTGACCTTGAGGGGCTAGCTGTGTTTGCCTGTGCTTCAGGCAATTCACACCGCTTGCCCACCAAGGACGCAGTAATGACGGCAAATAGTGATTCTATCCGCATTCCACAGGATTTTTCTGCAGCCAGAGGCATGATTGTGACTGTGGCAGCCAGTATCCTGCTGTTCACAACGGCAGCAAGCCAAGCTGCGCCCAAAGCCGATGCGATCAAACGCGGTGAAATGCTGGCCAGAGAGAATTGCGCGTCCTGCCATGCCATCGGGCTGAAGGGCGACAGTTCCAATCCGAAATCACCGCCCTTCCGCACCCTGTCGCAACGCTACAAGCTGGAAGCCTTGGAAGAAGCTCTGGGCGAAGGCATTACCATGGGCCATGGCGAAGCCAATATGCCGCATTTCATTTTCGAACCGGATGACATCGGCGATCTGATCAGCTATCTTAAAAAGATAAATCGCAAATAAGCGATTGATAAGAAATAAAAATATCGACTTGAAATTCAACGTGAATGCGTACCATCTCGGGGGAGGAAAACGCATTGAATTGGCTAGATTTCTGGAACGGAAACCACAGCATCTATGTCTGTGAAAAGCACCGTCAACGCCATCACGAGCGGATCGGCGCAGATATTGTTCAACGTCTGCCGCCTGAAACCGGGATCGTGATCGACTATGGCTGCGGAGAGGCCCTGTCGGCACCTCAAGTGGCAAGCCGTTGCCATAGGCTGATTTTGAGCGATGGGGCACCGAGCGTGCGAGATCGCTTGAGCGAGTGGCATCAAGACGCCGCCAATATTGATGTCATGTCTCCCGAAGAGGTGTTGCGTATGGACAAAGGCAGCGTCGATTGCATCATCATCAATTCGGTCCTGCAATATCTGGCTCCCGAGGATACCCGAAACCTGTTGCAAGACCTGTCGCCCTTGCTTGCTCCCAATGGCCGAATCATTGTCGGCGATATCATTCCACCCGATCACACCGTGCTGGCCGATGCAGGAGCCTTGCTGCATTTTGCCTGGCAGGAACAATTCATGACCGAAGCGATGATCGGGTTGATGCGGACATTTCTGTCCGATTACCGCAAAATCCGCGCGACCTACGGCCTAACCTGCTATTCTGCCGATGACATCACCGCCATTGGGACCAGATTAGGCCTTAAAACGCAGCGGACTGCCCTCAATATCGGCCATGACCAGGGACGAATGACCTTCGAGTTGCAACGGGTTGCGGCCTGAGCCGTCCTATCCATGCCAAGTCTACTTGCCATGCCAATTCCTTTTGCCATTCCAAGTCCACTTGCCATGCCAAGTCCTTTTGCCATTCCTAGTCCCTTTGGCTGGCGCCGAAGGTCCAGATGCGGTTGGCGGTAAAACTCCACACCATCACCAGACTGGTGCAAACGAGCTGCACGAGCAGATAGTGGAACCCCAGCACATCGTGCAGCACGTGCATGGTTACACCTGTCCCCACAAAACCCACACCCGCCACAGCGGCAAAACGCCATGTGGCTTCGGCATGCGGGCGGGAACTGTGGAAGGCGTAACGGCGGTTCAGGCGGTATGAAAGCACACCGCCGAACAGATAGCCTGTCAGCGTGGCAGGCACTTCATCCATCAGATCCAGTTCAACCAAACCGATCAGCATGCCGTAATGCACGAAAGTGACAATGATGCCGATCACGACAAAGCTGCCGAACTGTTTTGTGACGCTGGACATCAAAGCTCTTCCAAAGACTTTCGCGCCGGATGCGCGCCAAAGTTGAGACGAGACGAGACTTAACGATTTATGGGGATGAAGTCATCTTTTTCCACAAGCTCTGCCCCCTGCAAAAGCACGAACATGCTAGTATTAGGTTGCATGGGTCTTCCCTCAGATGTGAAATTCGTCTAGAAGCGCACGACTTTCGGGCGATACAATCTCGCCGGATGGGTCATGCCAGATTGTCAGACGGGATCAGGTCCGAAACTCCGGTTTTGGCCAGAGCCGTCTGCAAGCCTGTCGATTGCCGCGACCGGACCTGTTCAGGACCGGCCGAAGCAGGCCGATGGTGAAGGCCATAAACCACCTGAAGCCGGCCTTCATGCGCCGGATGTGATGAAAGACAAGGGGCCGCTATGCCGAAACGGACAGATATTTCCTCCATCCTGATCATCGGTGCCGGACCTATTGTGATCGGGCAGGCCTGCGAATTCGACTATTCGGGCACGCAGGCGGTCAAGGCGCTGAAGGAGGAAGGCTACCGGATCATTCTGGTCAATTCCAACCCCGCCACCATCATGACCGATCCGGACATGGCCGACCGCACCTATATCGAGCCGATCACGCCGGAAATTGTCGCCAAAATCATCGAAAAAGAACGCCCCGACGCGCTGCTGCCGACCATGGGCGGGCAAACCGCGCTGAATTGCGCCCTCTCGCTCAAGAAAATGGGCGTGCTGGAAAAATACAATGTCGAAATGATCGGCGCGACGGCAGAGGCGATCGACAAGGCCGAAGACCGCGAATTGTTCCGCAATGCCATGACCAAGATCGGGCTGGAAACGCCGCGCTCCCACCACATCAAGACACTGGCAGGAGCATTGGAAGCCCTGAAAGACATCGGCCTGCCTGCCATCATCCGCCCTTCGTTCACCATGGGCGGCACCGGCGGCGGCATTGCCTATAACAAGGAAGAATTCATCGACATCGTCGAACGCGGCATCGACGCCTCGCCGACCAGCGAAGTGCTGATCGAGGAAAGCGTGCTGGGCTGGAAAGAATACGAGATGGAGGTTGTCCGCGACAAGGCCGACAACTGCATCATCGTCTGCTCGATCGAAAACATCGACCCGATGGGCGTGCATACCGGTGATTCGATTACGGTCGCCCCCGCTTTGACGCTGACCGACAAAGAATACCAGATCATGCGCGATGCCTCGCTGGCCGTGCTGCGCGAAATCGGTGTGGAAACCGGCGGTTCGAATGTGCAATTTGCCGTCGATCCGGCCACCGGCCGCATGATCGTCATCGAAATGAACCCGCGCGTGTCTCGCTCCTCGGCGCTGGCCTCCAAGGCTACGGGCTTCCCGATTGCCAAGGTCGCGGCCAAGCTGGCGGTGGGTTACACGCTCGACGAGATCGATAACGACATCACCGGCGGGGCCACCCCTGCCTCGTTCGAGCCGACGATTGATTATGTCGTCACAAAAATACCTCGCTTTGCCTTTGAAAAATTCCCCGGCGCTGAAAACACCCTGACCACCGCGATGAAATCGGTCGGCGAAGCCATGGCGATTGGCCGGACCATGCAGGAATCGCTGCAAAAGGCCCTGCGCTCGCTCGAAACAGGCCTGACGGGTCTGGACGAGATCGAGATCGAAGGTCTGGGTCTCGGCGATGACCGCAATGCCATCAAGGCCGCGCTGGGCACACCCACACCGGACCGCCTGCTGAAAGTCGCGCAGGCCCTGCGTCTGGGCTTCTCGATCGAGGAAGTGCACGAAAGCTGCAAGATCGATCCGTGGTTCCTCGAGCAGTTGCAGGGCATTGTCGAGATGGAAGCCAAGGTGCGGGCCCACGGCCTGCCGACCAGTGCCGCGAATTTCCGCCAGCTCAAGAGCATGGGCTTTGCCGATGCCCGTCTGGCCATGCTGGTCGGTTTGAGCGAAGCTGAAGTCTCCCAGAGCCGCCGGGCGCTCGATGTACGCCCCGTGTTCAAGCGGATTGACACCTGCGCGGCAGAATTTGCCTCGCCCACCGCCTATATGTATTCGACCTATGCGACCCCGTTCCAGGGTGTTCCGGCTGACGAGGCGCATCCGTCCGACCGCAAGAAGGTGGTCATTCTGGGTGGCGGGCCGAACCGGATCGGTCAGGGGATCGAATTCGACTATTGCTGCTGCCATGCCTGCTTTGCACTGACCGAAGCCGGTTTTGAAACCATCATGATCAACTGCAATCCCGAAACGGTTTCAACCGATTACGACACCTCGGACCGGCTCTATTTCGAGCCGCTGACCGCCGAAGATGTGCTGGAAATCCTGACCAAGGAACAGGAAAACGGCACTCTGGTCGGTGTCATCGTGCAATTCGGCGGGCAGACCCCGCTGAAACTGGCCAAGGCACTGGAAGCCGCAGGCATTCCGATCCTCGGCACTTCGCCCGATGCGATCGATCTGGCCGAAGACCGCGACCGCTTCAAGCGACTGCTCGACAAGCTCGGCCTGCGCCAGCCCGAAAACGGCATTGCCTATTCGGTCGAACAAAGCCGGTTGGTGATTGCCGAACTCGGCCTGCCGCTGGTGGTGCGTCCGTCTTATGTGCTGGGTGGTCGCGCCATGGAAATTATCCATGACGAAGCCACTTTCGACCGTTATCTGCTCGGCACCCTGCCCGAACTGGTGCCCAACGAGATCAAGGCGCGCTATCCCAACGACAAGACCGGACAGATCAACACGGTTTTGGGCAAAAACCCGCTGCTTTTCGACCGCTATCTGACCGATGCGACCGAAATCGATGTCGATTGCCTGTGCGATGGCAAGGATGTGTTTATCGCAGGGATCATGGAACATATCGAGGAAGCAGGCATCCATTCGGGCGACAGCGCCTGTTCGCTGCCGCCCCATTCGCTGGCCCCCGAGATGATCGCAGAGCTGGAACGCCAGACCAAAGCCATGGCACTGGCACTCGAAGTCGGCGGCTTGATGAATGTGCAATTTGCCATCAAGGACGGCAAAATCTATGTGCTGGAAGTCAATCCGCGCGCCTCGCGCACCGTGCCGTTTGTCGCCAAAGTGATCGGCATGCCGGTCGCCAAAGTGGCCGCGCGCATCATGGCGGGCGAAAATCTCGCCTCCTTCCATCTGAAACCCCACACGCTCGACCATATCGCGGTCAAAGAAGCGGTGTTCCCGTTTGCCCGCTTCCCCGGTGTCGACGTGCTGCTTGGCCCCGAAATGCGGTCGACCGGCGAAGTGATGGGGCTGGATCACTCGTTCGGCACCGCCTTTGCCAAAAGCCAGTTGGGATCGGGCACGCATGTGCCCAAATCCGGACGCGTCTTCGTGTCGATGCGCGAGCAGGACAAGGCGCGTATTCTGCCGAGCATCAAAACACTGGTCGAATTGGGCTTTACGATTGTCGCCACCAGCGGCACCCAGCGTTATCTGGCCGAACACGGCGTGACAGCCGAAAAGATCAACAAGGTGCTGGAGGGGCGGCCGCATGTGGTCGATGCCATCAAAAACGGCGGCATCCAACTAGTGTTCAATACCACCGAAGGCAAACAGGCTTTATCAGACTCACGCTCACTGCGTCGGGCGGCCCTCTTGCATAAAGTACCCTATTACACCACTTTAGCAGGGTCTGTGGCGGCAACCCAAGGCATCAAGGCCTATTTGGCCGGCGATCTCGAGGTCTGCGCGCTGCAGGATTACTTTCACTAAGCCCGATTTTCATTTGAAATGACGGGTTGGAATGGCCTGGCAATTGGTTGACAAGGCGGGTGCTGACGCGCAAATCTCTTTGCATCGGCTCCGGAGCATGTCAAAAACCGGATCAAAGGCCAACACGATCATCATGCTGTGCTTACCGTCCTAAGGCTTACACACCATAGGACAGGTATGGTTTTTGTATTTTTTAGGGTGACGGAAACAAGACGATGGAAAAAGTCCCGATGACAGCCGAGGGCCACAAGGCTCTGGTTGAAGAGCTCAAGCACCGTCAGCAGGTGGAGCGCCAGCGCATCATTCAGGCGATCTCGGAAGCGCGCGCCCATGGCGACCTTTCGGAAAACGCCGAATATCATGCCGCCAAAGAGCAGCAATCACTCAATGAAGGCCGTATCGCCGAGCTGGAAGACAAGCTTTCGCGCGCCGAAATCATCGATATTTCCAAATTGTCGGGCACCGTGATCAAGTTCGGCGCGACCGTGCAACTGATCGACGAGGATACCGAGCAAGCCCGCACCTATAAAATCGTCGGCGATATGGAAGCGGATGTGAAACAGGGCAAGGTTTCGATTTCCTCGCCGATTTCCCGCGCGCTGATCGGCAAGACAATCGGGGACACTGTCGAGGTCAACACCCCCGGCGGCGGCAAGAGCTATGAAATCACCGGCGTGAAATTCATTTAAACACCCCCCGGCCTCTTGATGAATGCCAAGCCCGCTGCCGAGCGGGCTTTTGCATTTTCACGGCCTCACAGCGGGATCAGCGGCTCGTCCTTGACCTGCCCGAGTGTCAGGGCCGAGCGGATGGTTTTGACATTGGGCAGGCCCGTCAATTCGCTGACCAGCGACTGGAAACCGGCGAGATCGGGAGCCACGCATTTGAGCAGAAAATCAATATCGCCCGACAGGGTCCAGCATTCGCGCACGGCGGGCCATGCGCGGATACGGGCACGAAAGGCTTCAAGATCGCTTTCGGCCTGTGATTGCAGATGCACCATGGCAAACCAGACGACATCGACACCGAGCTTTTTGGCATCGAGCTGGGCGCGATAGCCGGTAATCACCCCCGCCTCCTCCAACGCGCGCACGCGCCTTAGGCAGGGAGGCGCCGACATGCCGATGCGCTTGGCCAATTCGACATTGGTCATACGTCCATTCTTCTGCAATTCTTGCAAAATCGCACGGTCTGTCTCGTCAAGTCTGATTGACACGGTTGACACTCGCCCTCTCAATGCTCAACGCTTGTTTAGACGCGATCATGCGTGCAGAACAACCTCTTTGTGACCATTGAGTTGTCAAGCGAAGGAAATCGGGCGTGGCCTCACTGAAAACAGCGTGGATTGTCACCGATGGCAAGGCCGGCGACGAGCTGCAATGCCTCGGTGTGACCGATGCCCTGCATCTGAAACCCGAGATCAAGCGGGTTGCGCCGCGCAAGCCGTGGGTCTGGCTGGCCCCGTGGGGGCCGATGGATCCGCGCGAGCATCCCGATACACCCGGCTCGATCCTGGCTCCCCCCTTCCCCGATCTGGTGGTGGCTTCGGGCCGCAGGGCGATCCCCGCTTTGCGTGCCATCAAACGCGCTTCGCAGGGTAAAACTTTTACCGTCTGCCTCAAAGATCCGCGCACCGGCGCAGACACTGCCGATCTGATCTGGGTGCCCGAACATGACAGGCTGCGCGGCCCCAATGTGCTGGTGACGCTGACCTCCCCGCACCGGTTGCAAATGGCCGCCATTCAGGCCGCCAGAGCCGAACCGCCGCGCGCATTGATGTCGCTGCCGCATCCGCGCGTGGCCGTGCTGGTCGGTGGTGACAGCCGCAACCACCTGTTCACTCCCGACGATATCGCCCGTTTTGTCGGCCACTTGAAAAGCATCAGCCGTCAGGGCGCGGCGTTGATTGTGACGCTGTCACGTCGCACCCCGCCCGCTCTGGCCGAGGCCGTCAAATCGGTGATTGCCGCGTCCGGCGGCTATTTGTGGGATGGCACCGGTGCCAATCCCTATCTGGCCATGCTGGCTTTGTCGGACATGGTTGTGGTCACCGCTGATTCGGTGAACATGGTCGGCGAAGCCTGCATGACCGGCCATCCGGTGCTGGTTTTCGAGCCCTCGGCGCGACGTTTTGGCAACGCCGGTAAAATTAGACGCTTTATTCAGGGGTTAATTGACCACGGAGCTGTGCGTTTGTTTCAGGGCGGACTTGAAAGCTATGCATATGAGCCTTTAGACTCAACCCCGGTGATTGCGCAGGCCATCCGGCAGGCGATGTCCCACCGTTAAGCCGCCAAATCCATCTCGCCGTCTTGTTATTGGAAACCATACCGATGTCCTCGTCCGCGTCCAAACCGCATCACCATGCAAAATTGATCATTCTCGGCTCCGGTCCAGCCGGATATACGGCTGCGATCTATGCGGCGCGCGCCATGCTTGAACCGATGCTGATTGCAGGCATGCAGCAGGGCGGACAGCTGACCATCACCACCGATGTCGAGAACTATCCCGGCTTTGCCGATGCGGTTCAGGGCCCTTGGCTGATGGAGCAAATGCATGCACAGGCCGTGCATGTCGGCACGATTATGGTGTCGGATCATATTCTCGAGGCCGATCTGTCGCAAAAGCCGATCCGGTTGACCGGCGATTCGGGCGCAACATATAGCTGCGACGCGTTGATCATTGCCACCGGAGCGCAGGCGCGCTGGCTCGGCATTCCGTCGGAAGAGGCTTTCAAGGGCTATGGCGTCTCGGCATGTGCGACCTGTGACGGGTTCTTCTTCCGCAACAAGCAGGTGGTTGTGGTCGGGGGCGGCAATACGGCGGTCGAAGAAGCGCTGTATCTCGCCAATCTGGCTGCCAAGGTCACCGTGGTGCATCGTCGCGACACGTTCCGCGCCGAAAAAATCTTGCAAGACCGCCTGTTCGCCCATCCCAAGATCGAGGTGATCTGGAACGCGGCGATCGACGAAGTCACCGGCGACCAGTCTCCGCCCTCCGTCACCGGTGTCCGGCTGGTGGATACGCAAAACGGCAGCAAGCAAAACATTGCCGCTGACGGCGTGTTCGTCGCCATCGGCCATTCACCGGCCAGCCAGTTGTTCGACGGGCAACTGCGCATGAAACAGGGAGGATATCTCTGGACCGCCGCCGATTCCTCGGCCACCTCGCTCGAAGGCGTGTTCGCCGCAGGCGATGTGACCGATGATGTATTCCGCCAGGCTGTAACCGCTGCTGGTATGGGATGTATGTCTGCTTTGGAAGCAGAGCGTTGGCTGGCGGGCCATCATGGTGAGCGTAAGGCAGCAGAATAATGGGTAAAACCAATCCGATTTACCACCCTCCGGGCATCGACTGGGACAAGATCCGGATTTTCTATACGGCAGCAGAGGCCGGTAGCTTTACCCATGCGGGTGACAGCCTTGGCCTCAGCCAATCGGCGGTCAGCCGTCAGGTCGGTGCGCTCGAGCGCGACCTCGGCGTGCCGCTGTTCCACCGCCATGCGCGCGGTCTGATCCTCACCGAACATGGCGAGCAATTGTTCCGCACCGCCCGCGAAATGATGCTGAAGCTGGAAACCACCCGCGCCCGCCTGACCGACAGCCGCGAACGTCCAAACGGCGATTTGCGGATCACCACCACCGTGGGCCTCGGCACGCATTGGCTGACCCCGCGTCTGGGCGAGTTCATGGATCTTTATCCAGAAGTGCGGGTGCAGCTGATGCTGACCGACGAGGAACTCGATCTGTCGATGCGCGAGGCCGATATTGCCATCCGTCTGCGCCAGCCGACCCAGAGCGACCTGATCCAGCGCAAACTGTTCACCGTGCATTTCCACGCATGGGCCTCGGCCGACTATATCAAGGCCCATGGTGCTCCCAAGGATGTGGCCGATCTCGACAATCACCGCATCATGACCTTCGGCGGTATTGCGCCGTCCTATCTGGTCGGCGTGCACTGGCTGACCACGATGGGGCGCGAGCCGCGCAATCCGCGTCTGCCCGGCCTGACCGTCAGCAATATCACCGCCTTGAAACGGGCGGTGGAACGCGGTTTGGGTATTGCCGTGCTGCCCGATTATCTGGTGGAGCCGGAAACCGGTCTGGTCCAGATCCTCACCAATATGGAAATGGCCACGCTCGACAGCTATCTCGCTTACCCCGAAGAGATGAAAACTGTCGCGCGCGTGCAGGTTTTCAGGGATTTTCTGGTCTCGAAAGCCCAACGGTGGACCCATTGACGTTATAATGAGAGATTTTGCGGCATTACTCGCAAAATGCATAACTGCCATGACACCTTATGCGTTGTGCGCAAATCAGACTATTTGCTAAGTATTCAACGTGGAATACAGCTTTCGTCCCTGTCATCCCCCCTCCAGACGGGTCGATGAGAGCTCTTCCCTGGAAAGTGCCAACGCCGCAAGGTGGCAGCCTTTTTCTTGAAGCCGGTTGTTCATAACATGCTGTTTTCAGCGACATGTTTGGACGCCGGCTTTTTTTTGACTTTTTGCTACCTGACCAACAAAAAACGCTCCGTTCTTCAACGGAGCGTCGGATGGCAGGATCGCAGGGCTCAGCGCAGCGAGGCGCAGAAGCTCTGGATTTTGATGCAGGCCTTTTCCAGCAGATCATTGGATGTGGCATAGGAGATGCGGAAATTCGGACCCAAACCGAATGCCGACCCATGCACGGCCGCCACGCCCTCGGTTTCCAGCAATTCGGTGACGAAATCCTCGTCGGTCATGATCACCTTGCCCGACGGGGCCTTTTTGCCGACCAGTTCGGCAATCGACGGATAGACATAGAACGCACCTTCGGGGGTCGGGCATTTCAGGCCGCTGGCCTGATTGAGCATCGACACCACCAGATCGCGACGGCCTTCGAACACTTTGCGGCTCTGGCCGATGAAATCCTGCGGGCCGTTCAAGGCCTCGACGGAAGCCCATTGGGCGATCGAGCAGGCCCCCGAGGTCTGCTGGCCCTGAATCATGTCCATCGCCTTGATCAGGACATCGGGACCGGCCGCATAACCGATACGCCAACCGGTCATGGCATAGGATTTCGACACGCCGTTCATGGTCAAAGTGCGGTTCCAGAGGTTGGGCTCGACCTCCACAGGGGTGACGAATTTGAAATCGCCATAGACCAGATGCTCGTAGATATCATCGGTCAGCACCCAGACATCGGGATGGCGCATCAGCACATCGGTCAGCGCCTTCATTTCGGCGCGGGTATAGGCGGCGCCCGACGGATTGGACGGCGAATTCAGCATCACCCACTTGGTTTTGGGGGTAATGGCGCGTTCCAGATCTTCGGGCTGCAGCTTGAACTGCTTGTCGATGCTGGTCATCACGATCACCGGCTCGCCGCCGCTCATCAGCACCATTTCGGGATAGCTGACCCAATAAGGCGCGGTGATGATGACTTCGTCACCCGGATTGAGGGTGGCGGCAAAGGCGTTGAACAGAACCTGCTTGCCGCCGGTACCGACGATCACCTGCGAGGCCTTGTAATCGAGATTGTTCTCGCGCTTGTATTTGGCGGCAATCGCCTCGCGCAGCGGTACGATACCGGCGACCGGCGTGTATTTGGTCTCGCCGCGGTTGATCGCGTCGATGGCGGCCTTTTTGATGTTGTCGGGCGTATCGAAATCCGGCTCACCCACCGACAGGCTGATGACATCGCGTCCCTGCGCTTTCAGATCGCGTGCTTTTTGCGTCACTGCGATGGTGGCAGAAGGCTTAACGCGGGCAAGGGACTTGGCGAGAAAGGACATCGTGAACACTCCGGTTCCGTGGGTGAAAAGACGCACGCCCAGATGCATGCATGTCTGGTCTAGTCCTCCTCGCGCCACAGGGCAAGATGCGTGATCGCCAAACCGGTACAAAATCACTATTCCCGCCCTGTTCAACCGGCCCGAATGCCCTTATGAAAGAGGGATTGTTGCGTCATTTTTTAATCATTGCTTATCGGAAATTATCCATGACGCTATCAAACCACCCTGATGCACCAGCGGATTCACACCAAACTGCCCCCCCTGCCGCGCCCCCTTCCCTGCTTCGGGAACTGCAGGATTTTCTGGACAGGTTCATCCCCCTTGCCCTTCCGGTTTTTAGCTTCTGCAATGTCGTCATGATCGTTGCCATTGTTGCCGCGCTCTTGCTTGACGCTTTGGGTTTGACCCACCTTGATACCGGGCCAAGCTGGCATGATTTCCAGTCCTTCTGGTCCGCCGGCATTGCCGCCAAAACGGGGATGGGCGGGCACACCTATGACGTTCTGTGGTATGAAAACCATGTCAAAGCGGTGATCGGCGAACAGGGACAGGCATTCGGTTGGCATTACCCTCCCCAATTCTTCCTGCTTCTGGTACCTCTGACCGTCCTGCCGATGCCACTTGCCTTCGTGGTGTGGACCGTGATGCCCTTGGTCCTGCTGGGTCTGCTGGTCTATCGGCTTGTGCCGAAACCCACCGCGCCGCTGATCGCTCTTGGCGCACCTATTTTGATCATCAATGCAGGCTATGCGCAAAACGGCATTTTAAGCACGCTGATGATCGGATTTGCCCTGCTGCCGTTTATCGAAGGCAGGCAGCCCTCTGCCTTCGGCACCAGTCTGCTGGCCTTCAAACCGCATTTGGGACTGGTCTTTCCTGTCGCCTATGCGAGCGGAGGCTTTTGGCTCAGTTTCGGCCTGACCATTTTATGGCTGCTGCTGCAAATCGGGGTGACGGCCCTTGTGTTCGGCCCGCAGATATGGCTGGATTTTCTGGGATCACTCGCACAAACCCAAGAGATCCTGTTCAGTGAAATCGGTGCCGGCGCCTTCCATTATGTCTCGGTCTATGGCGCGGTGCGCCTGCTGCATGGCGACCATGTCCCGGCCATGGCGGCACAAATTCTGGTCGGTGGCCTTGTGCTATACAAGCTCTGGACCGTCTGGAGACAGCCCGTCAACCGCCCACTAACAGCAGCACTACTGGTGGCATCCGTTCCGCTGACCGCGCCCTATCTCATGCATTACGATATGAGCATCGGCGTTCTGGCTGTGACCCTGTTAATCCGCCATCGCGCATTCGCGAACTGGCAACAGTCGGAGAGGATGGTGCTGGCAGGGGTGTGGTTGCTTAGCACCTGCAATATGGCGATCCAGAAACAATACAGCATCCCATCCGGCCTGATCTGCAATCTGGTCGTTTACAGTCTGGCTGTCGCCATGATCCGCAGGGACAGGCCTAGCCAAACCGCAGCTTCATCCCCAAAATCAGCGTATTGAGGCACAAAGTCACGATATTGGCCCAAATCAGCGGCTGGTCGTCCATTTCCAGACCATAGACCAGCCACATCACGATGCCTGCCACCAATGTGGCCTGTGTGATCAGCGAAATCGAGCGCGTGTCGCGGGTGAGGATGATTTTCAACGCCTGCGGCACCCAACACAAGGTGGTCAACACCGCCGCCGCCGTGCCGATGGCGGGAACCCATTCTGCCGAAACCATCATCCGTCCCATCGCAATCGCGCCCGTGGCGGGCTCGTCTTCGCGGTTTTCCCATGACGGGCTTTGATTCGCAGTGGATTTAGTCCCGACGCCAAAAAGCCACCGGAATATTGCACTGCCCTCTTGCTCCGGCAAAGGTTTCATCCCATTTACAGGTCATGGTCAAATCCCCTAAAGCGGCTCCCAAGGGCAAAAGCCCGAAGGCCGCCAAGCCGGAACTGAAAGAATTGGGACCGCATCTGGCGGCCCTGCTGAATCCTGCCCTGAACCGGCAGGAGGAGGACAACCAGCGCCGCAACAATGCCATGCGGGGGTTTGCGGAAATTCCGCAGGCGCAATTCGACTCGGGCGAACCTGTCCCCGCCCTCTATATCGGCCGTGGCCGCGACAAGGACCTGTCGCGCGAGGCGATGCTGTCGGAAAAGCCGCGCAAGGTGCGTCAGGGCAATGTCAAACGCTACAGCGACGAGCAAGAGCCCGATTCCGGTCTCGAAGAAGGCGGGACGGGTGCGGCCGCCACGCTGGATGCGCTGAAAGAATTGCTGGAACTGGGTGATCCGCAATTCCGCGACAAGAAAGAATGGACCCCGCACCGTCCCGTCCGCCCCGATAAATCCGAAGGCGGCAAAACCTTCACCCTCGTGTCCGATTACGAACCCGCTGGCGACCAGCCGACTGCCATCGAAGAACTCGTGGCGGGTATTCAGGCGCAGGACCGCGATCAGGTGCTGCTCGGCGTCACCGGTTCGGGCAAAACCTTCACCATGGCGCAGGTGATTGCCCGCACCCAGCGCCCCGCCCTCATTCTCGCGCCCAACAAGACGCTGGCGGCGCAGCTTTATGGCGAGTTCAAAAGCTTTTTTCCCGACAATGCGGTGGAATATTTCGTCAGCTATTACGATTACTACCAGCCCGAAGCCTATGTGGCGCGCACCGATACCTTCATCGAGAAGGAATCGACCATCAACGAGCAGATAGACCGGATGCGCCACGCCGCCACCCGCGCTTTGCTGGAACGCGACGATGTGATCATCGTTGCCTCGGTCTCGTGCATTTACGGCATCGGCTCGGTGGAAACCTATACGGCGATGACGTTTGGCGTCAAAGTCGGCGAGGTGATCGAGCAGCGGCAGCTGATTGCCGATCTGGTCGCCCTGCAATATCGCCGCAACAACGAGGATTTCAGCCGCGGTACCTTTCGCGTGCGCGGCGATCTGATCGAACTGTTTCCGGCCCATTACGAGGATCGCGGCTGGCGCATCTCGTTGTTCGGCGACGAGGTGGAATCCATTGTCGAATTCGACCCGCTGACCGGCAACAAGACCGGCGATCTCGACTTTGTCAAAGTCTATGCCAATTCGCATTATGTCACCCCGCGCCCGACCCTCAACCAAGCCACCAAAGGCATCAAGGACGAATTGCGCAAACGGCTCGACGAGCTGATCCGCGCCGGACGGCTGCTCGAAGCCCAGCGGCTCGACCAGCGCACCAGTTTCGATCTGGAAATGCTGGAAAGCACCGGCGTCTGTGCGGGCATCGAAAACTATTCGCGCTATCTGACAGGCCGCTTGCCGGGTGAGCCGCCGCCGACCTTGTTCGAATATCTGCCCGACAATGCACTGGTCTTCACCGATGAAAGCCATGTCACCGTGCCGCAAATCGGCGGCATGTATCGCGGCGATTTCAAGCGCAAGGCGACGCTGGCCGAATACGGCTTCCGCCTGCCCTCCTGTCTCGACAACCGCCCGTTGCGCTTCGAGGAATGGGATGCGATGCGCCCGCAAACCGTGTATGTCTCGGCCACGCCGGGCAAGATCGAGATGGAGAAATCCGGCGGCGTGTTTGTCGAACAGGTGATCCGGCCGACAGGGCTGATCGATCCGGAAATCGACATCCGCCCTGCCCGCGCGCAGGTTGATGATTTGCTGGGTGAAGTGCGCAAAGTCGCACTCAACGGCTATCGCACGCTCGTCACCGTGCTGACCAAGCGCATGGCCGAACAGCTGACCGAATATCTGCACGAAAACAATGTGCGCGTCCGCTATATGCATTCCGACATCGACACGATCGAGCGGATCGAGATTTTGCGCGATCTGCGTCTGGGGGCGTTTGATGTGCTGGTCGGCATCAACCTGTTGCGCGAGGGGCTGGATATTCCCGAATGCGGCCTTGTCGCCATTCTGGATGCCGACAAGGAAGGCTTTTTGCGGTCCGAAACCTCGCTGATCCAGACCATCGGCCGCGCTGCCCGCAATGTCGACGGGCGGGTGATCCTCTATGCCGACAAGATCACCGGCTCGATGGAACGCGCCATTGCCGAAACCAACCGCCGCCGCGAGAAGCAAAAGGCCTATAACGAGGCCCATGGCATCACGCCCGAAAGCGTCAAACGCTCGATCGGCGACATTCTCGACAGCGTGTTCGAGCGCGACCATGTGCAGATCGATCTCGGCATGGCAGGCCAGCAAGGCGGCATCGGCCATAATTTCCAGGCCAATATCACCGATCTCGAAAAGCGCATGAAAGCGGCCGCCGCCGATCTCGATTTCGAAACCGCCGCCCGCCTGCGCGACGAGATCAAGCGGCTGCAAGCCACCGAATTGATGCTGGCCAATGATCCGATGGCCAAGCAATCGGAGATCGAACGCGGCGCAGGACGCTTCGAGGGCGAGCGCCAATATGGCGAGCGCGCCAACACCCCCACCCGCGCCCGCAAGCCAACCCTCGACGAAATGGGCCCCGACGGCATGGGCGGCGGCGCAAGACCAAAAGGCGCAGGCCAGAAGCCGTCACGGTTGAAGCGGTAGGTTCGGGCGGCTCTCAGACGCGGATTTTTTCCCCGCATGGATCGGACACCAGCCCCGAAGTCGTGGATACCCGCCATGAGGGCGGGCATGACAGGCGAGAAGCCCATCAAGAGTGAGCCCAACAAAAAACCCGCTCCGAAGAGCGGGTTTTCAATCTCGCAACAGTCCCAAAAGCCTTATTTCGGCGTCACGGCTGCCGTGTAAGCATCGATCAGCGTTCGCGAAATTGTGCCCGGGGCGAAGGTGTAAGGGCCGATTTCCGAAACGGGGGTGACTTCCGCACCCGTGCCGCAGATGAAGCATTCTTCCAGATCGGACAGCTCGTCCGGCATGATGCGGCGTTCGACCACTTCGATGCCGTTGGCCTTGGCCAGATCGATCACCGTGTTGCGGGTGATGCCGTTGAGGAAGCAATCGGCAATCGGGGTATGGATCACGCCGCCTTTGGTGAAGAAGATATTGGCACCGGTGCATTCGGCCACGCGGCCCTGCCAATCCAGCATCATCGCATCGGCATAGCCCTTGCGCTCGGCGCGATGCTTGGAAATCGTGCAGATCATATAGAGACCCGCCGCTTTGGCATGAACCGGAGCGGTTGCCGGATCGGGACGGCGGTAATCGGCCACATCCAGACGGATGCCCTTCATCTTCTGTTCCATGTCGAACATCGACGGCCAATCCCACACCGTAATTGCCACATGGATGGTGGCATGCTGGGCGGCAACTGCCATCATTTCGCTGCCGCGCCAGGCGACAGGGCGGACATAACAGCTCTGGAAACCATTACTGGCCACAACCAGATCTTTGGCGGCATCCAGTTCGGCAACCGAATAGGGAATGGTGAAATCCATGATTTCAGCCGATTTATGGAAACGTTGCGAATGTTCGGTGGTCTTGAAGATCTTGCCGCCATAGGCGCGCTCGCCCTCGAACACGCTGGAGCCGTAATGCAAACCGTGGCTGAGCACATGCAGCTTGGCATCCTGCCATGGCACGAGCTTGCCATTGAGCCAAATCCAGCCGTCACGCAGATCAAATGGGATGATGGACATTGCGGTCGCTCCTCTGGTTCATCGCCACACCCAACCGCGAAGACCCCAATCCGGAAGCGGTTGATCATTTTATGTCGTTTCTAGGTCTTGACGGGTAACAATCAAGCTGAAATATGTCAATAAGACTGACGTAAAATTTCTGTGTTTCACCCTGCTTCATGCTCTTTTTATCAATCCCGAAGGATGCGCGCTGGATGAATGAGGCCACCCGACCCGTCGATCACCCCGCAACTCCGGCCGATGCCGCAGCGGTTCCCTATGATCTGATCGAGCTGTTCTTTTTTGCCTATCGGGATTTTGTGAGCGATCCCGACCGGATTCTGGAGAAATACAGCTTTGGCCGCGCCCACCATCGCGTGCTGCATTTCGTCAACCGCCGCCCCGGTCTGACCATTGCCGCGCTGCTCGATATTCTGAAAATCACCAAGCAAAGCCTCAACCGCGTGCTGAAAGAACTGATCGAACAGGGCTATATCGACAGCCGCGCCGGAGAAAACGACCGGCGGCAACGCCTGCTGTTTCCCACCGCGGCGGGGCGTCAACTGGCGGGGGATCTGGCCTTGTTGCAGGCCCGCCGCATCAACCGCGCCCTGTCCGAATTCGGTCCCGATGCCCGCGCCATGACAAAAGACTTCCTGCTGGCCATGATCAACCCCGAAGACCGCGATGTGGTGGCCGGATAGAAGCTGTCCCCCGCGATCCGAAACCGTGCTAGGATGAAGCCATGACGAAATCATCTGCCCAACCGCTTGCCGATGATGCCCCGCATGTTCTGGTGGTGGATGACGACCGCCGCCTGCGTGAATTGCTGGCGCGGTTTCTGGGCGATCACGGCTACCGGATCAGCGTGGCGCGCGACACCACCGATGCGCGTGCTGCTTTGTCGGTGATGCAATTTGACGGGGTGATTCTGGATGTGATGATGCCGGGCGAAAACGGTTTTGATTTCGCCAAAAGCCTGCGCACCACCTCCGATGTGCCGATCCTGATGCTGACGGCGCGCAGCGAGACCGATGACCGCGTGCGCGGGCTGGAAATCGGGGTCGATGACTATCTGTCCAAACCGTTCGAGCCGCGTGAATTGCTGTTGCGCCTCAACAATATCCGCCGCCGCACCACGCAGGCCGCCGCAGTGGTTGAGACGGTCGAACAGGTCAGTTTCGGCCCCTATGTCTATCATATCGGGCGCGGCGAATTGCGTTGCGACGGCGAGGGTGTGAAAATCAGCGAGCGCGAACGCGATATTCTGACCCTGCTGGCCACGCGTCCGGGCCAGACCGTGCCGCGCGAGGAATTTGCCGCCCACGAGGATATTTCCAACGAGCGCACGGTGGATGTGCAGATCAACCGCCTGCGCCGCAAGATCGAGGCCGATCCGGCCAATCCCACCCATTTGCAAACCGTTCGCGGGGTAGGATATCGCCTTGTCGCCACCTGATATGTCCCAACCCGCCCGCCCTGCCATGCGACCGCTGCCGATCCGCCTCTGGCGGCGGCTGACCGGCTGGCTGGGCCGCCAGATGCCGAGCGGCTTGCTGGCGCGCGCGCTGATCACCATCATCGCACCGATGGTGATCTTGCAAACCGTGATCGGTTTGACCTTTATGGACCGGCACTGGCTCTCGGTGACACGGCGGTTGTCGGCGGCGGTCTCACAGGATATTGCGGCGGTGATCGACGTGCTCGACACCTATCCGCAGGATGCCGAATTCGACCAGATCAACCGTCTCGCACTCGACCGGATGCTGTTGGATGTCGACATTCTGCCTGCCGGCCCCCTGCCTGCGCCGGTGAAGCGGCAATTCCTGTCGCGCTTCCATGATGTGTTTGCCGACCAGCTCAAACGGCGGATCGACCGGCCTTTCTGGCTCGACACCACCAGCAATCCCAGCATTGTCCGCATTCAAATCCCTATCAATCAGGGGATTTTGGCGGTCAAATTCCGCAGCTCGCTGGCCTATGCCGCCAATTCGCATATTTTCATCGTCTGGATGCTCGGCACGGCGCTGGTCCTGCTGGCGATTGCCGTTATTTTCATGCGCAACCAGATCAGGCCGATCCAGCGTCTTTCCGAAGCGGCCGAGAGTTTCGGCATGGGGCGCGATGTCGATTTCTCGCCGCGCGGGGCGCGCGAGGTGCGGCGGGCGGGCTATGCCTTTCTCGAAATGAAACGCCGCATCGAGCGTACGATGCAGCAGCGCACCACCATGCTGAACGGCGTCAGCCACGATCTGCGCACCATTCTGACCCGTTTCCAGCTGTCGCTGGCGATTATGGACGACAATCCGGAAACCGAAGCGCTACGCCGCGACATCGACGAGATGAGCCGGATGCTGGAAGGCTATCTGGCTTTCGCGCGCGGCGAGGATACCGTCAGCAGCGCCAGCGAAGTGGATATGAACCAGTTTCTCGAAGAAGTGCGCGAGGATGCCGCCCGCTCGGGTGACCATGTCACGGTGTCCTTTGCGGGTGACCCGATGGTGACGCTGCGCGCCGACATGTTCAGACGCTGTCTGCTCAACCTTCTGGCCAATGCCGCCCGTTACGGAGACAATCTGGCGATCATCGCCGAACGCGACAGCCGCTGGCTCACCGTCCATATCGACGATGACGGCATGGGAATTCCGGTCGACCAGCGCGAAGAAGTGTTCCGGCCCTTTGTCAGGCTCGACGAGGCCCGCAATGTCGATGAAGGCGGTTCTGGCCTCGGCCTGCCGATTGCCCGCGATATCGCGCGCGCCCATGGCGGGGATTTATATCTCAATGACAGCCCGCTGGGCGGCTTGCGCGCCACCGTACGCATTCCGATCTGATCAGAACATCCGGCCGCCCAGGGGCACATCGCGTTCGGGATGCAGCAGAATCACCGCACCCTCGGAATCGGGCACGCCCAGCGTCAGCACTTCCGACATGAACGGGCCGATCTGGCGCGGCGGGAAATTCACCACCGCCACCACCAGCCTCCCCAGCAAATCCTGCTCGCTGTAGCGGGCGACCAATTGCGCCGAGGAGCGTTTGGTGCCGATCTCAGGCCCGAAATCGATGGTGAGTTTCCATGCCGGTTTGCGCGCCTGCGGAAAGGCTTCGACCCCGACAATCTTGCCGACACGGATATCGACGGCATCGAATTGATCAAACGTGATCACCGGACCGACTGCTTCCACCATACCAAACCTCTCCGGTCAGGCCGCTTCGTCACTGCGTCGCGCACGGCGAGGGCGCGGGGCAGACCGGCCTGCCTTCAACCGCTCGCACAAGCCGTGCAACGGGCTCTTTGCCCCTGCAAAACCTTCGATTTTATGGATGATTTTTCCGGCCTGATCCAGCTCGCGGTCCAGCCGTGCCATGGTTTTGGCCATGTCCTTGTCCTCGTCATCCACCCAGACTTCGACAACACGGGCGAACAGCAGCACACCGCCCTGAATCCGCAAGGCACCGAGCGGCCCCTCGGTATCGATCCCGGAAGCCGCCAGCATGAAGCGCATCGAATTGACCGCTGTCTGGTTGAGCGCGAGCAGCATCAGGGGATCACGCCGCAGCGCTTTCATGACCGAGCGGATCGCCGCTTTGTAAGGGGTCATGGCATCGAGACGGCGCATCAGCACGTCGAACAGGCGTTCGCGCGCCGGCTCACCGGCCAGTTCTTTGGCCTCGTCGGCCAGAACGGCCTGATCGATCCGCCGCGCCAGCCCTGCCAGCACAGCCCCTTTGGAGGGGAAGCAATCGCGGAACTCGCTCAAGCCCACATCGGCCTGCCGCGCCACATCGGCAATGTCGAACGAGTCCCAGTCCCGATGCGCAGCCATCAGCATGGTGGCATCGATGATACGGTCACGGATCGAGTGGTTCTGCATGTCCTGTTCCTTTGCGAACGACGCTACAGAAACAAGATAGGGTCAAGCGGGCACGATATCCAGTGCTGTTTAGCCCGACAGGGCAACAGCGCGCTTGCGGGCGGCATCGACCGCCGAGACCATCAAGGGGCTCAAACCGTCACCGGCCATCAACACTTCGAGCGCGGCCGCGGTGGTGCCGCCGGGCGAGGTGACATTCTGGCGCAAAGTGGCGGGCGACAGATCGGACCGGTGCAGCAATTCACCCGCGCCGGTGATGGTCATCCGCGCCAGACGCGCGGCCACATCCGCAGGCAGGCCCTGCGCCTCGCCGGCCTTGGCCAGACATTCAACCAGCAAAAACACATAGGCAGGGCCGGAACCCGACACCGAGGTCACAGCATCGATCAGGCTTTCATCACCCACCCATTCCACGCCGCCGACGCAAGACAACAAGGTGGTTGTCATATCACGCTGGGAATCGGACACGCCGTGCGCGGCATAGCAGCCGGTGACCCCGCGCCCCACCGAAGCCGGAAGATTGGGCATCGCCCGCACGATGGCCGGTGCGGTTTTGCTGTGCGGCAGGCGTGCCGCGAGATCGGCGACAGTCTTTCCCGCCAGCACCGAGACCACCAATGTCTCCGGACCGATCACATGTTGGACATGCGGCGCGGCCTCGTCCAGCATTTGCGGCTTGATCGCCAGCACAACAACCTCTGCGGCAGATATTGCCCCCTCGGGATTGAGTGCGAAGCCGTGTCGGGCGGCAAGAACCTTGAGGCTATCGGCGGGTTGGGGGTCGATCACGCTGATATGGCGCGGATCAAACCCGCCCGCCAGCCAGCCTTCCAGCATCGCCCCGCCCATTTTTCCCGCGCCGACAAGAACCAGTGAAGCAGGAAAACGAGCCATGGCTTAAGCCTCTCCGACAGTCTCGAACATCGCGCTGGCCAGCGCATCGGCAGGGCTTTTGCCCGCCCACAACAAAAACTGGAAGGCCTGATAATAACGGTCACAGGCTTCCACCGCCACCTTCAACAAGGCCTGACACTGGTGACCATTGGGTTCGGCACCACCTGCCAGCAACAAGGAATGGCGGAACATCACCACATCATCCTTGGCCCACAGATCGAAATGGCCGATCCACAAATGTTCGTTGATCAGCGAGACCAGCTCGTTCACATCGGCGCGGCGGCGTTGTGATGTTTTGAGATCGAACGCGCAGCCGACATGCAGGGCCTCCATCTCGTCAAGCCAGGTAAACGCAATCTGGTAATCGCACCAGCTGCCTTCCACCGTGATGGAAATTTCGTTCTCGTCCGCCCGGTCAAACGACCAGTCGTGCAAAGCGGCGAGCCGTTCGACAATGTCGAGCGGATGCTCACTGCGTTCGCTGAGATCAAATTCGATGGCGGCCATTGCGGTCCCGTCTCCAGATCACCTGCTCTGGACGAGAACCGTCCAGACCATGCCCGATCTGAAAAGCGTCACCGAGGCCGGTTGAACCAACTGGCCAGAGGCGACTCACATCGACACCGAGCGAGATGGACACTCATGGATTCGCAGCACATGCACAATCGCTACAAAACAATGTCCACACCCGATTGCATTTTTTTTGGATGCGGGCCGCGGATGGAAGCTTTGATCCTTATTCGCCGGAGGCCTGCGGCAATTTGGCTTCGAGCGCTTCGAGACGCGCCAGCAGGGCGTCGTTTTCCTCGCGCGCTTTGACAGCCATATCGCGCACCGCCTCGAATTCCTCGCGGGTGACCAGATCCATATCGCGGATCATCCGCTCGAATTGCGATTTGAACACACCTTCGGCTTCGCGCTTGACGCCTTGGGCCATGCCTGCGGCATCGGTCATCATGCGTGCGAAATCATCGAGAATCTTGTTGCCGCCTTGCATGATCGTCTCTCCTGAACCGGTGTGTATAGGCTGTTCTCTAGCACGATTGCGCTGGGGTTTCACCCATAGGCATGCATTTTTTCCCGCAACCGGCGGGCGGTCCGATTGCTTTTTGCGTTGCCTGTCCGCGAAGCCGCTTGACGAAAGCCCGCCAGAGGGGGCATCTCAGAGGGGCACCCATGGAGCCAGCCGAATGCCGTTTTTCGTGATCCCCTTTCCCGCCATCGATCCCGTATTGATCAGCGTCGGTCCGTTTGTGATCCGCTGGTATGCGCTGGCCTATATCGGCGGCTTGATGCTCGGCTGGAAATTCTGCGTGCGTCTGGCGCAACAATCCTTCTTGTGGGGACAGCGGACCCCGCCAAGCCTCGCGCTGCTCGACGACATGATTTTGTTTGCCGCCCTCGGTGTGGTGCTGGGCGGCCGCACCGGCTATGTGCTGTTTTACAATCTCGATCATTTTATCGCCCATCCCGAAAATATCCTGAGCGTCTGGCAGGGCGGCATGTCGTTTCACGGCGGGCTGGCCGGCTGCGCTTTGGGTCTGGCGATCAGCGCGCGCCGCCATGGCGAGGCGGTGGCGGGCATGTTCGATGTCGCGGCCACGGTGGCACCGATCGGCCTGTTTTTGGGCCGCATCGCCAATTTCATCAATGGCGAATTATGGGGCCGCACCACCGATGTGGCCTGGGGTGTGGTGTTTCCGCTGGCTGGGCCTGTGCCGCGCCATCCCAGCCAGATTTACGAGGCGGGACTGGAAGGCATCCTGCTCGGCCTGCTGCTGATCTGGGCGGTGCGGCGGGGCGCATTGAAGCGTCCGTGGCTGGTGTCGGGCCTGTTCGGCATGGGCTATGGTCTGGCGAGGATTGCCTCGGAATTCTTCCGCGAGCCCGACCCGCAGCTCGGCTTCCTGCTCGGCGGGGCCACCATGGGCATGCTGCTGTCACTGCCGCTGGTGCTGATTGGCCTCGCTCTTGTGATCCGCGCCATGCGCCGGCCTCCTGTGTCCCTGCGCGATGAAAGCCCGATGGTATGAGTGCTCCGCTGATCCCTTTGCTGAAAGAACTGATCCGCACCGAGGGTCCGCTCGGCATCGAACGCTATATGGCGATCTGTCTGGGTGATCCGCGCTATGGCTATTACATGACGCGCGATCCGTTCGGCAAAACGGGTGATTTCATCACCTCGCCGGAAATCTCGCAGATTTTCGGGGAATTGATCGGATTGTGGGCAGGCGAATGCTGGCTGCAGATGGGCGCGCCCTCCACCGTCAATCTGGTGGAACTGGGACCGGGTCGCGGCACGCTGATGGCCGATGCCTTGCGGGTCTTGCGGGTTGTGCAGGGCTTCCAGCGCGCCATGCGGGTGCATCTGGTGGAAACCAGTCCTGTCCTGCGCCAGATGCAGGAGCAGACGCTGGCCCCGTGGATCGACCAGATCGAATGGCATCCGAGCATCGAAACCCTGCCGAACGGCCCGTGCATCATCCTCGCCAACGAGTTTTTCGATGCTTTGCCGATCCGGCAGATGCAGAAGACCGAGCATGGCTGGCACGAGCGGCTGGTCGGGCTGGATGATGACGGCTCGCTGTGCCTCGGCCTGTCGATGGAGCCCGACACCTCGATCACGCTGGATGCACCGGTCGATACGGTGCTGGAACTGCCGCGCATCGGCACCTTCATCATGGACCAGCTGGCGCGGCATCTCGCGCAAAATCGCGGGGTCTGTCTGGCGATCGATTACGGCTATGCCAGCAAAGGCAGCAAGGACCATTCCGCCCTGTTTGATTCATGGCAGGCGCTGAAAAACCACCAGCCGGTCGATCCGCTCGATGCGCCGGGCGAATGTGACCTGACCAGCCATGTCAATTTCACCTTGCTGATGGAAACGGCGCGCGCCGCCGGTATCCGTCCGCAAAGCCTGCTGACCCAGCGCGAATTGCTGTTGCGGCTCGGGCTGGAACCGCGCGTCGAACAATTGAGCGCGGGCAATCCCGACCAGGTCGCCGCCATCCGCGAGGCCGCCAACCGGCTGATCGACGACAGCAGCCCCGTGGCGATGGGCCGCCTGTTCAAGGCGGCGGCGATGGCTTCGGCCGATTTCAAACTTGTGCCCGGTTTCGACCGGCCCGACCCTGCTTTGGCCACATCATGAGCGCCGTTTCCTCTGCCAGCCTGCAACCCATCCTTGCCGCACCTTTGATGCTGGAAGGGATCAGCCACGCCTTTTTCACCCGTCAGGGCGGGGCCTCGGGCGGCATTTATGCCTCGCTCAATGGCGGACAGGGCTCGAATGACGATCCCGCAGCCGTGGCCATCAACCGCGAGCGTATGGCAGGCTTTATGGGGGTGCCGTCCGGCGATCTGCTGTCATGCTGGCAAATCCATTCGGCCGATGTGGTGACCGTCACCGCACCTTGGTCGCGTGACCAGCGTCCCAAAGCCGACGGCATGGTGACAAACCGGTCCGGCCTGTGTCTGGCCATTGCCACCGCCGATTGCGGCCCCGTGCTGTTTGCCGATTCCGAAGCGCGGGTGATCGGCGCCTGCCATTCGGGCTGGAAAGGTGCCTTTACCGGCATTCTGGAAGCGACCCTTGACGGCATGGAGGCCTTGGGAGCCAAGCGCGCTAGAATACACGCCGTTCTGGGCCCGACCATTTCGGCGCGCGCCTATGAAGTCGGACCCGAATTTGTCGCCCGCTTCCTCGACGCCGATCCGGCCTTTGCGATGTTTTTCACGCCCTCGCCCAAAGACGGTCATCGAATGTTCGATCTGCCCGCTTTTATCGGGCTCAGGCTGCGACAGGCCGAAGTCGGCTCTTTCACCAATCTCGACCGCTGCACCTATGGCGAACCCGAGCTGTTTTACAGCTATCGCCGCACCACGCACCGGAACGAACCCGATTACGGGCGATTGATGGCGGCGATTGCGCTCGATTAAGCGCTAAAGAACCACGTCGGGGGTTTTCCAGCCCAGATGCTGGCCGCCATCGACCGCGATCATCTGGCCTGTCACCTGCTTGGCCTGCGCCAGATAGACCACCGCTTCGGCAATATCGGCGGGATTTGGCCCGTGCGACAGCAGCAAAGCGGACCGCTCCTGCTCGAAACCGGCTTCACCGTCATGCTGGTTGGCCAAAGTCGGGCCCGGCCCGACCCCGTTGACCCTGACGCGCGGGGCAAAGCTCTGCGCCATGGTGCGGGTGGCGGTCCATAAAGAGGATTTGGTCAGCGTATAGGAAAAGAACTGCGGATTGGGCCGCAAGACCCGCTGGTCGAGCAGGTTGATGATCGAGGCATCATCGGTCCCATGCAGATCAAGCTGCGCGACAAAACCTTCCGCCAACAGGCAGGGCGCGCGCAGATTGACGGCAAATTGGCGGTCCCACACAGTTTGATCGATGCGTTCGGCCTGATCGGTTTCGAACAGCGAGGCATTGTTGACCAGCAAGGACAAAGGCCCCAAAGCCGCTTTGGCCTGCCCGATCAATCCCTTGGTGGCCGCAACATCGGAGAGATCGGCACAGACAACAACCGCCTTGTGGCCTTGGGCAATCAGGCTGTTGGCCAGCGCATCCCCCTCGTGGCGCGAGGCGTGGCAGTGGATGGCAACATCATAGCCAGCCTGCGCCAGCGCCTCGACAATCGCCCGCCCGATCCGTCTGGCTCCCCCCGTCACAAGGGCCGTTTTGCTGCGCTGCTGCATTCCGATCTCCTGAAAAGCACCGCATTGCGGCCTTTTCTGCCTTATTTCCGCCATGGAGTTTAACAAGCCCCTACCGGCCAACCGTTTTGTTTAGAGACTGTTGACCCTGTTCCCAAGCTGTCCTTTGTCCCGCCTCCCATCCGTTTTAGATGTGAAGCGGGCAGGATCAAGTCCCGCCTGCCAAAAGGAGAAACAGGTCATGACACAGTTTCGCATCTCGACAGCAATGGCAACATCACTGCTGGCCCTCTGCCTTGCAACAGGTGGCGCGGCAGCGGCTGACCTCTCCAAGAACAAAGGATACGGCAGCAACCCCTATGGCAGTTCATACGGCAATTCGGGGTCTGGCGGATCATCCTTCAGCGGCAATTGGCAGGGCGCTTATTTCGGCGGCAATATCGGCGGCGGTTTCGGCAAAGCCGGCGTCAACCGCATCTCCGGTATCGCCGGCGGTCTGCAAGCCGGTTACAACTGGCAGTCCGACCGTTTCGTGTTCGGTCTGGAAGCCGACGGATCCGGCAGCGATGTCATCAGCCGCTCGGTGGCCGATACCTATCGCCAGAACTGGCTGGCCAGCGGGCGCGGGCGCGCGGGATACCTGATTGCCAACAATCTGATGCTTTACACGACCGCAGGCATGGGCTTGGCCGGCACCGAATACAAGAGCACCACCGGCACCAAGAGTTTGACCGCCATGGGCTGGGTCGCAGGTATCGGGGCCGAGTTTCAAGTGGACCAGCGTTTCTCGTTGCGCGGCGAAGTGCTGCATTACGACCTGAACAGCTACACCTATCCAGCCTCGACGGGTCCACAATCCATCGGCGCCACCAACAACCTGCTGCGGGTTGGCGGGAATTATCGTTTTTAATCAATAAGATTATAAATAATATTTACGCTTTATTCATGATATTCTTACGCAAAAAACAATAATATGCCGCAATAGGTTCATATTCTCGCCACTTTTTAATATGAAAACCACCAGCAAGAGATTGCTTCTCACTCGACCGTTTTCTCACTGATATTGAGAAAATATTGATCCTCTACGCAGAAGAACAATAGTTCATCTGCTCCCTGAACTTTTGGAGACTGATACAATGAAAAAACTGCTTTCGCTTAGCTTAGCTGCTCTCGCCCTGACTGCCGGTGCTGCTTCTGCTGCCGACTTGCCAAACCGCAAGCAGGCCCCTGCACCTTACGTCGCGGCCCCAAGCTATAACTGGTCGGGCAGCTATATCGGTATCAACGCCGGTTACGGCTTTGGCTCCTTCTCGGGCGCTGCCGGTTCGCAGTTCAAGAACCCGAGCAATTTTGTCGGCGGTGGCCAGATCGGCTTCAACCAGCAGCTTGCCAACAAGGTTGTTGTCGGCGTCGAAGGCGACTTCGATTACAGCGGCCTGCAGGGCAAGGCAACCTCCACCGGCACCGCCGGTTCGAAAGCGCGCCTCGACACGCTCGGCACCGTCCGTGGCCGTCTGGGTTATGCCATGGATCGTGTGATGCCTTACATCACTGCCGGTTATGCCGGCGGCAATGAAAAGATCACCATTCCGGGTTCGAACAACTCATCGGGCTGGCGCAATGGCTATGCCGTCGGTGCAGGCATTGATTATGCCCTCACCAACAATGTCTCGGCCCGCGTCGAAGGCCTCTATGTCAGCCTCGAAAACAAGAATACAGCTGCCGGCAAAGTCGGCAACGATCTGGGCATCGTGCGTACGGCCCTCAACTACAAGTTCTGATGATCGCAAGATCATGACGGAAAAGCCCGCTTCGCAGCGGGCTTTTTTGTGCTTGGTCTGATGAAATGACTTAGGCCGCAGGCGGGCGTGTCAAATCGAATGCAGGCACTGCGGCTGCAAAGTCCTTGAGCCAGGCCACCAGTTTCGGGTGGTCCTTGCGCCACGCACCCTGAAAACGCAAATCCTGATAGCCAAGAGCACAGGCCAGCGCGATCGCGCCGACATCGGGGCGCGCGGAAATGGCCGGCAAGTGGCTGTTTTCCAGAAACGTCAAAGCGCGTTTGACCTTTTCGGCCTGATAGGAGATCCAGCCGACCTCGCGGCGGTCCTCGGCCCGAAAGCGGTTTTCATACACCTGCAGGATCGAGGCATCGAGAATCCCGTCAGCCAAAGCCTGCATCCGCATTACGGTGAACTTGGCTTCACCCTTTGGAATTACAGCCCCTTCACCGGCCAGATGATCGAGATAATCGACAATCACGCGGGAATCATAGAGCGACGAGCCATCTTCGAGCACCAGAACCGGCAATTTGCCGAGCGGATTATCGACCCGCAACGGGTCATTGGGATCGGATGGATCAGCCGTGGCAATGCCCAGCCGATCAGACAAACCGAGGATATGGGCGACCATAACCACCTTACGGCCGAACGGGGAGAACGGAGACGAACGCAATTTCATATGCAGCCCTCTTAACATGCGGCAAACCACCACTGGTCCCAGATGCCAAGCTGTAAACGGCTCACTCGGGCAACACAACCAGTCCGACGGCTTTTGGCCCTTTGCCCTTTTTATCGGGTTCGACCTCGAAAGAGATTTTCTGGCCCTGATCAAGGCTGGACAATCCCGCACTGCTGACCGCAGTGACATGGACGAACACATCGGTTCCCCCGTCATCGGGCTTGATGAATCCATAGCCTTTATCGGTATTGAAGAATTTCACGACACCTGTACGCGGCATGCTTATCGCTCCTGATCAGGGGACCGGCCCGTATTACGAACCCGCCCGAATGACGAACCGCCAGGTCGAACCCGAGGTAAAGCCCAAGGTCAAACCGTCTGGCCTTTGCATTCCATCAGATCGCGTCAAGATAAAACGCCCACAGGCTATGTTTCCCCTCGCGCAACCTTCAGGAATGCAAAACGAGATCTGCAATTCCCACTTTCTATGTTTCCCCGAAGGCCCGTTGGATCGGCTTTTTGCTCTTAGGAAAAACTTATCGTTGTGTGACAGGATATGTCGGCAATTCGCAGGCGTCCACCATCAAAAATGAAATTTTTGATGCCTGTACGATCAAATAAACTCGAATAAGTTGCAGCTCGGCTCAACTGCGCGTCATGAGGGTGTCAACCACGTCACCGACCAGCCACTGCCTGCTGCCTGTTTGAGAATGGACAGCAATTCCGGCAACAGCTGACCCATCTGTTCGGCCAGCACAAATGGCGGGTTGATCAGCATCAGGCCGCTGCCCGAAAACAGGCCGCGGTCCTGCTCCTCGCGCACCCGCATTTCGACACAGAGCATGCGCGGTATCCCGCTATCGCTCATGGTCTGCCGGAACAGGTCGCTGGCGGTTTTGTTTTTGAGCGGATACCAGACGGCATAGATACCGGTCGGCCATTTGCGATAGGCCTTGACCACATTGCGTGCCAATGCATCGAATTCGTCGGGCACTTCGAACGGCGGATCGATCAGCACGACACCGCGCCGTTCGGGAGGCGGGATATAGGCCTTCAAAGCTGTCCAGCCATCAAGTTCGATCACCTTGATCCGCTCGTCTCCTGCCATCGTGTCTTTCAAGGTCTGGGCATCGCGCGGATGTTTTTCGACAAAGATCATACGGTCCTGATCGCGGGTCAGATGCTGGGCAATCGCGGGGGAGCCGGGATAGGCGGTCGGCTTGACCAGCCCTTTGACCGCTGCCACCGCTTCCAGATAGGGAGCCAGCAAGGCGGTTGCCCCGGGCGACAGATCGGCATCGAGCAGGCGGCCGATGCCCGCATGCCATTCGCCGGTGCGCTGGGCCTCGTCGCCTGCCAGATCATAGATACCGATGCCCGAATGGGTGTCGATCACCCGAAACGCGCTGTCCTTGCGCTTCAAATACTCGAGAATGAGCGCGAGCGCCGCATGTTTGACAACATCGGCAAAATTGCCTGCGTGGTAAGCGTGTCTGTAATTCATGGGGCCTTTGATGACAGAACCAGCCGCAAGGTCAACATCTGAATTGGCTTTGCTCTAATACAACCCGCCCAGACGCGGAGGCCGTACCGGCGGCAACAGCATGTTGGGTGCGGGCACACCCGACACCGGCGGGGTGGGAGGGCTCTGGTTCATCATTTGCGGTTGTACCGGCGGCAGCGGAGTGGATTTGACCGATCCGCCATTGGGTGCGGAAGGTTCTGCAAATTCGCCGGAATTGTCCTCTTCCTCCTGAATGGCCCGCTTCGGCGGCACTTTCATGCTCATCGGAGCTTTGACCATTGCAGGGGTTACACGCGGCTCGAATTTGATAACCGGCTTGCAGATCTGGCGTCCGCCGGCATGCCGCCCCAGATCCATATGCAAGTGATTGTAATGGAACATGTCCGATCCGGGCGCGAGCACGGTTGAAAAAAACCGGCAGCCGCCGACAAACACTTCCCTGAGGAAATTCTGGTCTGCCGATGCGCCGCGCCAGCCGCGCTCGACGGTGAGCGTACGCCCGTCCTCGAATTTGAACGACATCACATCCACCGCATTGCCGTAGGAATGCTCGGATTTATTGCCGCTCCACTGGTTGTTGACGTTGCGGCAGGAATAGGAGCCGAGATTGACCTCGGCCAGCTCGGTGCCAAGATACAGTCGGGCGGCGGGCTGGACCACCCCGATCAGCCATTGATCAAGCACGCTGACCATAGGACAGGCCAGCAAAGCGCGGCTTTTGAGACCGACACTGCCCTCTGCCAGAGCCGAAATACGGAAGGGTTTCAGCATCCCGCACGAGCCCGGACCATCGACCTCGCGGGCTGGCTCGATATAGCTGTTAATTTTGACCGCCCCCGCCGACAGGCATTCGCGTTCTGCCTGATCCCGCCACGGAGCACGTTGCTCGAAACGAAACAGTCCGCACCCCGCCACAACCAGCAGGATCAGCACGGCCGAACATTTGCGCACGAGACGGGAATTCATCCTCTGTCTCTAACGCGATCCTGTTACTTTTTTACTAAGGAAAAGCCGAAAATACCTCGGCCCGTTTCCTCTGGAAAGCTCAGGATTTTTCGGACGAAACAGGGCTTGAACAACACTCCTACATAGACCATATAATTAGGTATAATGTATCGTGATCGAACATGACATTGCGAGGGGAATTCAAGATGAGCGGCATTGCTGGCGTCAATACTTCCAATTTGATGAAGCGTATGGGTGCGGTGCTGGCCATCGCGCTCTTGATATGCGGACAAACAGTCACTCCGGTTGATGCCCGCCCCGGCGACGGCGGCAGCATGGGCAGCCGTGGCAGCAAGACATTTTCAGCTCCTCCTGCCACCAATACGGCCCCGGGCGGCGCCGCACCAATGCAGCGCAGCATCACCCAACCCACTCCTTCCTCTCCGTCCATGGGCGGTCAGGCTCCGATGCAACAGCCCGCAGCCGCTCCCTCCTTCGGGCGCAGCCTGCTGGGCGGTCTGGCAGGCGGTTTCCTCGGCGCGGGCCTGTTCGGCATGCTTTCGGGGAGTGGTTTCATGGGTGGCATGGGCGGATTCATGAGCATGATCGGGCTGGTTTTCCAGGCCTTGCTGGTGGTCGGATTGATCTATTTGGTGGTGAGCCTGTTCCGCAAATCCCGTCAACAGCCTGCCTATGCCGATCAGGGCTATGCACGCTCACCGGTCGAGATGATGCCCGCATCGGGCGGCGCGGGAGTATCAAGTGCGCCACTTCAGATCGGTGACAGCGATTATGCCGCCTTCGAGAAGCTATTAAGTGCGGTGCAGGATGCCTATAGCCGCGAAGATCTGTCCGCATTGCGCGGCTTGGCCACGCCTGAAATGGTCTCTTATTTCGGCGATGATCTGGCCCGCAACAGCCAGAAGGGCTTGGTTGACAGTGTCACGCAGGTCAAGCTGCTTCAAGGCGATCTGGCCGAAAGCTGGACAGAGAGCGGCAGCGATTATGCCAGCGTCGCCATGCGCTTTTCCTTCATCAATACGATGATCGAGCGCGCCAGCAACCGCGTGGTGTCGGGTGATCCCAACCAGGTTCAGGAAGCTACCGAAATCTGGACATTCCGCCGCGCGTCGGGTGGCACATGGATGCTGTCAGCCATCCAGCAGACACATTAACGGCTAAACCTCTTAGCCCTTTGAGAAAGCTTGTGCCGCAGACCAGCGTTCTGCGGCCAAGTCGTCATGGGCCTTGGCTTCGACCCAACTGCCGCTGGACCCGTCCGCCAGATGTTCCTTTTTCCAGAACGGCGCGCGGGTTTTCAGATAATCCATCAAGAAACTGGCTGCCTCGAAAGCGGCCACGCGATGCGCCGAGGCAGTGACGACCAGCACGATCACCTCGCCCGGCCTGATCAGTCCGAAACGATGGATCACCCCCACTGCCTGCAAGGGCCATCGCTGCTCGGCCTCATCCACCACGCGGGCCATCTCGTCCTCGGCCATGCCGGGATAATGTTCGAGCTCCAGTGCCGACAGTTGGCCAGCCTCGTCGCGGCACAGGCCGGTAAAACTGACCACCGCGCCGATATCGGTACGGCCTTTTGTCAATTTCTCGACCTCGACGGCGAGATCAAAAGGAGCGGCTTGCACGCCGATATGGCGCGTGACAGGTCCGGCCATCGGCTCAGCCTCCGGTCATCGGCGGGAAAAAGGCGATTTCACGAGCACCCTTGACGGGGGTTTGCGGGGAGACATGGTGCTTGTCGATGGCTGCACGCACAACCTCGGGATTGGCAAAAGCCAGCGCTGCCCCTTCGTCGCGGCCGGCCAGCCAGAGCGCGAGATCGGCAATGGTTACCACTGAGGCGGGCAGTTCGACCATCTCCTCGGCCATCCCCATTCTCTCCCGCACCCAAGCAAAATAAACCAGTTTGACCATTGTCGCTCCTCAATGCCGGATGGATTACTGACCATCCAATTCGACGACATGACGAAAGCCTACGCGGAAATAATCATAGCCGGTATAAAGCGTCAGGACGGCGGCCACCGCCAGCAACCACAGGCCGATTTCGATGGTTTGCGGCAAAATCACCTTGCCAGCATCACCGACTATCAAAAAGCCCAGCGCGAACAGTTGCATCGCGGTTTTCCATTTGGCGACGGTAGACACCGGCACGCTCACATGCAGTTCGGCCAGAAATTCACGCAGGCCCGACACCAGAATTTCGCGGCACAGGATCACAATCGCCGCCCATAACCACGGCCCTTCGATCGTATGATCGGCGACCAGCATCAGCAGGCAGGACGATACCAGCAATTTATCGGCAATCGGATCCAGCATCCGTCCCAGCGAGGATTGTTGCGACCACAGCCGCGCCAGCCAGCCATCGAAAAAATCTGTGATCGCGGCAACGGTATAGATACCAAGCGCGATCCAGCGCATCGTGCCGTCTTCGGACCAGAACAGGCAGGCCACAACGGCAGGAACCGCCACCACCCGTGCATAGGTCAGCAGATTGGGCAGACTCAATGGCCCTCCCCCGCGCAATTTGCGGGGTGCAGCCGAAGATTCGCTCATATTCTCGCTCATGAAATGACAAAACATCGTCAAACGCCAAGCGTCAACGATGAAATTGAACAAAACCTATGGATTAACCGCCAGCATCGTGGAAAAAGTCAAAAATCATCCGCGCCATGTTCAAATTGATACCCGGTGTGCGGGCCAGATCATCCAGCGAAGCCTGTTCCACCGCCTTGGCCGTACCGAAATACATCAGCAAAGCGCGCTTGCGTGTGGGACCGATTCCCGCAATGTCATCCAGACTGGAGCGGGTGAAATCCTTCTTGCGCTTGGCCCGATGCGAGCCGATGGCAAAGCGGTGGGCCTCGTCGCGCAAGCGCTGGATGAAATAGAGCGCGGGATCACGCGGCGGCAGCCTGAACGGGGCACGACCGGGGATGATAAAGGTCTCGCGCCCCGCATCGCGGTCCACGCCCTTGGCCACGCCGACCAGATGGACACCCTCGACGCCCAATTCCCTGAACACCGAGACTGCGACGTCCAGCTGGCCCTTGCCGCCGTCGACCAACACCAGATCGGGCCAGGCTGGCATGGCATCGGCCTGCTCCTCGCCTGCCGATTTGGGCTCGTCGGCAAGCGGCGGCTTCGGCCCCTCTTTGACCAGCCGCGCGAACCGCCGCTGCAACACTTCGCGCATCATCGCATAGTCATCGCCCGGCGTCAGTTCGGTCGATTTGATGGTGAACTGGCGATAATGAGGTTTGGAAAACCCCTCGCGTCCCGCAACAATCATCGCGCCCACCGCATTGGTGCCCGAGATATGCGAGTTGTCATAGACCTCGACCCGACGGAGCGGGCCATCCAGCTCCAGGGCCTGTCCCATCGCCACCAGCAATTTCTGCTGCGAGGAGGTATCAGCCAGACGCCGCCCCAAGGCCTCGCGGGCATTGGTCAGAGCGTGATCGACCAGCACGCGCTTTTCACCGCGCTGGGGCACCTGAATCTCGACCTTCTCGCCCGATTTCGACGAGAGCGCGTCTTCCAGCACATCGCGGTCCTCGATCTCGTGGGTCAGCAGGATCAAAGCGGGGGCGGGCTTGTCGTCGTAAAACTGCGCCAGAAAGGCACCAAGCACTTCGGCAGGTTCCAAGCTCTGGTCGGCCCGCGGGAAATAGGCGCGGTTGCCCCAATTCTGGAAGTTGCGGAAGAAGAACACCTGAATCGAAAACTGCCCCGCTTCCATATGCAGGGCAAACACATCCGCCTCTTCAACCGAATGGGGATTGATATCCTGCGAGGACTGGATCGCCGACAGCGCCGCCAGACGTTCACGCAGACGGGCGGCGGTTTCGAATTCCAGCGCGTCGGAAGCGGCTTGCATGTCCTCGGCCAGCATTTTCTTGATGCTGATCGAGCGGCCGCGCATGAAGTCGCGCGCTTCCTTGGTCAGTTTCTGGTAGTCCTCGATGCTGATTTCGCCCGTGCAGGGGCCCGCGCAACGCTTGATCTGGTGCAGCAGGCAAGGCCGCGTGCGGTTTTCGTAATAGCTGTCGGTACAGGTGCGCAGCAAAAAGGCGCGTTGCAGCGCGGTCAGCGTGCGGCTGACCGCCCAGGTGCTGGCAAAGGGACCGAAATATTGGCCCGGCCTGTTGCGCGCGCCGCGATGCTTGGTCAGTTGCGCGGCCTCGTGATCGGCACTGATCAGGATATAGGGAAAACTCTTGTCGTCGCGCAGCAACACGTTGAAACGCGGCTTGAGTTGCTTGATCAGATTGGCTTCGAGCAGCAAGGCTTCCGATTCCGTGCCGGTGGTGATGAATTCCATCGCCGCCGTCAGCGCGATCATCCGCGCGATGCGGTTGGAATGGCCCGATTCGCGCACATAATTGGCCACCCTTTTTTTGAGGCTCTTGGCTTTGCCGACATAGAGCACATCGCCCGCGTGATTGAACATGCGGTAGACACCCGGCTTGTTGGGCAGTGTCGCATGGCATTTGCGGATGACCTCGACACCGGCCGCCAATTCGCCGAGATCGGAGGGCTGGTCAAAGCCCAGATCGAGCGGTTCGGCTGCAGATCCGGCCTCGACAGGCTCGTCGGGCTCGTCCGCATCCGGTTCGGGCAGATCATGATCGGGCTTCGGTGTCACCATGGACCAGATGTAGGGTGCCCAAGCCTTTCGGGAAAGAGGCCGCGCACCGGCCTGCCCGCTTTATCCCGTCATTTTATGGCAGGTTGTTGTGGCTAACCCCTCTTGACCGTGCCCTTGTCTGTCAACAATCACTTTTCCGTTCGGTCGGGATACAACCTGCCGACAGTTTCCCCGCCGTCGCGTCTGCTATATGAAGAGTGCCATGAGTCTGACCATTCGCACCCTCACCCGCCTGTTCTTCATGCTGATTCCAGCCTTGCTGCTGGGTGCCTGCCAAGGCACCGGCAACGGATCCGCCCGCCCCCATCTCGGCGCGGGGACCATTGTGGTGATCGAGGGCATCGACGGTGTGTCCAAGCCCTTGCAGCAAGCCGTGCAAGAGGGGCTCGCAACTGGTGCGCAACGCTATGGTGTCAAATTGCCCAATGCGCCCGCTCAGGCAGGCCTGCATTTGCGCGGTTATCTGACAGCGGGCCCCCATTTGCCGCAGGGACAGGCGGCCACGCTGGTCTGGGATGTGTTCGATGCACAGGAAACCCGC
>CAIYZJ010000041.1 GCA_903930675.1 uncultured Hyphomicrobiales bacterium
ATAGATAGATTAGTAATTAAAAAGTCGGGAACACATGATCAATTTCAACACCGCGACCACGCCTTCAAAAAACAGGATATTCGGTTTCAAATTTGGTGATTTTTTCATCGAAATTTGTCGTGTTCTGAAAAAATTTGCTGATAATGACATTGATAATGCACTAATTATCTATGTCGTAGCCAATGCCGCCATGCAGGATGTCGTCGAATCCGGCATGCACACAGAGGAAATAAGCGATTCCGATCTTATAAGATTGCTTTCGGCACGCGGCGTCAATATTTCCACTGTTGCGAATACAACTGGTATTGACCGTGCTACTGCAAGGCGCAAGCTCAAAAAACTGGAAGAGCTTGGTTTCCTTCTGCGCAAGGAAGACGGCACATTTATCATCAAGCCCGGTTTTGTCTCCAACAACAGCGATGTCGAAACATTGCTCGAGGCACAATGGGTGGCATTGCGCAAATTGATCAAGGATTTGATCAAATATGGCGTCGTCTCCGAATAAATACCCCGTGCTAGGGACAATCGACATAAAAAGCAGAACGGGCCAGCGTCTCGGTCATGGCTTTGGAATGGCTCAAAAAATTGTCCGCCAGAGACTGGGTGAATTCCTGTTGAAGCAATAAAAGAGCCTGAAAATCCGTGGTGCCGGACATTTTTTCAAAGGTTTCCAGATAAATCCCGGCGCGGGCACTGTGAAATGCCTCTATGTGACGCGTGATCTCGTGCAAAGCCTGCAGATTGGTATCCATCTGGTTGGATGACATGTGAATATGGTCTGCAATGGCTTGTCGGGCCTGTTCGACGGTATTTTTCATGATTGCCTCCCTCTATTGCACTCCACGCTAGATCAAAGCCAATTTCGGACATTGATTTGCATCAAAGCGTCCTGTTCAATGCTATGGTCTTTGGATATATTCTTGACGCTCACCGATCAAAGATCGGCGTCGGGGTGGAGTTGGTGCAGTGATGGTGTGTTCAGGTCGTTGTATGATGCGTGTGATCGGGCTGTTTGCGCTCGCTCTGGTCTTTGCTCTCGGCCTGTCGGGCGGGGCAGAGGCCTCTTGCCTTCGCAAAGGCGGCGACAAGGGTGCATTGAAAGAAGCCGAGTTGCGTCCCGAAACCAATGACAGTGTGACATTGCTCTACTGGCTGGAAGGTGTATCGGTTTGCATGATCCGTGTACCCATTCCCGACGGATACGAGATGATTGACACCTCGATTTCCGGTCAGCCGGTTTGGGGCATTGTCAAACAGATTGACCGCAGTGTCTTCCAGTATACCAAAAATCCCGGCCATATGGGGATGGACCATTTCGCGGTCAAGGTTTGTGCCAAAAAACGCTTTTCAACCAGCGGATGCACCCATATCCAGTACAATATGAACTCGATCAAGGGCAAACAGGGGCAGGTAGGTTAAGTCTGGTTGTCCTAAGGATCAGTTTCTCGCGGGACGATGCAGGCGGTGAAGTGCCTTACCGCGCTTTGGCGATAAGGGCTATCAGCGAGACCAGCAAAGACACGTCGAACGATACGACAACGATCAGCAGGCACCAGAAAGGCCATGAGCCTTCTATCGACAGTTCCAGATCACGCTGGAACAGAAATTTAGGAATAGCAGAAAACATCGTGTCGCCCTGATCCATAACGGAGGTGTATTTCAAAACCGTTCACACCACCATAGAGAAATATATAAGCAGAATATCCCCCGAAACAACAGCGTCTTTGCCAAGGCTGGTTAATCCGCGGAACAGAAAATACTGTATAACCCGTCAGACAAGCCAAGCGGCGGCGTTGAATGGCCCGCGCAATGAGCGGCGCAAGGCAAAGCGCAATTAAAAAGCGCCCGCAATCCGACATGTTCAATACATGCAAAAAGCCCCGCACAAGCGAGGCTCGACACACTCTCAATCGTCAGGCGTGATCGGGAGGCTTTGTTGTCCCGATCCATTCATCCCCGTCCATTTATCACCAGGTGATGACGGGAGACGTCAGGGGTCAGCCCTGGCGTGCCTTGTAACGAGGCTGGGTCTTGTTGATGATGTAAACGCGGCCCTTGCGACGGACCAGCTGGTTGTCGCGGTGACGGTTGCGAAGCGACTTCAGGCTATTGCGGATTTTCATCGTCGGTCTCTTTCTCTGTCCATGGGGACCGGTCGGAACCGGCTCTCCAAGTCATTGGTTCTATGTCGTCAATCCAATTCAGGTGGACACTTACACGACCGAAGGGCAGTTCAGCAAGTCCTTGGCCGAGAATTTTTGATGAATCTGCCATCAAACGGTGTTTTTCCCCTGTTGCCCCTTATTCCACACCCGTATTTTACCGTGTGGACACCGACGGCACCGGCAGAATCAGCGGCGCAAAGGCGGCTCCTTCGGACCGAGATAATAATCGGAGACCACGGCAGGAGTGATGAAACTGTCGCGATTGTCCGCCCCGTTGCGCTGGTCCTGCGCCCTGCGACGCTCGGCCCATTCCTTTTCATTGGCTTCGGCTTGCGCGCGGTTTTCATTGGCGCGGCTGCGCTCCCGGATCTGGGCCTGCTGGTCAGCTATGGTATCTGTCAGCGAAGGCGGTCGGGGATTGGGATTGCTGCCGCCGCCGGTCAGGGCCGGAGGTGGCCGGGTCTGGCCTTGGGCGTTGAGCATCTGCTCGAGCCGCTGCAACCGTTGGTTGATGTTTCTCAGCTCAAAATCGATCTGGGCCAGTGCCGCCTGTACCGAGCGGGCATTGGGATCGCCGATCAAGGGGGGCGGTGCCATCATACCACCGGAGGATACAGGCGGACGATTGGCCGGATCGGGCAAAGCGGGGCGCGGCAACGGGCTGTTGGGATTTTCCTCTTTCCACTGCTTGTCACGCAATTCCTGCGCCTTGCGGGCCTCTTCGCGCTCGCGGGCCTGCTTGTCGGACTGTGCCTTGTCCTCGGTCTCTTTCGAGCGTTCGCGGATCTGGTCCTGCTGTTTCTTGATTTCTTCCGGCGTCGCGCTGCGGGCTGTGGTGGCTGTCACGCCGGTCAGCAACAGAACCACAAGAGCGGTCAGGGCAAAGGGATTTAACCGTGATGTGAACATGATGTCTCCGCTGATCCCGCCGGTAGGGCAGGATGATCACTTCTCAGGGTAGGTTCAACATCGCATTCCACAAGGGATTTTTCTTGTATTGCCCCTCATTGGTCACATCTTCTTTGGATTTTTGCACCAGCAAAGGCGATAGCGAGGTGCTGACAGAGGCGTTCGAGACGGGCTCGCTGTCGACAGGATCAGCCAGCAACGAGCGGTCTTGCCGCACAACCCGATGGATCGGTTGTACCGGCTTCATGTTCATCACGGAAGGATTAAACGAAATCCGCATGGTTTCCACTCTCGGCCTATAGACATAAAGACGGCTGAAACGGCATTTCCTTAAACCGGTGCCGGGCTTTATGCTGGGTTGCATGAGGCAGGGGGACACAATGGCGCGGGTTGGCCGTATTTTTGGAATTGCTATGCTCGGACTTTTGCTGCCTGCTGTTGCAATGGCGCAATCCCAAAGTCCTGAGGGTGCGCTGGCGGGCTTCGGGATTGTCATGGTGCATGGCAAAGGCGGCAGGCCGGCGGGGCCGACCAAGCCGCTCGCCGATGCGCTCGAAGCCGAAGGCGCGAAAGTCATTTCGCCGCGCATGGCATGGGCAGGTACGGCAGGCCAGCCCGAGAGCTACGGGATACCCTATGACCAAGCGCTTGCCGAAAGCGGCCAAGCCATCGTCGCTTTACGGGCCCAAGGTGCTCGGAAAATCGTGATTGCCGGACAGAGTCTGGGCGCGAATGCGGTGATCGGCTATGCCGCGCGCCATCCTGCGGGCTTGGCGGGGGTGATGTCGCTGGCCGCAGGGCATACGCCCGAACGGTTCAACCGCCCCGACATCATCGCCTCGGTGGACAAAGCCCGCCAGATGATCAAAGCGGGGCGCGGACTCGAGATCACTGATTTTGCAGATTCCAACCAAGGCAAGAATTTTCAGGTCAAAGCCACGCCAAAAGCCTATCTGAGCTTTTTTGACCCGAGCGGGCCCGCCGTGATCCCTCATAATAGCGCGGCCATGCCAAGGGTTCCGTTTCTGTGGGTGATCGGCAATGGTGACAGGCTTTCGGAACTGGGTCCGGGCTACGCATATGAAGGGGGAGCCAAACACCCCAAGAGCCAATATAAAGTGGTGAGTGCAGGGCATATCGATACACCCATTGTGTCAAAGTCCGAGGTGATCGCCTGGCTCAAAAGTCTTTGAGCGGCAATCCGATCGGCTGATTTGAGTGCTTGATTGTATATTTGGGGAACAACTGCTAGGGTTATTCCAGCATAAAGGTTACTCATATCATCTATCTTACGCGCATTATTTTAGCGCTCCCATTTCTATTTATATCCATTCCGATTTTTGTGGCTGATTGGCCACTCAAGGACGAGCCAGCGCAGCTTGATGCAGCGGAAGCTTATTCATGCCGATTTTAGTACGGCAAACAGGCATCCAGCGCGTTTTCCATTCCCTTCCTCATTCACGTTAGGCGTTGTTATTGAAAACAAATCTCCTCAGAATTGACACTCCTTGCGCGAATGGCGCGGGGCATCGTGACTTGCGCAAAATTCTTCTGTGCCCCGGCCCCGTGATGTTGTCGGATGCCGTGCAGCGCGCGGTACTGACCACCAATATCGGCCATCGCGAGGTGGAATTTTCCGATATTCTGCGCCAGTCCGCAAAACTGTTGCGTCCCGTTGTCGGGGCGGATGACAGCTATGAAATCGCCTTTGTGACCGGTTCCGGCACGGCCGCCAATGAATGTATTATTGCAGGACTGGCCAGACAGGGGGCCATTCTGGTCATCAGCAACGGCGAATTCGGCGAACGGCTGGCCGAAGTGGCCCGCACCCATAGTGCGGATGTCGATCATCTGCGGTTTGAATGGCAAGAGGCGATCGATCTGGTCCGGCTTCAAGCCACATTGCAGGCCAAGGCCTATCGTCTGGTGTTGGTTGTCCATCATGAAACCAGCACGGGCATGCTCAATCCTGTCGCGCAAGTGGCGGCACTGGCCCGCGCCCATGGTGCTTTGATTTCGGTTGATGCGGTCAGCAGCATCGGCGGCGAACACATCGAGATGATCGAATGGGGCATCGATATTCTGGTGGGGGCTTCGGGCAAGG
>CAIYZJ010000042.1 GCA_903930675.1 uncultured Hyphomicrobiales bacterium
GCTTTTATGGCTTTGTTTCTGGCATTGTCGGAAATGAACGGCAAAGAGCACCAGACCATTGCGCTCAATTCCAACATCGAAGCCAGCAATTTGTGGAATTTCTATCAGGCAAAAACCATCCGCCAGACTACCTTGCGCACCACTGCACAGGCCTTGCAGCTGACCCCGCAGGGCAACACCGAAGAAGGCAAGAAGCAAGTTGCCGCATGGCAGCGCGATGTCGAGCGCTATGAATCCGAACCCTCCACCAATGAAGGCCGCAGGGAATTGATGTCACGCGCCAAAGTGCTGGAAGAAAAGCGCGACATCAATTTCGCTAAAAGCCATGCCTATGAGACCTCATCGCTGATGATCCAGCTGGCCATCGTGTTATCTTCGGTCGCCCTTCTGTCGGGTATTTTGTTGTTTGCCTTCGGCTCTGCCACCTTGGGGGCGCTGGGTGTTGTGTTGCTGTCGGGAATTTATTTCGATGTCCCCTTCATCATGCATCTGCTGCACTGATCAGCGGCAAACACGATATTCAGGAAGCTGCCGGAATTACCGGCGGCTTTTTTCGTCATAATTCAACACGGCATCCAGCAAAACCTGCGCCCCTGCCCCGCAATGCTCGAGCGTGGAATGTTCCAGCTCGTTATGCGACAGCCCGTCTTGCGAGGGCACAAAAATCATCGCAGACGGAACAATGCCCTGCATATAGGCAGCATCATGGCTGGCGCCGGACACGCAATCGCGCGCCGTCAAATGCGATTGCTCCGCAGCCGCACGCACCGAGGCGATGCAATCGGCATCAAACGGTACCGGAGCCGCTTTCCAGAAACAATCGAGCGTGAATTCGGTGCCGTTCAAGGCAGCGATCTCCCGGGCTGCCTTGCGGATCTCCGTTTCCATCCGGTCCAGCACCGCATCATCTGGATCACGGATATCGACGGTGAAGGATACATCCCCCGCCACGACATTGATGGAAGCCGAGGGCACATCGACCACGCCCACGGTGGCAACGGCCAAAGGACCATGCTTGCGGGCGATTGTATCAATCCTGTCCGTCAGGCGGGCAAAGGCCAGAATGGCATCGGACCGCCGGTGCATCGGTGTCGTGCCCGCATGGGAATCCTGCCCTTTGACCGTGCAGTTGAACCAGCGGATGCCTTGCACCAGCGTGACCACGCCGATGGTCTGGCCCTCGGCTTCGAGATAGGGGCCCTGTTCGATGTGCAATTCGAAATAGGCGGCCATCGGACGGTTGCCGACTGGCATTGCCCCGCGATAGCCGATGCTGTCAATGGCTTGTGAAAAGCTGATCCCGTCCCGATCGGTTTTCGCCAGCACCTCGTCCAGCGGCAAGGCACCGGTAAAGGCCCCCGATCCCATCACGGCAGGGGAAAAGCGCGAGCCTTCCTCATTGGTCCAGTTGATCAGCAGCAACGGCGATTCGGTTTCGATGTTGTTGTCGTTGAGCGTCTGCAACACTTCGACACCGGCCAGCACGCCGAGAATACCGTCGAATTTGCCTCCCGTCGGCTGGGTATCGAGATGGCTTCCCATGGCAATCGGCAATCGGTCGGGATTGCGGCCCGCACGCAGGGCAAACATATTGCCCACCCCGTCCACCGTCACCGTACACCCGAGTGCGCGGGCCTTGGCGGCAAACCAGTCGCGCACCTGCCGGTCTTCATCAGACAGGGTCAGGCGACGCACGCCCCCTTTGGCGGTGCCGCCGATTTTGCCGGTTTCGTGGATCTCGTCCCACAACCGGCGGGCGTCGATTTTCAGATTGCGCATCGAACCATCTCCATAATTCCAATGCCAGCATGATGACTTGGCATGAACCCACATGGCAAGAGCAACTGGCACATTGCAGATCGGACAAATTTCGGGTTCCATAGCAAAAGTAAATCCATTCGGGGGACGGCGTATGACTGAGATTGCAACAATGAGCGGCATCGAGCTGCTGAAGGCCTATCGCAACAAGGTGCTGTCTCCTGTTGAAGTGGCCAAGGATACACTGGCCCGTATTGACGCCGCCGAACCCGCCATCAACGCTTTCACGCTGATTGACCATGAAGGTGTGCTTCAGGCCGCCAAGGCGTCCGAGGCCCGCTGGCACAAGGGCGCACCTCAAGGCCTGCTCGACGGGGTGGGCGTTACCATCAAGGACAATCTCAACGTCAAGGATTGGCCCAACCGCCGCGGGTCTGCCGTCACGCCGACCACGCCCTCTGATTCCGATGCCCCCGCCGTGGCGCGCTTGCGCGAGGCGGGCGCGATTTTGCTCGGCAAAACCACCATGCCGGAATTCGGCTGGAAAGGCGTGGGTGATTCGCCGCTGACCGGCATTTCGCGCAATCCGTGGAACACCAGCCGCAATCCCGGCGGTTCGACGGCAGGCGGGGCGGCCACCGCGGCCCTCAACCTCGGTGTGATCCATATCGGCACCGACGGCGCGGGCTCGATCCGCATTCCTGCCGCTTTTTGCGGCGTGTTCGGCATCAAGGCCAGCTATGGCCGCGTGCCAGCTTCGCCGGTTTCGACCATGGGATTTCTCGCCCATGTCGGCCCGCTGTCTCGCACGGTCGAGGATTCCGCCCTCGCTTTGTCGGTGATCGGACAGCCCGACAGCCGCGACATGACAGCCCAGACCACGCCACCGCCCGATTACCGCGCCAGCCTCAATGACGGGTTGCGCGGGCTCCGGATCGCCTGGTCGCCACGTTTGGGCTATGTCGACAAGGTCGATCCCGATGTCGCCCGCCTGACCGAACAGGCCGCCCGTGCCTTTGCTGCCCTCGGCGCGCATGTGGAAGAGGCCGATCCCGATTTCACCGATCCGCTTGCCCCGTTGATGACGCTGTGGCAGGCAGGCTGTACGCTCGCGCTGAAACAATTCAGCCCCGAACAACGCGCCAAGATGGATCCCGGCCTGATCGCTGTTGCCAAAGACGGAGAGCGTCTGTCGGGCGCCGATTATGCCGATGCACTGCTCTACGGCCGCAACGCGCTGGCGCATAAAATGGCCCTGTTCCACCAAAAATACGATCTGCTGTTGACGCCGTCACTGGCCCTGCCCGCCTTTGAAGCCGGACGCAACGTGCCCGCCGATCCCTCGTGGGGCGAGGACTGGACCCGCTGGACGCCCTTCACCTATCCTTTCAACCTCACCATGCAACCGGCCGCCACCGTGCCCTGCGGCCTGTCGCATGACGGCCTGCCCATCGGCCTGCAAATCGTCGGTCCGATGAACGCCGACGCACTGGTTCTGCGCGCCGCAAAGGCCTTTGAGGCGGCCCATCCGTTCTTGCGGGTAGACCAGCCGATCATCAAGAAGTCGTGAGGCGTCAGCGGCGGCGTTTGGGTGATTTTGACCTTTTCGGCGCGTTCATTTGCCCCGCAGGCTGGCTTTTACCTGCTGGCGGGGTCATTTTGACATCGCCCCGTATAAACAAGCCGATTGTTGTGACCCCGAATGTGCCGAACAAAGCGCAGCCGATGGCGACTTGTCCGATCGATGCGCAATAACATCCTGCGATCAGCAATGACACACCAAAGCACAGCGCAATTCGGCTTCCAAATTTGCGCTCCTCGGCATTGATGCGCAGTTCCTGATCCATAATGGAATGGCGGTGGCTTTGTTCTTTCTCGGCCATGGCCACAATACGGTCGGCAAAGCCCGCAGTAATCGCATCATATTGTTTCAGGATCGAAGGTGGCGGCAAGGGTCCTGAAAAGACTTCGGTCTTGCGCAAGACGGCGATTGTACGCTTGGCGGCATCATTGGCTTTGGACGGACCAACGATTGATTCGAGTTCCCGCCCTAGAACGGTCTCGATGTCACTGGCGGGTTTCAAATCAGGTTCATCCAGAGGCACAATTTCGCCCGGACCGCGTGCAGGAACTGGCATCAAAAATCCATAAAAAAATTAGTGTCTGATTTCCCTTGTCATGACGTGACGCAAATCCGCACCAATAGCATTCCAATCCGATCCAATTCCGTCATCGCGCAGGATGGAGGGTTGAGACTGACCGAAATTCATAAAAAACAAAGGTAAACTGGCAAAACCGAGCCGGAAGCCTTTCAAAAAAGACAACTTCTTTTTCAACAGCTGGCTGACTTTCTTGCCCATATCCGAACAGATCCCGACGAGGGTGAATGGAACGCAGCAAACGAACTTTTATTGCACAACATTTCCACCATATGCGCACCGGAAAATCAATGGAAATCCTGATCAAACCGACCATCCGGCAGGTCCTATTTGACAGACAGCCACGTCCATCGTTCAATCACAGAAGAGATCAAACTTGAGGCTCGTGATTACAGAGAACAAACCGGATCACCCGACTAACGGAGAGTAGACAATGACACTATCGCGTAGAGATATTCTGGCAGGCACGGCGGCAACAGCTGCGGCGGCAACACTTCCGGCGGGGGCCGCGAAGGCGCAGGCAAAACGCAATGTGCTGAAAGTGGTGCCCCATGCCAATTTGCAAATTCTCGATCCGATCTGGACCACCGGCTATATCAGCCGCAACCACGGTTATATGGTTTACGATACGCTGTTCGCGCTCGACAACAACCTCAAGCCACAGCCTCAAATGGTCGAAAATCTCGATGTTTCGGCAGACCGCCTGAAATATACGATGACCCTGCGCGACGGGCTGGCCTGGCATGACGGCACCGAAGTCACCGCCGAGGATTGCGTGGCCTCGCTGCAACGCTGGGGCAAGCGCGACGGCATGGGCCAGCGCCTGTTTGCTGTCACCGACAAGCTCGAAGCCGACGGCAAGAAAACCATCAGCCTGACTTTGAAGCGTCCTTATGGTGTTGTGCTGGATTCGATCGGCAAGATCTCGTCCAACGTGCCGTTTATGATGCCCAAGCGGGTCGCTGAAACCCCTGCCGACAAGCAGATCGAAGACACCACCGGTTCCGGACCCTTCATGTTCAACAAGGCCAACTGGAAGCCGGGCAATCTGGCCATTTACGAAAAATTCAAAGCCTATGCGCCGCGCAAGGAGGCTGTCTCGTCGGCCGCAGGCGGCAAGATTGCCAAAGTCGACCGCGTCGAATGGTATACGATGGATGCCAATACCGCGATGAATGCCCTGATGTCGGGCGAAATCGACTATTGGGAACAGGTGACACCCGATCTGATCGATCTGGTCAAGAAAGCCCCGGGTGTTAAGGTGGAAAACCTTGATCCGACCGGCAATATGGGCTGGGCGCGCTTCAACCATCTGGTGGCCCCCACCAACAATCCGATGGTGCGTCAGGCGATCA
>CAIYZJ010000043.1 GCA_903930675.1 uncultured Hyphomicrobiales bacterium
CCCTGCGGCGGCCGTCTTGTCGGCCATGACCATCGAGATGATGGCGCAGGGCCAGCCGGTTGTAACGATTCTTGTCAGCCTGTTTCTGGTGGCACTGCTGTCGGGCCTGATCCAGCTCGGTTACGGCGTGATGCGGTTGGGCGGCTTGATCAATTACATGCCGTTTCCGGTCGTCAGCGGCTATATGAGCGGCGTCGGGATGGTGATCATTCTCAGCCAGTTGCCCAAATGGCTGGCCTTTCCCAAGGACATGAACCTCTGGCATGGTCTGGCCGATCCGTCGCATTGGGTCGTGCCGAGCGTGCTGATCGGGCTGGCCACCGCATCGGGCATGTGGCTGATGCCGCGTATGGTCAAATCCGTGCCCTCGGTCATTCTCGGGCTGGTCACCGGGATTGCAGCCTATTGGCTGCTGGCGCTGACACAATTTCCGGATTTGCGGAATTTGGCGGGCAACGGGCTGGTTATCGGGCCGATCAAGGCCACGGCTGGCGATGTGACAGGTGCCATGGCAGCGATCTGGAACGCGCTGGCAACCATGCCCGCACCGGCCATCGAACCGGTGATCGTAACCGCCTTGACCCTGTCGGTGCTGCTGTCGATCGATACGCTGAAAACCTGCGTGGTGCTGGATACGTTGACGGGCTCGCAAAATGACCCCAACCGCGAATTGATCGGGCAGGGGCTCGGCAATCTCGTGAGTGCGCTGTTCGGCGGTGTGCCGGGTGCGGGCACGATGGGGGCGAGCCTTGTCAACGAGGCCAGTGGCGGCACCACCAAACTGTCGAGCGTGTTTCAGGGGTTGTGGTCGCTTGTGGTGGTGGTGCTGCTGTCGGCGCTGGTGGCTTGGGTGCCCGTATCGGCACTGGCGGCGGTTCTGGTGGTGATCGGCCTGCATATGATCGACTGGTCCTCGGTCAAACTGCTGCGCTCGCGCGATACCATGGTTGATTTCGCGGTCATTGTGATTGTGGCGATTGCCGCCAACACCATCGGCCTGATCGCGGCGTCCGGCCTCGGTGTGGCCCTCTCGATCCTGATGTTCATCCGCGAGCAAAGCCACACCAGTACCTTGCGCCGCCGGTCTTACGGCAATGACCTGTTTTCCAAACGGGTACGCCTGCCCGAAGAGCGGGCCATTCTGGAACAATGGGGCCATCAGACGGCCATTTACGAATTGCAAGGCAGTCTGTTTTTCGGCACGACCAACCAGCTGTTTCTGGCTATCAAGCCCGATGCCAAGCAGGTGCGCTTTCTGGTGCTTGATTTCATGCATGTGCAATCGCTGGATTTTACCGCCGGACATATCATCGAACGGTTGAGCCATATGCTGGCGCTGCATGGCGGCAAATTGGTGTTGAGCCACCTGCCCGAGCAATTGCCCAATGGTCGCGATTTGCGCAGTTATGTGGATCATCTGGGGCTGTCGGCTGACCCGACGATCACAATTTTCGAGCATTTCAGTGATGCGCTGGAATGGGTCGAGACCCAAACCCTGCAGATGGCAGGCTATGTCAGCCTGTCGCAAGCCAAACTGCCTTTGACACGCTTTGATCTGGTCAAGGGGATGGACAAGCAAGAGATGGCGAGCCTCGAGACCTGCCTTGTCCGGCGGGCCTATGCGGCGGGAGATCTGATTTTTTCGAGACAGACAACAGGGCATGAATTGATGTTGATCAGCTCCGGCGAGGTCAAAATGACCCTGCCGTTGCAGGGGCAGGCCCCGGTCCATCTGGCAACGCTCGGCGCAGGGCACATGTTCGGCGAAATGTCGTTTCTCGAACAACAACCCCATTCGGCAGAAGTCAGGGCCGTCACGCCGACCGAATTGATCGGCCTTGATCGGGCGGCATTCGATCGGGCCTTCGCGGATCATCCGGACATTGTGGCGCGGGTGATGACGCGGGTGGCCCGCTCGATTGCCCATCGTTTGCGCCACAACAACAATGAAATTCAGGAATTTCGACTGGTTTGATCTCGCGCAATGTGCGATTTGGCCTCATTGGTTAAAACATGACGATGTGGTGGGTTCGCCCGATGGGCGAGGGTGTGCGTGGTGTAGCGGAGGCCGGTTGAGTAATGACGAGACACAGTGACAAGGCGTTATCGCACCATCCGCTGCATGCCATCCGCATTTATCTCTACAGTCTGATGTTTGCGGGCCACCATAAAAGCAAGCTGGCCTCGCTGATCTCGGATTTCATCATTGTGATGATCGTGCTCAGCTCGTTGTCGATCGTGCTGGAACATATCGATTTCATCGCCACCACCTTCCATCGCGAATTGGTGATTTTCGACGAGTTCAGTCTGGTGGTTTTCACAGCCGAATATGTTTTGCGGCTCATCACCGGCGGGTTGCAGCCCTCATTGATCAACAAGCGGTTTTCGACCCTGCGCTATGCCGTCACCCCGATGGCCTTGCTGGATCTGGTGGTGATCCTGCCTTTTTTCATCAGTTTCGGCGGTTTGATCGATCTGCGCTTTTTGCGGCTGGTGCGGTTGCTCCGGCTCGCCAAGCTGGTGCGGTTTATCGGGCCGATCTGGACAGATTTTATCGGTCTCAACAAGGGTCGCACCTTCCGCCAGCATGTCTATTCCACCATGAATCCGGATGTGCATTCGGGCCAGTTGCATGCGGTGTTCGATATTTTCATGGGCGGGGTGATTTTCCTGTCGGTGGTGGCGGTGATGCTGGAAAGTGTTGCCGATGTGCACGATGTGCTGGCCCGTGAATTCCATATTTTCGATATGATCACGGTGGGCATTTTCAGCGTCGAATATCTGTTCCGCGTCTATTGCTGTGTTGAAAATCCCGATTACGAGGAGCCGGTCGTCGGCCGTCTGCGCTATATGGTCAGCCCCGCCGCGCTGGTCGATCTGATTGCCATTCTGCCCTTCTATATGACCTTCCTGATCCAGATCGATTTGCGCTTCCTGCGGGTGATCCGTCTGCTGCGGCTGCTGAAATTCACCCGCTATTCCTCGGCCATGTCGACGCTGTCGGAAGTGTTCGAGGAGCAGATGCCCTCGCTCAGCGCGGCGTTGTTCATCACGCTGGTGGTGACGATCTTTTCGGCCAGTATCGTCTATCTGGTCGAGCACGAGGTGCAGCCCGAAAAGTTTACCTCCATTCCCGAGGCAACCTATTGGGCGATGATTACGTTGTTGAGCGTGGGCTATGGCGATATTTATCCGGTGACGCCTTTGGGCCAGTTCATGACCATGATCATTTCACTGGTCGGCCTCGGGCTGGTGGCCCTGCCGACCGGTATTCTGGCCTCCGGCTTTTCCGAGAAAATGCGCGAGCGTGCCTCCACATTCAAAACCCTGGTCGATGCCAAAGTCGCCGATGGGACATTGACCGACCGCGAAAAGGTCGAACTCAAAATCAAGGCACATCAGTTGGGGCTCGGCAGGCTGCAGGAAAAGGACATGGAGCAGGCCGAGGTGGACGCGTTCAAACGCGCCGAAGCGGAAATGGCCGTCATCCGCTCGGACCGCGCCGCCCAAACGACGACTGTAACCGAAATTCCGCTCGATCTGGCAACCATCGACACCGCCCATGCTGCCATGCCCTTGAGCGATTTTGAAAAACTGCTCGACCAGATCGGCCAGCTCTCGGTGCATGAAAAATCCCGCATCATGGCGCGGCTGGCCAGCGATATGGAACAGACTTTGACGCCCAAAAACAAGGGCTGAAACAATAAGGGCTTAAAAAATAAGGCCTGTCAGGCCAACAGTCGCGCGGCCTCCGATGCCGCCACAAAGCCTTCGTCGGTCGGGATCACCCAGACGTCGATGGTGCTCTCTGCGGTGTGGATGGCCATGGCCTGATCACCGATTGCCTTGCCGTTGAGGTCATCGTCGATCCTGACCCCGAGCCAGCCCAGAGCGGTGCAGACATCATGGCGCAAGACCGCGTCATGTTCGCCGATGCCGCCGCTGAAGGCGATCACATCCAGCCCTTGCAGGCAGCCGGTCATCGCACCGGCTTCGCGGATGATGCGGTGGGTGAACAGTTCAATCGCGTGGCGGGCCTGCGGATTGTCGCTCTGGCGCAATTTGCGCATATCGGCGGACAGGCCGGAAATGCCGAGCAGGCCGGATTCCTTGTAAAGCAGGTTTTGCAGCCGGTCATGGCTCCAGCCCTGTTCGAGCAGATAGAGCAAAACGCCGGCATCGAGCGAGCCGCTGCGCGTGCCCATGATCAGTCCGTCCAGCGCCGAAAAGCCCATGGTTGTGGTCTGGCTCAGGCCGCCAAGCGCACCGCACAGGCTCGCCCCGTTGCCCAGATGCGCCATCAGCACGCGGCCTTTGGCTTTGGCGCTACGGGCCTGCAGCTGCCCCATGATGTAGTGGTAGGACAGGCCGTGAAATCCGTAACGGCGCACGCCCGATGCCGTGAGGCTTTGCGGCAGGGCAAATTCATAGTCTTGCGGCGGCACGCTGGCATGAAAGGCGGTGTCGAAACAGGCGATTTGCGGCAAAGCCGGAAAGGCCTGAGCAAAAGCGCGAATTCCGGCCAGATTGTGCGGTTGATGCAGCGGAGCCAGCGAGTTGAGCGTTTCGAGCTGGCCCAGAACTGTCTCATCCACCACAAGACTGTCGCGATAGAGGCTGCCGCCGTGGACTACCCGATGGGCAATGCCGCGCAAGGGTGGCAGTCTCTCCATGCCCGAGAGGAATGCGCGCAAACGCGCCAGCGCTTCGTCGAACGGATCGGCACTGGCTTCCAGCCTGTCGGTGCCGGTTTTGCCCTCCATCTGCCAGCTCATCTGTGGCGTGCCATGCGGCTCCAGCCCCTGAAACTGTCCTGTCAGAAGGCTCGCGCCGACGCTGTGGCCAGCCGGCGGATAAAGCGAAAATTTCAGCGAGGACGAACCGGCATTGACCGCAAGAATGGACATGGTTTGACGGGCCTCGCTTATTGGGGTTTTGCGGCTTTCTGCCGTGCCGTATGGGCGGCCAGCAGGCCGAGCAATGCCGAGGCGACACGGGTGGTCGGGCCATCGGCGCGGCTGGTCAGCGCAATCGGTATCCGTGCCCCCAGCACCAGACCGGAGCCCGTGGCACCTGCCAGATATTCAAGCTGCTTGGCCAGCATATTGCCCGATTCCAGATCCGGCACCATCAGGATATCGGCATCTCCCGCCACCGGCGAGACAATGCCCTTGATTTGGGCGGCATGGGCGGAAATGGCATTGTCGAAAGCCAAAGGACCATCGACGATCCCGCCTTTCAACTGGCCGCGATCCGCCATCTTGCACAGGGCGGCGGCATCGATGGTGGACGGCAGATCGGGGTTGACCGTTTCCACCGCCGACAGAATGGCCACTTTCGGGTTGGGGATCCCCAATATATGGGCCAGATCGATAGCATTGTGGATGATGTCGAGCTTTTCGGTCAAAGTCGGGCGGATGTTGAGCGCGGCATCGGTGACCATCAGGGGTTTGGGATACATCGGCACATCGAAGCGGAAGATATGCGACATGCGCCGCCCTGTTCTGAGGGCGGGACGCGCCAGCACCGCATGCAGCAATTCATCGGTGTGCAGACTGCCCTTCATCAGCAATTCGACCTCGCAAGCAGCCGCCATATCGGCGGCTTTGTCGGCGGCGGCATGGCTGTGGGGGACATCGACCATTTCGAATTCGGCAATGTCGAGACCCGCGTCTCCGGCGGTCTTTTCTATTTTGGCCTTAGGGCCGATCAGCACAGGAATGATCAACCCATGGCGGAAGGAATCGATGGCGCCTTGCAGCGATTCCGCATCGCAGGGATGGACAACCCCACAACGCACCGGCTCCAGTCCCTCGCCTTTGGCCAAGAGGGATTTGAAGCGCGCTTCGGGATCAAACAGCTGGATATGCGGGGCATAGCTGCGCGGGCGTTTGATCTTTTGCGTGGGAGCCAGAATAGAGGCGGTGCCATGCAGCACGCGTTCGGCATGCTGGTTGTAAACCTCGCAATCGAGATCGACTTTCTTTTTTTCCTCGTCCTTTCTCAGCACCGTGGCGGTCACTGTCAGTGTGTCGCCGATCCGCACGGGCCGCGAGAAATGCAGTTCCTGATGCAGATAGATGGTGCCCGGCCCGGGGAAATGGGTGCCGAGCAAAGCCGAAATCATCGCCGCCGACCACATGCCATGGGCAATCACCCCGTGAAACACCGTATTGTTGGCGTAATCGGGGTCGAGATGGGCCGGATTGGTATCGCCCGACACCGCCGCAAAGGCCTGAATATCGTCAATCGTCAACATGCGCGACATCATGTCGGACTGGCCGATCTGCAATTCATCAAAGGTGATGTTTTCGATCAGGTCTTGGTCAAGCAGAGCATTCATCGGGCAGGTCCATAATGAAAGGGGATGATGACAGGCGAGAGGTCAGGCTACAGCGTGGCAGCCCGCATCGACAAACAGGGTTTGTCCGGTCATGCCCGAGGCCGCGTCCGAAATCAGGAAGCCGCACAACCTCGCAATTTCTTCCAGTTGCACCAGACGGCCCAGCGGGGATTTGTCAACCGCATGGCGCATCAGATCGTCGAAATCGGCAATGCCGGAGGCCGCGCGCGTCAGGATAGGGCCGGGGGAGACGGCATGGACGCGGATATTCTGCGGGCCAAGCTCGACCGCCATATAGCGCACCAGCGATTGCAAGGCGGCTTTGACCGGACCCATCAAGCCGTAGTGCGGCACGGCTTCGTCGGCCCCCAGATAGGTCATTGTCACCATCGCTCCACCCGCAGGCATATGGGGCGCGCACAGATGGGCCAGCGTTGCGAAAGAATGGCACGACACTTCCATCGCCCGGGCAAAGCCCACGCTGGAACTATCGATCACTTTGCCGTGCAAATCGTCCAGCGGAGCCCAGGCAATCGAATGGATCACGAAATCAAGCCGGCCAAGTTTGGCGACAGCCTGATGGACCAGCGCTTCCATCGCGCCCGCATCCTCGACATTGCAGGCCACCAATTCGATACCGAGCGGCTTGGTCAGCGGTTCGACATAGCCGATGGCTTTTTCGTTCAGGCAGGTCACCAGCAGTTCGGCCCCCAGTTCATGCGCCAGTTTGGTGCAGCCCCAGGCGATGGAATGGTCATTGGCCAGACCCAGCACAAGGCCTTTTTTGCCTTTGAGTGAAAACAGATTGGCGGAGCTTGTCATCGGATATCCTGAATGTTGAATAGAACGGAATGGTGTCAGGCGGGGATCAATCCGCGTAGCGCATCAGGATGTAATTGCCCGGTGCATCGCCCAGTGATTTGGTTTTGGGCAGCGAGGACACCGCCACCTGCTTGCTGGAATGGTGCTTGAGATAATCGTGCATCGCAGGCCACCACGACCCGTCATGGGAGGGTGCTTTGGCGGCCCATTCATCGGGGTCCATCCAGGCATGGCCCTTGGCGGCATGATCCATCTGGAAGCTGCGGCGCGGATGCCCCGGCTCGGAGATGATGCCGGCATTATGCCCGCCCGCCACCAGCACGAAGGTGGTGTCGGTGTCGGTTAGCAGATGGATTTTATAAACCGATTTCCACGGCGAGACGTGATCGCGCAGCGTGCCGACCACAAACAGCGGGGCCTTGATGTCCATCAAGGCAATGCCGCGGCCCTCGAATTTGTAATGGCCCTCGGCCAGCGCATCATGAAGGAAAAACTGGATCAGATATTCATTGTGCATGCGCTCGGGCAGGCGGGTATGATCGGCATTCCAGCTCATCATATCCATGCTGATCTCGTCCTCGCCCAGCAGATAGCGGCGGGTCTTTTGCGACCACACCAATTCGCGGGCATTGAGAAACTGGAACGCGCCAGCCATGTTCTTGCCCGACATATAGCCCTTTTCGGCCATGCCCTCGCGCAGGGTTTTCAACTGGTCGTCATCGATGAAAATGCCGAGCGCACCGGGTTCGGAAAAGTCGGTTTGCGCGGCCAGAAGGCAGACGCTGGCCAGTTCGGGCAAATCATCGGGATGCAGGCTCGCGGCTTTTGGTGCGGCTTTGCCGCGTCTGGGCTTGTCGTTGCGGTGGTCGTGATCATGGATGGCCGCGACAATCGACAGGAATGTGCCGCCCAGACAATAGCCGATGGCGTGAATCCGGTCCGATCCGCTGGCCTTGCGTGTGGCGGTCATTGCCTCCATCACGCCCATGCGCAGATAGTCTTCAAGGCTCAGATTGCGGTCGTTCGAGTCGGGATTGCGCCACGAGATCATGAAGACGGAATGGCCCTGCGAGACCAGATAATTGACCATCGAATTGTGCGGTGACAGATCGAGGATGTAATATTTCATGATGCAGGACGGTACGATTAGCACCGGCTCGGCAAAGACCTTGGCGGTGGTGGGTGTATAGTGGATCAGCTCGATCAGATGGTTGGAATAGATCACCTTGCCGGGCGTGATCGCCACATCCTTGCCCACCACATAGGGCAACGGCTTCAGGGTCGCGTCGGGCTGCAGGCTGGTATTGGACAGAGTATTTTCCAGATCTTTCAGATAGTTCTGCCAGCCTTTGAGCAGGCTCTCGCCCTTGGTGTCGACGCCTTTGTGCAGCACGTTGGGATTGGTCAGCGGCCAGTTGGAGGGCGAGAGGGCATCGAGCCATTGGCGGGTGAAGAAGTCCACCATCTGCCGGTGATGGTCGGACATGCCTTCGACCTGTGTGGCTTTTTGCACCATATCGGACTGGGCTTTGAACAGGGATTTCATGACGTGATAGGGATATTGCGCCCATGTCTCGTCGGAAAAGCGCGCATCGGTTTCGGGCGCGGCGGCGAGCAGGTTGCGGTTGGCGTTTTCCAGAAACTCCTTCATCAGCAGCATTTGCTGGCCCGGCGACTGGCCCAGATGCATGGCCCAATCCATGAAAGCCAGCGACAGCGAAATCGGCGACAGGCCGGGGGACAGATGCGCGAGTTGGGTATGGACCCATTGGTCGAGCTTCTTGGCCTGCGCTTCCAGATCATGCTCTGAAACCGGTTCGTCGGCAGGTTCGGCGTGGAATTTTTTGCTGGTTTTGGTCATACGCACAACACAACTTCCGCTTGAATGGGTTTTGAATGGCAGGCATGTCGAAGCGCCATGCGCGATGCCATCACCGTGCGTCACCATCGGGCAAGAGGGGTGAAAAGTCAAGATTTATCAAGGAAAATCCCTGATATTTCAGTGATTTATTGCCAAGACTTTAGTGCAATACAATGACACGCCCATGACAGATGCATAGTCGCACAGGCTGCACTTGCAGGTTGCGCGGGGATTGGTGCGGTATGATGTCTCTCCATCCGTGATGGACTTTGGCAGGGGCTGCCTCTTACACTTCAAAACCAGTGAAGAACACAAGCCGAGGAGTGAAGGCATGAAGGCCGCATGGTACGAGCGCAATGGTCCGGCGCGCGAGGTTCTGATCGTGGGCGAGCAGCCCGATCCGCAACCCGCCAAGGGCGAAGTCCGGGTCAGGCTGGCGACATCGGGTGTCAATCCGTCCGATTGGAAGGCGCGGATGGGTATCAGGCCGATGCTGGCGCCGATGGTCATTCCCCATAGCGACGGGGCAGGGGTGATCGATATGGTGGGCGAAGGCGTCTCCCCGCAGCGGATCGGGCAGCGCGTCTGGGTCTGGAACGGGCAATGGAAGCGCGTGCTGGGCACCGCCGCAACCATGATCACGCTGCCCGAAGAACAGGTCGTAGCTTTGCCCGACGCCACTTCTTTTGCCGCAGGGGCCTGTTTCGGCATTCCCGCGCTGACCGCCTATCGGGCGGTGACGGTTGACGGCTCGGTCAAAGGGCAATCCGTGCTGGTGATGGGCGGTGCGGGGTCGGTCGGCCATTATGCCATCCAATGCGCCAAGCTATTGGGAGCCAGACAGATCATCGCCACTGTCAGTTCGCCGGAAAAGGCGGAGCGGGCCAAACAGGCCGGTGCCGATCTGGTGATCAATTACCGCACGCAGGATATGGTGGCCGAAGTCTTGGCCGTAACCGGCAATCTCGGTGTCGACCGGGTCGTCGAGGTCGATGCCGCAGGCCATGCGGGGATTTTGCCCAAACTGGTCAGGCAGGATGGTCTGTGCGTGGTCTATGGCACCAACACGCCGCAAGTGACCTATGATTTCGTGCCGATGATCATGTCCGGCGTCGCGGTGCGGTTTTTTATCGTTTATGAACTGGCCCGCGAGCCGAGACGCGAGGCGATTGCGACACTGACAGGCTGGCTGGAACAGGGCCTGTTGCAGCACCAGATCGCGGCTGAATTCCCGCTCGCTGATATTGCACTGGCCCATGAAGCTGTTGAAAGCGGCAAGCTGATCGGCAATGTCGTAATTTCTTTACCTGATTGATGGTAAGACTTGAAACAAGCCCATGAACAACCACATAGGTTGTTCTATCTGCCGCTCAACTCCCAACGCTGATTGCAAGGAAAGTCCATGTCCAACGAGAATACACGCCACGCCGACCATAAGATCGAACCCTTGTTCACCGACCGCTGGTCGCCGCGTTCATTCACCAATGAAGCCATTCCGCTGGCCGATCTCAACGCGATGTTCGAAGCCGCCCGCTGGGCGCCGTCGTCCTACAATTCGCAGCCATGGCGTTTCGTCTATACGCTGAAGGGCGGCAAGGGCTATGACACGATGCTGTCTTTGCTGAACCCGTTCAACCAGTCATGGGCCAAGGAAGCCGCTGCTCTGGTGTTCGTGCTCTCGAAAAAGACCATGATGGTGCCGACCTCTCCCGATCCCGTGCCCTCGCGCAGCCATTCCTTCGATGCCGGTGCGGCATGGGCACAGCTGGCTTTGCAGGGTACCAAGCTCGGCTGGATGTCGCATGCGATGGTCGGTCTCGATTTCGACCGTGCCGCCGCCGAATTGCATGTGCCCGATGGCTATGCCGTCGAAATCGCCATTGCCATCGGTCGCCGTGGCCCCAAGGACGCGCTGCCCGAAGGCATGTTGCGTGACCGCGAAGTGCAGAGCGGCCGCACCCCGATCACCGAACTGGTGTCCGAAGGCGTGTTCAAAGCCTGATGTCATGCGTGGCGGGTTCGGGGATCAAAAACGCCCCGCAGCCCGCCGCTGCTCGTAGGATTGCAGATGCATCATGACGATCTGGTGCATTGAGGCATCCACGCCGTGTTTACGGGCTTTTTCCAGCATGAAACCGATAATGTGATCCCCCTCGGTCGGTCCCTTGCGCTCGATATCGCGCAGCATGGATGCCGTATAGGGCGATTGCGGATTGGCCAGAATGGCCCGATATTCGGCCATGAAGGCATCTGACGGCTGATAGCCCTCGCTGGTTGCAATGGCCGCATTGGTTTCAAGAAATGTTGTCATCAGCGCGCTGCCCGACGGCGTGCGGGCGATTTCGCCGACGCTGGCGCGCATCAGGCAGGTCATGCCGGCAATGGTGGACAGATGCACCAGCTTTTCCCACATCACCTGCATGATGTCGCTGGAGGCGGTTGCGACCAGCGAGGTTGTATCCAGAATGGCTTTGAGTGCCATCACCCGCTCGCTGAGCTGTCCGTTTTGTTCCCCGAAAATCAGGTAACGCCAGTCATTGAGATGCTTGATCGTGCCGTCCTCGGTCAAAGTGGCTGCAATTTTGGCGACGCCGCCGAGCACTCGGGCAGAGCCGAACCGCTCGTTCAACCGGTCGAGATGCGACAAGCCGTTCAGGATCGGCAAAATCATGGTTTGCGGTCCCACCGCAGGCGCAATCGCCGCCATGGCACTGTCGAGATCATAGGCCTTGCAACTGAGCAGGATCAGATCGAACGGCTCGCAGCCTTCGGCACTGGTGATGGTGTTCACTTGGGTGGAATAATTGCCATAGGTGCTTTCGATCCTGAGGCCCTTTTCGCGTAAATTCTGCTGGCGGGCGGGACGGACCAGAAAGGTCACGGGCGTGCCGGCTTCGATCAACCGGCCACCGAAATAGCCGCCCAGCGCGCCCGCACCCAGACATAAAATCCGCATTCTTCGTCTCCCTGATCCTTGCCGGCGGTTGTCGTCACGCCTTTCTTCCTGCATTAGAGCGTCCGGTTCGGGCAGAAGCAAGCCGCAAAACACATGACAGATCAGCCTGTTGGATGGCTTGACCTTGCCTTGCCGCACAGCAAAGATAAGGCAGTGTACAAAAAAGGGTAAAGCCGATGGCTGCTTTGGGGTTGGATAAAATCATTGCTGTGGCAGGCGCGGGCGCGATGGGATCGGGCATTGCGCAAGTGGCAGCCCATGCGGGCCATCAGGTGTTGCTGTTCGACAGCGTGCCCGGTGCCGCACTCAAAGGCCACCAGCGCATTGCCGCGGGGCTCGAGGGACAGGTCAGCCGCGGCAAGATGACCCGGGAAGCCGCCGATGCGCTGGTCGGACGGGTGCATGTGGCTGAAAATCTGGACCAGTTCAGCAAGGCCTCGCTGTGTATCGAAGCCATTGTCGAGCGCATGGACATCAAACACGCGCTGTTCAACGAGATGGAATATCGGGTCGGGCCGGAAGTCATTCTGGCCAGCAACACCTCCTCGCTGTCACTGACCGCGCTGGCACGCGGGCTGAAACATCCCGAACGCGTGGTGGGGATGCATTTTTTTAATCCCGCGCCGGTGATGAAACTGGTCGAGGTGATTTCAGGTGCGGCGACCGATCCGGCAATTGCCGAAGTGACGGCCGCAACCGCGCGGGCTTGGGGCAAGGTGGCGGTGCATGCGCGCTCGACCCCCGGTTTTATCGTCAACCGCGTGGCACGGCCCTTTTATGCCGAGGCTTTGCGCCTCTTTGAGGAAGGCTGCGCGGATGCCGCAACGCTCGATGCCTTGATGGTCGAAGGCGCGGGCTTCCGCATGGGGCCGTTCGCGCTGATGGATCTGATCGGCCATGACGTCAATTTTGCCGTCACCAATGCGGTCTTCAACGCCTATCATCAGGATCCGCGCTATCGCCCCTCGCTGGTCCAGCAGGAATGGGTTGATGCGGGCTGGCTTGGCCGCAAATCGGGGCGCGGCGTATTCTCCTATGCCCCCGATGCCTCCATGCCTGCCCCCCGATCCGAAGCATCGGAGATCGAGGGATCATTGCAGCCGTTTGATGCCGCATTGGTGCAGCATGAGGGCGTGATCGTCGCTCGAACCGATGGCCGTACGGCGGCGCGGCGGGCTTGTGACAGCGGCCAACCGGTCATTCTTTATGATGCGATGACGGGGGAAGGCGGCAAGCGCGTGGCTTTGACCGCCTCGCCCGATGTCGATGCCGCCCATTGGCGCGCGGTGGTCGGGAAATTCCGGAGCTTGGGACTTGCAGTCAGCCGGATCAGCGATCTGCCCGGCATGGTGGTGATGCGCACCATCGCCATGATCGTCAATGAAGGCTTTGAGGCGGCTCTGTGTCAGGTGGCCACGCCAGAGGATATCGATCAGGCCATGAAACTGGGCGTCAACTATCCGCGCGGGCCGTTTGATTGGGCGCAAGAGTTTGGTTGCGGGCAGGTGCTGGCGGTTCTGGATGCGATCCACGCCGCCACGGGCGATCCGCGCTACCGGGCTTCGCTTGGCTTGCGCCATGCCGCCGATCTCGTCCGATTGCAGGGCTAAGCAATAAAAAAGGCGGCCCGAAGCCGCCTTTCCGGTTGGATCGAGCCTTTGACTAGAAGGGGTTCCAAGTCGATTCAGGGGTGAATTTCAGATAGCCGATATTGATACCCAAACGGGCACCGACGCCGGAGCTGATCGGCACCAGCACGATGTCATTCGACATCAGCGCGGTCATCGAGAACCCGCCGATCACATAGGCCGAACCGTCGACCCCGCCGAAGCGTTGATAAATGGCTTCGGTATTGGGCAGTTTGTAGACCAGCATCATGGTGCGCGAGCCATCGCCGCCGAAATCGAAGCCCAGTGACGGGCCTTGCCAGAACACTTTCTTGTCACCTGCATTGCGGGTGTAAAGCGTGCCCTCGCCATAGCGCAGACCGCCGAAAAACGCCCCGCTGGCTTCCTGACCCAAAATATAGCCGTTGGGTTGGCCCCAGCGTTTGGTGGCTTCCTCGATCGCCTGTGCCAGACCCCGCGAGATGCTGCCGAAGAATTTATGGCCGGAATCCACCAGCTCCTGCGACGAGAAGGCTTTGGGGGCCGGATCGGGCTTTGCGCCGCTTTGCGCCTTTGCGCTGCCGGGGTTCATGGTCAAAGCCAGCACCAAAGCGAGCATCACGAGAGGGGTGCGGGATGTGAGATGACGCAGGGTCATACTGCTGATCCTTTCCGGTTTGGCGTTACATTCAGGGATCAACCATAGAACAGGCCGATTGAACAAGAGATAAATACGCGAATCACTATTGCTCAGAATCGGGCACAAAAGCAGAATGTGCAACCCCTTCCTCATGCCTGATCGGCCTTGATGGGTGTCATAATCGGTCACTGGTTTCTACGTCTTTTGCGAAAGCGTACTTTCTGCGGACAGGGTTTTTGCCTTTTGTTAATCGGCTTGTGACACAACAGCGCCAGAGAGTTTACGGTGGCGAAGGATGAACCGATGACCCAGATCAATTTGGATGCGCTCGACCTCGGGGCCTTGCTGTGCAGCCGTGTCTGCCATGATGTGATTTCGCCGGTCGGGGCCATCGTCAACGGGCTGGAAGTGCTGGCCGAAGAAAAAGACGAATCCATGCGCGAATTCGCCCATGATCTGATCCGCAAAAGCGCCACCCAAGCTTCGGCCCGCCTGCAATTTGCCCGTCTGGCCTTCGGGGCGGCCGGTTCTGCCGGAGCGATGATCGATCTGGGTGATGCCGAACAGGTCGCCCGTGGTTTTTTCCACGACGAGCGCACCAAGCTGATCTGGAATGCGCCACGCTCTTTGCTGCCGAAAAATCAGGTCAAATTGCTGCTCAACCTTCTTGTGATCGCCCAAAGCATGATCCCGCGCGGTGGCACCGTCACCGTCACTGTGACAGGCGAGGGCGATGGCGTGCGCATTGCGGTGCTGGCGGCTGGTCCGCTGGCGCGCATTCCGGCGCAGGTGCCCTTGCTGATCAAGGGTGAAAGCGAGACCGGCACCGTCGATTCCCACGCAATCCAGCCCTATTATGCCGGATTGGTGGCACGCGCCGAAGCGATGAGCGTTGATATCGCGCTGGAAGGTGAAACCGTGACCATGCTGGCCCATAAGGGCTGAGCCTGTTTGTTTTTCGCCATTGCGGCAATAAAAAAACGCCCCCGCAGGGGCGTTTTGTCGTTTGGACTCCGTGCGGGCCCTCAGGCAGGCATCCGCAAGGTTTCGTCGTTGGGCTCGCGCAGCACATAGCCGCGGCCCCAGACGGTTTCGATATAATTTTTGCCGTTCGAGGCATTGGCCAGCTTTTTGCGCAGCTTGCAGATGAAGACGTCGATGATCTTCAATTCCGGCTCGTCCATGCCGCCATAAAGGTGGTTCAGGAACATTTCCTTGGTCAGGGTCGTGCCCTTGCGCAGGCTCAGCAGCTCCAGCATTTGGTACTCTTTGCCGGTCAGATGCACGCGCTGGCCTTCGACCTCGACGGTTTTCTGATCGAGATTGACCAGAAGCTCGCCGGTTTCGATCACCGATTGGGCATGGCCCTTGGAACGGCGGACAATCGCCTGGATGCGTGCAATCAGCTCGTCCTTGTGGAACGGCTTGGTCAAATAGTCATCCGCGCCGAAGCCCAGACCACGCACCTTGTCTTCAATTCCCGCAAGACCCGACAAAATCAGGATCGGTGTTTTGACCCGCGCCACGCGCAAGGTCCGCAACACTTCATAGCCTGACATATCCGGCAGGTTCAGATCCAGCAGGATGATGTCGTAATCATAAAGCTTGCCGAGATCGACGCCCTCTTCGCCGAGATCGGTCGTGTAGATGTTGAAGCTCTCCGTCTTCAACATCAACTCGATGCTTTGTGCGGTTGCGCTGTCGTCTTCAATCAGCAAAACGCGCATATTATATCCCCAAGCTAAGCCAACAACTATGCACGCAGCATACCCGAGGCGTTTCATGTTTCATCCGCGACGATGTGTCCGGTGATTCGATCTTATGTCGCTAATGGTTAACAAAGGGTGATTCTGCGCCGCAAGTCTTAATGTTTGCAGAGACGAATTTTTTTTCATCAAGTCCAAAATGAGGCATATTCACAAGAAAAGTAATAACGCCTCTTTACACTGATTAATGGCAGGCACGGATCGGGGCTGTTTCGGGGATGGGAACGACGCATCGGTCAATGCATTTTAAGCCCCGTCAGGACTTTAAAATCGGTTTTATTCATCAAAATCAGTGGTTTTGGTAACGAAACATCAACAACATCCCTGCATTGTGTTGTGACAGGGCGGGCATCGATCCCGCCATATCGGGTGATACAGCGAAAGTCAGGATGCCATCATGAAAGCACGTGATAGCCTCGTTCGTCTAAAACGGTTTCAGGTTGACGAGCGTCGTCGCCGCTTGGGCCAGATCGAGTTGATGATCAACGATTTCGAGCGGATGGCTCTCGATCTCGAACGCGAGATCAAAGCCGAGGAAGAGCGCAGCGGCATCAGCGATCTCAATCATTTCGCTTATCCGACCTATGCACGTGCCGCCGCCACCCGTCGCGATAACCTCAAATGCTCTGCAGAAGAATTGCG
>CAIYZJ010000044.1 GCA_903930675.1 uncultured Hyphomicrobiales bacterium
CAAGTGGAGCTTGGCCGGACGCCAAACTCTTGAGAAAACAAAGAAAAAATGTTCGTTAGGCGTATCTGCCGCCCGCTGCTCCTCATTGCTCTTCTGTCCCAATTTGCCACCGCCCAATCAATTCCAACCCGACCACCCGCCATATCCCCGGGCGACGCTATAGTCTCAGGCTTTTCAGGCTTTGTTGCCGTATCTGGCGCGGCGTCGGATCGGGGTCGGCCAGAAAACTCCTTCATTAATCCGGACGCAGCCTCGATCAGGGTGCTTGATGTCGGCAGACCTGGTCACGTCTGGGAAGGCCGCACCATACCAGCTATCATTAAATACGAGGTTTTGGCGCGAGACACCGGGCAGGTGTTCGGAATTGCCGTTGGTTCAGGCCCTGACCCGGATATCTACCTCGCCGCGACCTCTGCCTATGGTCTCAATCTTTCCGTACGCACACGCGATGGCGCGTTTGAGCGCCGCAAGACCGGCGGCCCTGGTGTCGGCTGGATGCGTGGCCAATTTGGTCTCGACCTTCAGGGGGGACCAGGCAGCATTTACAGGGTGGATGGTCGGACAGGCATGGTTAGCCTGCTGACCAATATCATGTTGGATAATGTGCCCAATCACGGACCTGGCCTCGGCAATCTCGCCTACGATGCAGCCAACCGGCAATTGTTTGTGCCCGATCTTGCGACTGGCATGATCCACCGCGTCGGGCTTGATGGCGCTGACCTCGAACATTTCGATCATGGCGTTGAAGGCCGGACGGCTGCGCAAATGGCGCCGGCTCCATTCGATCCGCGCGGACGCGCCAGCATCGCGCGGGCTGAATTCAACACGGAAAATCCCGATACATGGGGCTTTGCAGCGCCGGAGCGGCGTGTGTTTGCCGTACAGATCCATCAGGGGCGTCTCTATTATTCGGCGGGCACGCCATCGCAGATCTGGTCCGTAGGCATCGGGCAGAATGGCGCTTTTGCAAAAGACCCTCGCGTTGAACTGCAAATTCCCAGTCAAGGCGCGCAGATCAGCGTCACCGACATCTCCTTTTCGGAGAAAGGCGCGATGATCCTTGCGGAGCGCGCGGCCACATCGGGGGATTTCGCGTTTGTTAATCTCGTGAAAGCCGGAGAGGCGCGCGTGTTGCGCTTCTGGCCGAAGCAGCCCAATGATCCCGCGCCCGGTTTGTGGGCTCGGCAAGCGGATGAATATGCAGTTGGCTTTGCCAGCCAGTATCGCAATAGCAACGGCGGTGCGGCGCTCGGCTACGGTTACGACCGCAACGGCAATATCGCGACGAATGCCTGCGAAGCATCGCTCTGGATTACAGCACAAAACATTCGCAATGCACCTTCGCTTCGCACGAGGCTGGAGCCGGGCGGCCCGTTGATGGTGCAAGGACTGCAGGGCATTCCGTCCGCCCCTGTGCGTCCTTTCAACGAACCGCCATGGATTTCCTACAGCGTCGACTATGACGGCAGAACGGATGCACAGCCTGTGAGCGGTCACATGGGCAGCGTGCGCATTTTCACCACGCCTTGCGTGCCTCCTGTCGCTACGTTCAGCGGACCGGGATATCCATCCGCGCCGCCTTATATCAGCGGACCGGTTGCGACTGCGGGAGGCGGAGGCTCCAGCACGGATGGCGGCTGCGTCGGCCCGCAATGCAATCCTTGTCCCTATCCGCTCAATGCCGATGGGTCGTGCGGCCCGTCCGGCCCGCCTGTCGATCTGTCGATCAAGAAGACCGGCGTGACTACGCCCGATCCGAAGACCGGCGCCTATACGTTTACACTAACCGTCAGCAACAATGGCGGTCCGTTCGTTGCGGCAAACGGCGTGCTTTCCGTGTCGGATACGGTGCCGGCCGG
>CAIYZJ010000045.1 GCA_903930675.1 uncultured Hyphomicrobiales bacterium
AAGGACATCATTAACGATATAATTATCACCCATCGCCAAAAACAATTCGATCGGAAAGGTCGATGTCAGGGTGACCACATCCAATCCGAATGACTGCACCAGTTTTGCCAGACTGGCATGCGAGAAATAGTTCAGGTGATGGGGCGGCGCGACCCACCACTGCGATTGGGTGCCGGATGCAACAAGAGCGTGTTGCAAAGGATTGAAATCATTGGGAACCACAAAGCAAATAGCCCCGCCAGGCTTCAAGGCAGACACCATCATGGCAATCATCGCACCTGGATCACGGATATGTTCAAGCACTTCTGAACTGTGAATGGCATCGAATTGACCAAGACGGGGCAAAAGCTCGGGATTGAGAAAGTCTTCGATGACATTGCAACCCGTTGAGCGGGCATATTCGGCTGCCACAGCATTCGGCTCGATCCCCACGGGATCCCAGCCATTGTCAGCGGCGGCATGCAGCATCAAGCCAGGCCCCGAGCCGACATCCAGAAAGCGGGAGCCGATTGAAGAGACTACGTTTTTGATCAGTCCGAGCCGGTTTTGATAGGTTTGCATCCACCACGCGTGATCGCGTTTGTGGCGCTCGATATAGTCGGGAATTGTGGTCGTATAATACTCGTTTTGATAGATATGCTCCAATTCCGCTTCCGTGGGGAGCGGATCAACATGCTTAAAACCGCATGTTTCGCATTCTATCATATCATAGGTACCACTGTGACAGACGATAGGCCCGTGATGCTGTTTCATTGTGACAGGCCTGTTTTGGCAGTCTGTGACACCGGTTCCGTCACAATCTTCAACAATGAACGCGCCTGATCAAAAGCCTTGCGCGCAGCATCGAGATCAGGGCCTGCGGTGATCACCCAACAGCAGCGTTCGCCATTGTCTATATAGTCACCCAGAATATCGCCCAGTTGCCGGTTGATGATGATCTTTTTGACCCCGGGCAAGGCTTGCGCTTCCTCCAGCCCTTCAATCGCGACAATGCGTCCAGGCTCGGGGAATATGCCGGAACACAGGGCCGTCATATGGCTTTTCGGCTTTATATGCTCCGGATTAAACCCTCTGCCAACCGACATTTCAATGACAGCGCGGATGGGATCCTGCCCCGTGCTCAATGGCGTTGTGTATTGCGAATGAAAGCCCCCGCTTAGGCGACCTGTCATTTCCAAAATCATCGGACCTTGATCGGTCCAGATCATATCGGCTTTGGCAGGACCGAAGGTAATTCCCAAAGAGCGCGCCGCAGCATCAACCACGGCATAAATCTGCTCTTGTTGCGACGGGGACAGAATGGACGGATCCACATGGGCGGTTTCGATATGGTAGGGATGAAAACCAAACTCCCGATCCGCCATGCCGACATGATGGTGGACCCCTTCGAAAATGATGGTTTCGACACTTTGCTCATAGCCGACCACATATTGTTCGATGATCACAGTGCGGGAACGGGAAACGGCAAAGGCCTTTTGCACCGCCTCGTCAAGCGCCTCCAAGTGCTCGACTTTCATGCTGCCACGCGATGCCGCATTGTCGACCGGCTTGACGATCACCGGCAATCCGATCCGCTCGACCAGGGCCCGCGCCTGCGAAGGATCGGTAATCTCCTCGCCAAAGGGGGTCGGAATACCGTCCTCGATCCAGCGTTTTTTCATCAGGGATTTGTTGTGCGAGCGCAACGCCACATCATTGGGCACACCCGGCAAGCCCATTTCATTGGCAATGGCCGCAACTGTCACGGCAATATCGGATCCGGCAAAGGCGCCCACAATATTGAACCGCGTTTTGGCTTCGCGCACATATCGGATATGACCTTCGACATCTTTGGAGTCGATCAAAACCGGCTCGTCACAAAAAGCAAAGCCCGCAGCATCCGGATTTTTATCGGTTGCGATGACATGCAACCCAAGGCTTTTGGCAGTTTGAATGGCCGGAATTTGCATAATACCGGCGCTGACAATGATAATGGATTGAGAATATGACTTCACCAGACAAACTCCACGACGCTCAACAAGGTTGAACAACTTGCAATGACGGCATTATAACCACGAAGACAGGATTAGACCACAACGGTTTTTAACGGCTAGACCGGAGCAAGATCCACTGCACTTTCAAGCAATCGCAAGGCTCCCTGACCATCCGGCTCTGTCGCAGACTGCCTGTGGATGGCCGACGAGCCTTGCCGTGCAAATAATGCCGCAAGGCGGGCTAGCATCTGATCGTGATCCTGCACGATGCTCGCTAGACCTGACTGTTCAAGAGCAATCATTTCAAGCGAATTTTGATCCGCATAAGGATTAAACACCACACAAACGCGGCCATACATCAGCGCCTCGAACACAGAAATACCGTGTACGGTTAAAACCCAGTCGCAAGAATTGATCAGGCTATCCAGCCCTTTGGGGGCTTGATGCAGGATGAATTGATGTTTGGTCACTTCGGGAATATCGGGTTTTTGGGAAAACGGCCCCTGCACCCAATGGATTTCAAGCGGTTGACCGATCCCCGCTTCCAGCATCTTCGGCCAGACAGCCCCCAAACCTGCCGCATCCGAGCCGCCGGTGAGCACCAGCAAGCGGTTCTTGTTCGGCAAAGGGGCTGTTTCAAGACTTTTTTCGATCAGATAATGATCCCAGCCATAGTGGATATCCAGATGATCGGGCCACGCCGGATCTTTGAAAAAGGACGGCACCCAGCGCAAATCCGCCTGCATTTCGGCTTGGATCGCCACATGGTCGATGGCAACAAGGCGCACACCGGACAGCCGCAACTGCTGCGAGAGCCGGAAAAGCTGTGGCCCTATATGTTTCTTGTGAAGATCGAACATCACAACGTCACGGGGGTTTGAGGCGCAAAAATCGGCCATGCCGTCAATGGTGCCTGCCGTGACTGTCCCGTCACTCACGTCATGATCAAGTGTTGCCAGATCACGGGCCAAGCAGCCAAGCA
>CAIYZJ010000046.1 GCA_903930675.1 uncultured Hyphomicrobiales bacterium
CCGAACAGGATGAACAGAAAAATATAGGTGGCCGAAACGCCGGTCGGGGTCGCGTAAATGCCTTCGGTACCAAAGCCCATATGCTCCACCACCTGTTCCAGGCTGAAACCGCGATGGTCGAGCGGGCGCGGCAAATAGCGGCCAAACAGCGCATAGGCAATAAACACCAGACAGATCACAGGCAAAGCCGGACCCATCAACCGCCATGCGACGACAAACAGCACGACCAGATTGATCATCCCGACGGCCAGATCGAGATGGCTCAAATCGCCCGAATTATTGACCAGATCGATATAGAATATCCATTGATACAGGCCCGCACCGAAACCCAGCAACCCGAGTGTCCAGCCGATCACGCGGCTCATCGGATGGGTGGAGCGGTGGTTGCCGATCAGCACCGAGGCGACCAGTACCAGAAAGCCCACATGCATGGACCGCAGCACCTGCGTCGGCAAAATGGCATAGACCGAGGTGGCAATCTGGAAGGTTGAAAAAGCCAGTGCGATCCAGAACAGCACAGCGCCCGAACGGCCAAGCCCCCATCCTGCTGGCAGATTATGCTCTATATCCAGCTCGGTTACGCTTGTGGTGGGCACATGGGGGCTTGGTGTGGTCATGGTCTATCGTCCTGACAGTCTGGAAATGGTGCCGCAGGAGCCACTGTCCTGCGGCGATCTTGAAACACTTATTTGACCATGCCTTTTTCTCTGAAATATTTTTCCGCTCCCGGATGCAGCGCCACGGGCATCCCGTCAAGGGCTTTGTCGAGGCGGATATCCTTGCCCGCACTGTGCGATGCCGCCAGATCGGGCAGGCTGTCGAAAATCGATTTGGTCATGCGATAGACCAGATCATTGGGCAGATCGGAACGTGTGACCAGATAGTTGACCACGGCCGCACCCGCGACATCGCTGGTTTGGCCCGTATAGGTATTGGCAGGCACGGTTGCTTTCACATAAGGCGCACCGATCTTGTCGACGATGCTGGCAGGAATTTCCACCACCACGATTTCGACAGAGGACGCCAGATCGCGGATTGCTGCCACGCCAAGCCCTGCCGATTGCAAGGTGGCGTCGAGCTGGCGGTTTTTCATCAATTCGACCGATTCACCGAAGGGCAGGTATTCGACCTTGCCGAGATCCTTGTAGCTCAGGCCCGCCGCCGTCAGAATGGCACGGGTGTTGAGCTCGGTTCCCGATTTGGGCGCACCGACCGACAGCCGTTTGCCCTTCAAATCCGCCAGAGTTCTGATGCCGGATTCCTTGGTGGCGACAACCTGAATATAATTGGGGTAAATCGCAGCAATGCCGCGCAATTTTTCGAGCTTTGTTTTAAAACCCGCTTCTTCATTGCCGTCACGCGCAAAGGCCAGACTGTCGCCCAGGGTAAAAGCGATTTCGCCTTTGCCGGCATTCAGCAGCACCAGATTTTCCACCGACCCTTTGGTAGCCTGAACCGAGGGGCGGGTACCTGGAATTTTGTCCGAGAACACTTTGGCCAGCGCGACCCCCATCGGATAATAGACGCCTGATGTCCCGCCCGTCAGCACGTTGAGAAATTCATCGGCCTTTGCCGGTTGCGGTTGTGTGAGTGCCAGCGTCAAAGCCACAGCCAGACCAGCGCGCAATGTCGAGAACATAGCAGAATCCCCCTTATATTTATTGATGTTGCATCATTGATGATGACAGCCCAAAAGGGAAGAGGGCAAGGCGGTTTTCGCACTTGTTTCGCACGCTTTGTCTTGCCACACTGCGCCTTTGCAGCATCATTCGATAGGGCCTTTTCCCATGACACGGATTTTTGCCAAAGACCTTTGCAAGCGGCTCTGTCTGGCTTTCTCTATCAGCCTGTATGTCCTGCAGGTTCCGCCGGACGCCTTCGCCCAGCAGGCTGCACCGATCATCGCAGACCAGTATCGCCAGCAGCCGGTGATTGCGAAGCATGGCATGGTGGTCACGCAGGAGGCGCAAGCCAGCAGGATCGGCGTCGACATCCTCAAAAAGGGCGGCAACGCGGTCGATGCCGCGGTGGCTGTCGGCTTCGCGCTGGCGGTGACACTGCCACGGGCGGGCAATATCGGCGGCGGCGGTTTCATGCTGGTGCATCTGGCCAAAGACAGGCAGACCCATGCGGTTGATTACCGCGAGACCGCCCCCGCCAGTGCCAGCCGCGATATGTTCCTCGATGCGCAAGGCAATGCCGACATCAAAAAATCGCGCGATAGCGGTCTGGCCGTCGGTGTCCCCGGCACGGTGGCAGGGCTGGAACTGGCGTTCAAGACCTATGGATCGGGCAAAGTGAGCTGGTCCGACGTGATCGCACCCGCCATGTCTCTGGCCAGACAGGGCATTGTCGTCGAAGAGGATCTTGCCGACAGTCTGCCGCAGGCGCAAAAGCGGCTGGCGCAATATCCGTCCAGCGCCAAAATTTTCCTCAAGCCCGATCTGTCGCCGCTCGGGCAGGGCGACAGGCTGGTGCAAACCGATCTGGCGCAGACCTTGGAATTGATCGCTGCCCAAGGCTCGGCGGGCTTTTATCGCGGGGAAGTCGCCCGGAAACTGTCCGAAGCCGTATCGGTTGCGGGCGGGACGATGACCGCGGCGGATTTGGCAGGCTACCGGCCGGTGATCCGCAAACCAGTTGCAGGCACCTATCAGGGGCTCGAGATCGCCTCGATGCCGCCGCCTTCGTCAGGCGGGGTGCATGTGATCGAAATTCTCAACATGCTGGAAGCATTGAAACTGCCGCAATCGCCCGCACCCGATGCCGATAGGCTGCATCTGTTCACCGAGGCGATGAAAATCGCCTATGCAGACCGTTCTGAATATCTCGGCGATCCCGATTTCGTCACTGTGCCGGTGGCAGCGCTCACATCCAAACGCTATGCGCAAGCGCGCATCAAGGAGATTGATCCCGCAAAAGCCCGTCCGGCGCGCGAGATCAAACCGGGTCAACTGGCCCCTTACGAGAGCGACCAGACCACCCATTATTCGATCATGGATGCGCAAGGCAATGCGGTGGCCAACACCTATACGCTGAACTTCTCCTACGGTTTGGGCATGGTCGCCGAAGGCACCGGTGTGATGCTCAACAACGAGCTGGATGATTTTGCCGCCAAAGCCGGTGTACCCAATGCCTTCGGGCTGGTGGGCGGTGATGCCAATGCCCCCGCGCCGCGCAAACGGCCATTGTCCTCGATGAGCCCGACGATTGTGCTGGATCAGGGCAAAGTGGTGATGGTGACCGGCAGTCCGGGTGGCTCGCGCATCATCTCGACGGTGCTGAATGTCATCACCAATATTTTCGATCACAAAATGGGCGTGATGGAGGCCGTCACTGCGCCACGCATCCATCATCAATGGCTGCCCGATGAAGTGCGTGTCGAGCGCGGACTGTCACCCGACACAGCCCGGTTGCTGGAAGCCAAAGGCCATAAAATCGTGGTGGGTGCGGCATCCGGCTCGGCCCATACCATCCTTGTCACGCCGCGCGGGCTTGAGGGCGCTGCCGATCAACGCCAGAGAGGCACGCTGGCTGCGGGATACTAGGCGGGCCCGGAGAAGGGAATTTCAAAAACGGGATAGGCCAAATCCGGATCATTTCGAAATCATGCAAGAATGGTCAGTACTTTCATTTTTGCAATTTATTCAGGAGAAGGTGTTTGTCCCCGAACTTAACTTAACACCAAGAGTTGTCATCAATCCTGATATTTGTAATTTCAAGCTTGAGGCAACCAATGTGACGGTTGCTAGAATTAATAAAAGAACAAGTGCATATTCTACTGCACCTGCAGCTGTTTCATCGTCTATAAAGCGATGTATAATATTTTTCATGATGTTCCTGCACTTTTTAATATTTTTAGCAACAAGTTTTTATACAACATTTTCTTTTTTTGCTTTTAAAATACCCAAAACAACAAGATTTTGAAACTTTATCTGCGTCGAATACAAAATCTCTTATAATGGGACACATAAATCAATATGATTTTTTTAATTATTTGATTTGTCCTAGATAGCGCGAATGGACTTTCGCAAATTGCATCCCGTCTTTTTGCCAAAAATTGATTTTCGCATTGATATAGCCATTGGCAATAAAATCTCGACGCGATTTTAGCGCTTGCTGAAATCATGCCCCGGTGCGGCATCGAACAGGGCTTTGGTATAGGGGTGTTGCGGATTGGCAAACAGGGCGCCGGTAGCCCCTTCCTCCACCACTTTTCCTTTTTGCATCACCATGATCCTGTCGCAGATCTGGGCGGCGACGCGCAGGTCGTGGGTGATGAACAGCAACACCAGATCGAAGCGTTTGCGCACATCATCGAGCAAAGCCAGCACTTGCGCCTGCACCGACACATCCAGTGCGGAAACCGCTTCGTCGGCGATCAGCACGTGCGGTTGCATGGCCAAAGCGCGGGCAATCGAGATGCGCTGGCGTTGCCCGCCCGAAAACTGGTGCGGAAAGCGCGACAGCGCATCGGGCGACAGGCCGACAAGGCCCATCAGCTCGCGCGCACGGCTTATGGCATCGTGTTCGGACAGGCCGAAAA
>CAIYZJ010000047.1 GCA_903930675.1 uncultured Hyphomicrobiales bacterium
CAGAACAGCTTGACCCCAGCACCCGTCCCGGTCGATTCAATCACCGGGGACTTAATGCCGGCCGACTTTACGGCCGCTTCTGCAACAGCCGATGCGAATGGATAAACGGTCGACGAGCCGACAATACGAACAAAGTCACGGCTGTCAGTGCCCCCATTTTGGCCGCCACAGGCTGTGAGTGCGAGTGTGGAAACGGCAAGTGACGCCACAATTGATACTGAACGCATGATAGGTTCTTCCTTGTCGAATCGAATTGGAAATATGACGCTTAAATGACAGATCAGTGACGTCCAGTCAGGACGGCGGAAATATGCAAGTTGCTGTTGTCCCCTGACCAAGTCTGCTCGCGATATCGAATCGACCACGGTGCCGTTCCACAATGTGTTTGACGATGGCAAGGCCGAGGCCTGTTCCCCCAATTTGGCGGCTTCGTCCGGGGTCGGCCCGATAGAATCGCTCGGTCAATCGGGGCATATGCTGCGGGGCAATCCCATCCCCCTTGTCGATGACCGACAGGCTGATCCAACCGGTTGAGCCTTTCTCGACATTGACGATGACGGGCAAATCGGTCCCGCCATGTTTCAGGGCATTTTCGATGAGATTGCGCACGACCTGAGCGAGCTGGCTTGCATCCCCGGAAATCTCGGCCTCACTGATGTTAGCCTCTAGCTGGATGCGCTCTGACGAGAGGGTCTCGCCAATAGTTTGTCGAGCGATGGCAATCAGATCGACGGACTCGGTTGGCAACTGATGCTTGCTCGCTTCAATTCGGGAGAGCGACATCAGGTCTTCGACCAGCGCCTGCATCCGATTGGCTTCCTTTGCGATGATATCGAGAAACCGAAGCCGAGTTGCCTCGTTATCGCCAGCCTTTGCGTCCTTCAGGGTTTCGACATATCCAAGAATGCCAGCAAGGGGTGTTCGCAATTCGTGGCTGGCATTCGCCACAAAATCGGCGTGCGCGCGCGCGACGCTTTCCTGAACAGACAGGTCAGTCAGGGTGACAAGCCGGCTTCCATCCGCCAGTGTGTTGCAATCGATTTGCCACAGGCTGCCATTGGTCGAGAGGCCTGATACCCGGACATTGTCATTCCGATCGGACGTCAAAAGCTCGATGGCATCGGGATGGCGCAAGGCAATGCGTACATCCTGCCCTTCAATATGGCGGCCAAACATTGTGAGTGCAGCTTGGTTGGCATGCGCGACCCGATCATTGCTCAGCAGCAATGCGGGAACGTCCAGCAAATCCAAAATCTCTGTCGGAGAAGTGACTATGGTCTGAAACGGCATAAACCCAGCCTAAGCGCCAAGTATGACATATTTATGCCAGCGCATCATGACGCGGCTGCTGCCAATATCTCACCCATTTTTTGGTGGAGCATATTCATTGCCTTAAGCGGACGCACCATAACCTTGAAATTGGTGATCAGCCCATCGTCATTCCATGTGATCATGTCGATGCCATCGATTTTAATGCCATTAATCTCGGCATTAAATTCAAGGATCAGGCTATTCTTGCCTTCCCATTCACCGACATAATGAAAGCCCGTATTGCTGAAGACCTTACCTGCGCTGGCAAGATATTTGACCGTGATCGGCTTGCCCCGTTGTGGCGTGTGGACAACCGGACTTTCAAACACCGCATCCTCATGCAGCAGGGCAGAAATGGCGTTCTCGTCGCTTGAAAGCGCAACAGCGTGCCATTTTTTCGACATGTCAGCAGGCGTCATGATTAATATCCCAAATCCAGATTGACGAGCGGCGTGAGGGCGTCACCGGCGCGATACCGGGCCAAATTCTCAAGGAAGCGTTGGGCCGCACGAACAAACATCTTGTCCTGCGCGCGGCCGGACAAGTGCATTGTGACATGCGCGTTCGGCAAATCCCAAAGGGGGTTTTCGGCTGGCAATGGCTCTGGTGTTGTCACATCCAAAAAAGCCTCGGCGATCTGGCGGCTTTTCAAGGCTGCAACCAGCGCATCCTGATCGATGACAGACCCACGCGCGATGTTCACAATACGCGCCGTGGGTTTCATTGCGGCCAATTCGGTTTTGCCAATCATGCCATCGGTCTCGGCTGTTGCAGGAACCGCCAGAATGATCCAATCAAACTCGCCCAGCTTTTCCCGCCATTGGTCGGGCCCAAGGGTGTTGGGCCCAGCCGACCGGCGCACGATGGTCATATCGACCTGAAAGGCGTTCAACCGCTCCTCAATCAGTTTGCCGATGGCGCCATAGCCCAGCAGAAGCGCCTTTGAGCCGAAGAGCTCAATCTTTCTGGGGGAGTCCTGAAGCCAGTCGTGGCGGGCTTGGGCATGCACAACATCGCGATAGCCCTTGGCCATGGTCAGCATGCCCATGACAACATATTCGGCGATGGTAATTGCGTTAATCCCCGCGCCATTCGTCACCATCACACCACGGTCCCGCAGCTGCGGGATGGGCATGCCATCAACGCCGGCATAGATGGAATTCAGCCATTTTAGGTTGGTCGCAGCACTGATCGTTTCGGCCATGTCATTTTTATCATACATGTCGAACCAACCAATATCGGCAATCGGCGCAAGCGCCATCGCTTCCTCTTTGGTCATGAACCAACGGACATCCAGATCTGGCGGCAATTGCGTCTCGATGAGCGGCCGGACAAGTGCGGACATTACGGCAATGGTCATGATGATCAGAAAGCTCCAAAAACGGCAAAGGCCAAGAAGGGTAGGCCGATTATGTCGACAAGGGCAATGGTGCGAAGCGATTTAGGAGCGCCAGCGCGCCAATAGAGCCAAAGTAATCCCAGCATCGATATTGTGGTGACGATCGCGGCCAATTGTCGCGCCTCTGGCCTCAAAACAGCCCAGAGACAGGCAATGAACACGGCCAGAAACAAAGCCGCGCGATGCCGGATCAAGAGGAGCAGCGGATTATCCTGCTCGATAGAATAGAGCTTGTTGAGTGCGGCCGGTCGAAAAAAGGCGAGCGCGGGGAGGAGGTGAATCAGCGCGAGAATGAACCAAAAAATGGATTGCATCATGCAACTAGATTAGAGCCAATGGTCGGCTTGGCAAGCCGTCTGCCGCGCGATTTTGATCTGTCGCATCGGCAAATATCGAGCCTAAATGTCGATCTTCCAATCCCAGCCGAGCGGATCACCGTCCATCACTTCG
>CAIYZJ010000048.1 GCA_903930675.1 uncultured Hyphomicrobiales bacterium
AGCGCAACTCTTAGAAACGCGAATGATCAAAGATCATAAGCCTTTATATAACATTCGCTTGCGTCGCGTGAAAAAGCTTTATTCCTTGAGACTGACCCGTAAAGCAGATCATTTAGTTCCGCAGATCGTTTCCAGCCAGGAGGTAACGATTGGAAATACGGATAGCCTTTATGGATTGTTCCGGTCCGCCAACGCTGTACGTGGCAAGCTCGAGGACTTAGCTGAAAGCCATCAACTATGTCACGGCTTGTTGGGGCTGGAAAAAATGAACAAGCGTGGCTGTTTTGGATTCCAAATCAAAAAATGCTTTGGTGCCTGCGTTGGGCAAGAACAGACCAAATTCCATGATGAGCGCCTTGTTGCTGGATTGGATGAACTCAAAATCCATATTTGGCCCTATGATGGAGAGATTGAATTGGTTGAACAACGAGAAGATTGGATTCAAAAGCATCGCATCAATCAGTGGCGCTATCTTGGAACATGGTGCTCGAGAGACAGCAGCTTTCATGCATGCTCTGAAAATGGGTTTGATCTAGACACATACAAAATTTTGGTGAGTTCGATCATGTTCGATCCTGATCACAACGTGATCCAAGTGATATGATTGAATTAAAATAGGGGCTGACATAGATAAGATTTCAGCATTCACATTTCGACCCATTCTGAGATGGTCTTCAAGAGGTTGCTGGCTGGGCGATGATTGAACCGCCATTCACACTCTTTGTGAAACAAATAGAAGTGGGTTTTCGGTATGCCGTTAAACGGCGCATAAACGCCTTTGAATACTTGGCAAAAGTCTGCTATTTTGCCCTTTGTCTAACCATCTGACATAAATAGTCTTTTTCTGCTTTCTATGTCAGCCCAAAAAAATGATTTGAGCCATTGATCTATTTCAACATTACAAGGAGAAAGTTGGCAAGCGCCTCCATCGTTAAAATCTTGCCATGCTGACAAGTTACGCAACGGGATCCCAATTAGGGTTGGAATTCCTAACAAATAAGCCTCTGCAATGACATCCCGCAACCCGCCCCCTTCGGCTTCCAGTTTACCGAATTTGTTGATCAACACGAGATGTATGGGCTTAGACAATTGTTGACGGATCATGACGCTCGCCTCCAGTAAAGCCGAGGCATTCAAGTGACAGCCGCGAGCGTGAACCCCACGGTCTTGCGAGATCAGCATGGTTCGTCCTGTTGTCAAATCTTCCAAAGCCATATCACAACGTCCTGGCAACTGACGCCTCTGATTACTTTGCGCCACTCCTGCCAAGCGAAAACCTCTTGTCCGCAAATCCTTGGCCAAATGATACGCGAATGAATCAAAGATAGGTCCATTCTCATATACAATTCCGGCCAGTCGCGGGACTTGGGGTTTAATCGACGTTGCCTGTCGTTCCATCTTTAACCCCTGATACACGGGCAACTCACACTGTTGACAGAATTAGAGCAATGGTTTTGCCGGCTCTTCTGTTGTTCGTGTTGATTCCGATGGATTTCCTCACGCAAAGCCCAATCCAGCATAACTCTCAGGCAGATGCCCCCCGGATCTGCCGTCGTACCTGCGGCTTGTTCGATCGAGCCCATCAAGGCAAGCCAAGCCTCGTCATTGGCACGATTGATAAAGCGTTCGAGCGATGCGGCGGCATAATCGCCGATACCCTCGCCATTTCGGCATGCCGCACCATCTAGTCGCGCAACCAAATCCGATTGATCGGCGTGGTTGAGCAACGCCACCATGATCTGGCCCGTGCCCAAATCCCGAATAATTTGACCCAACATCATAGCCCTGATCCTATTGCACCATCATTTCGGGTGCCGCCTCGAACTCGATACCGGTGATAGCGGCACGACCTGCCAGAATTTTGAGATATTGCACTTGTGCCTTGCGCTCCACAGCGTCCGAGAGATAGGCCGCAATCCAGTCACGCACCAACGCGAAAGGCAAAGGCCGCCCCGCAATTCTGCGGTCAAGCCGGATGATATGAAACCCGTAAGGGGTTGCCACCGGCGCAGTGGACCAACAGCCTACTTCCAGCGCATCCAGCGCTTGTTCGAAGGCCTGCGTCGTTTCTCCTGCAATGACCTGGCCCAACAGGCCACCTTGGGTGGCCGAGGGACAATCGGAACATTTACGCGCCATCGCTTCAAACCGATCGGGCTGTTGTGTGACGGTCTTTAGTAGGACTGACGCGCGTTGGCGCGCCTGTTCATAGGCCGCAGGATCGCGTGCATCTGCCTTGCACAGGATATGTGCGACAATAGAGATGGTTTGTGAATAGAACCGGGCGCTATTGTTGTTGAAATAGATCAGACAATTTCGTTCGTCGACCTGCGGCACTCCGACTTCCTGTTCGATAAGCATCCGAATCTTGGCTTCGTCATCGGTTTCACGTCGTCCGCGCTCATCGGACAATGGATCGGACACAATCTGCAATCGCCCGGCCTCATGCAGTAGCAATTGCCGGATGACCAGAGCGCACGCGGCAGCTTGCCATGCCAGCACCGGTGTGGCGGCGGTATGGTTTTGCACCTCCTGTGCAATCGACTTGCGGGAGATGACCGTGCCATTCACGGTGATGTCCCTGCGGTTCAGTGTGATAGGGGCGCGGATTGTGCAATCAGTGGAAGTTTTCATGGCCTATTCTCCCTCCTGACGGACGGGGTGAACGGGCTGACCCGTCAAATTACGACGGGTGCGTACAACCTGATACCCACGCCGGCCCAGATACCAAACAGGTGCCGACCAGATATGGACTAGTCGACCGAACGGAAAGAGCAGAAAAATCGTCATCCCAAGCACAAGATGCAACAGATAGGGCCAATCGAGCCCCATCAAGGTTTGCTGATCCACCGGATGCAGGATCAAGATCCCTTGCGCCCAATGGGCCAGAACGAGCATGACCGAACCATCGGAATGACCGAATGAATATGGAAGGGTCGCCAAGCCGAGAACAAGTTGGCACCATAGGATCAGCAAAATGCCGATATCCATGCGAGACGAGGTATTGCGGATACGTGCATCAAACAGGCGACGGTGCAATAAAAGCGACAAGCCGATGAAACAGAATATACCTGCAATACCTCCTGCCACAACGGCAATCATCTGCTTTTGCGGGACGGTCATGAACAGCGTGTAGAGGGCTGTCGGGGTCAATAGGCCAAACATATGCCCGAACAGCAAAAACAGAATCCCGAGATGAAAGAGGTTCGATCCCCAACGCAGTTGCTTTTTGCGCAACAACTGGCTGGAACCAGCCCGCCACGAATATTGCTCGCGGTCGAACCGGATGAGACTGCCCAGCAAAAAGACAGTCAGGCAAACATAGGGATACCAGACGAAGAGCATGTGAAACAGATAATCGCGCATCAGAGATTCTCCCCGATCGAATGGGTTTTGGGAGTGTTGATCAGAGTGCGTGGACCTGCACCTGCCACAGGTTCCAAACCGGGCGCAGGCCGTCGGGCCTGCCGGAGTTTAGGGATCAGCCGGTCACGGCCGCAAGGATCGCTGGCGGCCGGACCAAACAGCACTTCCTCCTCTTCCCAAGCCGCATCCAGCGCCTCCAGATCATCGGGTTCGGGATCGGGCTCGGCCAGCAAGCGGGCCAGCATTTCAGAATCGGGTTTGAGCCGGGTCATAGCCAGCAAAGTGGCAAACACTGCCGCATAGTGTGACTGGCGTTTTTTTAGCCGCTCGTGCAGGGCTGCAAAGACATGGGAAGGCTGGCCTATCAGATCGACCGCATCCTGCGCAGGGAGCAAAGAGGCATATTCAAGAAACAAAGGCAGATAATCGGGCAATTCAGTTGAGACTGGTGAAAAGCCCTGATCCGCATAGACCTTGATGAGATCGACCATCGCCTGCCCGCGATCTCGGCTTTCGCCATGGACATGCTCGAAAAGATGCAGTGACAAAGAACGGGTGCGATCGAACAGCAGGATATATCGCTCCTGCGCATCCATCAGATCGTTGTCGGCCAGATCGTCGATTAGAGCCTCCAACGCGTGCCTTTCGGCTTTGGGCAGTAATGCCTCCTTGCCCAGCACGTCTTTGAGTTCTTGTGAGGCCGCGATAACGGCTTCATCCGGATAGGACAACAAGACAGACAACACCTTGAGAGTTTTCATCGACCTGCCTCCGCTTTCGGACGGTCGTTTTTGAGCTTCACACCACCGAACAGGTTCACCTGCGTATCCGAAGGGCTGCAACCGTCACCTAAGGTGAAGCCGCACTGGCCGCGCAATTCATAGGCATCTTGGGTGGTTTCGCGATGGGAGGTCGGAATGACAAAGCGGTCCTCGTAATTGGCAATTGCCATGATGTGGTACATCTCTTCGATCTGCTGGCCAGTCAGCCCGACTTTGGCGGCGATGGACCCGTCGATCACGCCATCCACTGTTTTGGAGCGCATATAGGCCCGCATCGCTAGCATCCGTTCCAGACCGATGGCCACGGGGGATACATCCCCGGCGGTCAACAGATTAGCGAGATATTGCAGCGGAATCCGCAGAGACCGGACATCGGGCATCGCACCGTCCATACCCATTTTACCAGCCTCGGCAGCAGCCTGGATCGGCGAAAGCGGCGGTACGTACCAGACCATCGGCAAAGTGCGATATTCGGGATGCAGCGGGAAGGCTACCTTCCACTCGACGGCCATTTTATAGATGGGCGACTGGCGTGCCGCATTCATCCATTGATCGGAAATTCCGTCCTTTCGGGCCTGCGCAATAACTTCCGGGTCATGCGGATCAAGGAAAATATCCATTTGCGCAGCATAGAGATCTTTCTCGTTGGCCGTGCTGGCAGCGGCTTCGATCCGGTCGGCATCATAGAGCATCACGCCGAGATAGCGGATGCGGCCTACGCAGGTTTCCGAGCAAACAGTCGGTTGGCCAGATTCAATGCGCGGATAACAGAAAATACATTTTTCCGATTTTCCCGATGACCAGTTGTAGTAGATCTTTTTATAAGGACAGCCCGACACACACATGCGCCAACCTCGGCATTTGTCCTGATCGATCAGAACAATTCCGTCTTCCTCGCGCTTATAGATCGCCCCCGACGGACAGGCAGCCGCACAGGTCGGATTAAGGCAATGTTCGCACAGGCGAGGCATATACATCATAAATGTATTTTCAAACTGCCCGTACATCTCTTTCTGAATGCCTTCGAAATTCGCATCGACCGAACGCTTGGCGAATTCACCGCCGAGGATTTCCTCCCAATTCGGCCCCCATTCGATTTTCTCCATTCTTTCGCCGCTGATCAGCGAGCGCGGGCGGGCCGTGGGGAAGGCTTCGAGTTCGGGAGCATTTTGCAAATGTTCATAATCGAAGGTGAACGGCTCGTAATAATCGTCGATTTCGGGCAGATCGGGATTGGCAAAAATATTGGCCAAAATCCGCCATTTTCCTCCGATGCGCGGCTCTATTTTTCCGTTCTTCTTACGCTTCCAGCCGCCGTTCCAGCGGTCCTGATTTTCCCAGTCTTTTGGGTAGCCGATCCCGGGTTTGGTTTCGACGTTATTGAACCACGCATATTCCATCCCTTCGCGGTTAGTCCATACATTCTTGCAGGTCACCGAGCAGGTATGGCAACCTATGCATTTATCGAGGTTAAGAACCATGGCAATTTGGGCGCGTATTTTCATTATGGCTATCCTCTTACTCGGCAGCTTGAATAGTGGCGGATAAAACCGGCCCGGCTCCGGCATAGGGCCGTTCGAGCCAGTCGACGGTTTTGAGCTTGCGCAGCACCACGAATTCGTCACGGTTGGTGCCGATCGTGCCGTGATAGTTAAAGTCATAGGCCTGCTGGGCATAGCCGCCGATCATGTGCATCGGGTTAAGCACAATACGCGTTACCGAATTATGGATACCGCCGCGATTGCCGGTCATTTCCGAGCCCGGCACATTCACGATTTTTTCCTGCGCGTGATACATGAACAAGGTGCCCTCTTTCATGCGTTGAGAAACAACCGCACGTGCCACCAACGCACCATTGGTGTTGTAGGCCTCCACCCAGTCATTATCGACAATCCCTGCCTTGGCAGCGTCCGTTTCGGATAGCCAGACAATCGGTCCACCCCGCGACAGGGTGAGCATCATCAGATTGTCGGTATAGGTGGAATGGATGCCCCATTTTTGATGCGGGGTGATGAAGTTCAGAACAATCTGCTTTTCGCCGTTTGGCTTCTGGTCAATCACCGGCGTTATGGTGCGCATATCGACCGGTGGCCGATAGACGCACAGAGCCGCCCCGAACGCCCGCATCCACAAATGATCTTGATATAATTGCTGACGGCCTGTCAGAGTACGCCAAGGGATCAACTCGTGAACATTGGTATAGCCAGCAGTGTAACAGACATGCTCGCTCTCCAGACCCGACCAGGTCGGGGCCGAGATGATCTTGCGGGGTTGGGCCACCACATCGCGGAAGCGGATTTTTTCTTCCTCCTTCGGACGCGCCAAATGGGTATGATCCAGGCCAGTGACGCGACCCAGAATATCCCAGGCCCGAACAGCAACTTCGCCATTGGTTTCGGGGGCCATCATCAAAATAGCCTCGGCCACGTCGATATCGCTGACAAGTTTGGCATGGCCGGCCGCTACCCCCTCCATGTGGGTGCCATTCAAGGCCTTGAGCAGTTCAACCTCATGACCCGTTTTCCAAGCCATTCCTTTTATTCCGTTACCGATACTTTCCATTAAAGGTCCCAGCGATGTAAATCTCTGGTAAGTATTGGGATAATCGCGCTCTATAACGGTAACCACCGCCATGGTCTTGCCGGGGATTGGTTCACATTCGCCCAATTTCCAGTCTTTTGGCTCGAAGGGCTGGGCCAGTTCTCCGGCTGTATCATGCTTGATCGGGGTCAGAACCACATCCCTTTCGACGCCCAGCACCTCGGGTGCCACTTCTGAAAAGGCTTTGGCAATTCCTTTGTAAATGTCCCAATCCGAACGCGCTTCCCAAGCCGGATCAACCGCAGCTGTCAGCGGATGGATAAACGGGTGCATATCGGAGGTGTTTAGATCGTTTTTCTCGTACCAGGTCGCAGTGGGCAGAACGATGTCGGAATAGACACAAGTGGTCGACATCCGGAAATCGAGCGTCACCAGCAGATCGAGTTTTCCCTCGGGTGCCTTGTCATGCCAAACCGCCTCCTTGGATTGGACGACGCCTTCCCGACCCAGATCCTTGCCCAGGACGCCATGGGTTGTGCCTAAAAGATGTTTGAGGAAATATTCATGGCCCTTGCCCGACGAGCCAAGCAAATTGGATCGCCAGACGAACATGTTACGAGGCCAGTTTTTGGGGTTATCAGGATCTGCACATGACAGTTTGAGCGTGCCGTTCTTCAGGGATTGGGCGACATAATCCTTGGCTTCCATGCCGGCCGCTGCAGCATCCTTGGCCACCTGCAGGGGATTGCTTTCCAGTTGCGGAGCTGACGGCAACCAGCCCATGCGTTCCGAGCGGATATTGAAGTCGATCATCGTGCCATCCCACGGCCCTTTCGGGGCAGTGGGCGAGAGCAGATCGTTGATCGCCATTGTTTCGTAACGCCATTGATCTGAATGGGCATAAAAGGATGAGGTGGAATTTTGCTGGCGGGGCGGACGGCCCCAGTCTAGGCCAAAAGCCAGTGGTGCCCATCCCGCTTGCGGCCGCAGTTTTTCCTGCCCTACATAATGTGCCCAGCCGCCACCCGATTGCCCGACGCAACCACACATGGCCAGCATATTGATCACCCCGCGATAATTCATATCCGCGTGATACCAATGGTTCATCGCAGCCCCGATGATGATCATCGAGCGGCCTTTGGTCTTTTCGGCATTGGTGGCAAATTCACGGGCGACCTGGATGATCTTGTCACTAGAAACGCCCGTGATCTTTTCGGCCCAGGCCGGCGTGTAAGGCACGTCATGCTCAAGCGAGGAAGCAACATTGTCACCGCCATAGCCGCAATCGACACCGTAATTGGCAACCATGAGATCATAGACTGAGACAACCAGCGTCTCTCCATCGACCAAATGCAGGCGCTTGGCAGGCACACGTCGTTTCAGCACGCTGGCATGGTCGGTCGAAGCGAAATGTTCGTGTTTGATATTGCCGAAATAGGGGAAAGACACTTCAGCCAACTCGTCCCGGATATCGGCAAGCGACAGACGCAATGTGACGGCGTCACCATCAGAGCTTTTTTCTTCGAGATTCCACTTGCCGCTTTCGCCCCAACGAAATCCGATCGTGCCACGCGGAGCAACAACCGCACCGGAGGTTTCGTCATAAGCCACCGTTTTCCATTCAGGATTATTGGATTCTCCTAAAGACCGGTCAAAATCCGAGGCCCGAATGAAGCGGTCGGGTACCAATTGGTCACCTTGTTGCACCAGCTTCACGAGCATTGGCATATCAGTATATTGACGGACGTAATCCTTGAAATAGGGCACGGCGCGGTCAACGTGATACTCTTTCATGATCACATGGCCCATCGCCATGGCGAGCGCGGAATCTGTGCCCTGTTTGACCGACAACCAGATATCGCCGAACTTCGCGGCCTCGGAATAATCGGGGCTGATGACTGCACTTTTCATGCCCCGGTAGCGCGCTTCCGTATAAAAATGCGCGTCCGGCGTGCGTGTTTGTGGCACGTTGGATCCCCAAAGGATGATAAAGCCCGCATTGTACCAGTCCGCACTTTCGGGAACGTCTGTTTGCTCGCCCCAGGTTTGGGGCGAGGCAGGCGGCAAGTCGCAATACCAATCGTAAAACGACATGCACACGCCTCCGATCAGGGACAGATAACGCGAGCCCGCCGCATAGCTGACCATCGACATGGCAGGAATGGGCGAAAAGCCGAAAATCCTGTCCGGACCATGTGCCTTGATAGTATAGGCATTGGCGGCGGCAATCAGTTCTGTCACTTCCGCCCAGTGCGAGCGCACGAAGCCGCCATGTCCACGCTTCTTGGTATAACTAGCCCGCTTATCGGCATTTTCGACGATGGATTGCCAAGCCTTGACAGGCGGCATCACAGCGCGGGCCTCGCGCCACAGTTTGAGCAGACGCGACCGTATCAAAGGATATTTGACCCGATTACCGGAATACAGATACCAGCTATAGGACGCCCCGCGCGAGCAACCACGCGGCTCGTGATTGGGCAATTCGGGTCGTGTGCGCGGATAATCGGTTTGCTGGGTTTCCCATGTCACGATTCCGCCTTTGACATAGATTTTCCACGAACATGAGCCCGTGCAATTCGCACCATGGGTTGAGCGAACAATTTTGTCATGCTGCCAGCGTGTCCGGTAGCCCTCCTCCCAGTCACGGCTCTCGTCGGTCATGATCCCGTATCCATCGGAAAAGGGTTCCTTGATGGCTTTGAAAAAGGTCAGGCGGTTAAGAAATACACTCATGGTGTCGATCCTTTTTTCAGATCAATGCAGTCACAATTCCGAAACACACCGGTTGCTAGTTGGCCGCCACATGCAGGCGGCATCAGCTCATCGGTTCGAATGATGTTCGATGTCGTAAAGATGCCCCCCGCGGCGGGTATAGAACCACCACGTCACGCCAATGCAGCTGATGTAGAACAGGAGAAATGCGTAGAGCGCGAATTCGGCGCCGCCGGTCAGGGCGATGGATGTGCCGAAACTTTTGGGGATGAAAAAAGCACCGTAAGCGGCAATAGCCGAGGTGAAACCGATGATGGCCGCCGATTCCTTGTCCGATTGCTTGACCCGCTCGGCTGCATCCAACTGCGGTTCCAGCGTGATCATTTCCTTGCGCATGATCGCCGGAATCATCTGGAAGGTCGAAGCATTGCCAACCCCTGTGGCGGCGAACAAAAACAGGAAGCTCCCGAAGAAAATTGGAAAACCGAGCGAGGTCTGTTTAATCCCCATGGCATAGAGAAGGCCGACCACACCCAAGCCCATGGCAATGAAGACCCAGAAGGTGATCCGACCGCCGCCAATCCTGTCACAGGCCTTGCCCGCACCTGCGCGTGCCAGCGCACCCACCAACGGGCCAAGAAAGGCATAGGTCAAAGCATTGATCTCGGGAAACAGAATTTTCGTCAGCAAAGGAAAGGCCGCTGAAAAGCCGATGAATGAGCCGAATGTGCCTGTATAGAGCCAGCACATGATCCAGTTATGGCTGCGCTTGAAGATAACCGATTGATCGGTAAAAGAGGCCTTCATGGTTGCAATGTCATTCATGCCAAACCAGGCCGCAAAAGCACTGGCAGTGATGAAGGGCACAAAAATGAAACCGGCATTTTGCAGCCATAGCGTGGTTTTGACACCGCTTTGTGTGGCAGTTTGCGGGTCTCCGCCAAGCCAGCCGAAGACGCTGGTGGTAACCACCATCGGAACAACAAATTGGACAACCGAAACGCCGAGATTGCCAAGACCCGCATTGATTGCCAGCGCATTGCCTTTTTCAGCTTTGGGGAAGAAAAAGGAGATATTGGCCATCGAGGAAGCAAAATTACCGCCCCCGAAACCGCATAACAATGCCAGAGCCAGAAAGATCCAATAAGGCGTTTCCGGATTTTGAACCGCAAAACCCATGCCCAAAGCGGGGATCAGCAAAGACCATGTCGACAAAGTCGTCCATAAACGGCCGCCGAACATCGCCGGCATGAAGGAATAGAATATACGCAAAGTCGCGCCCGAAAGACCGGGCAAGGACGCCAGCCAGAACAATTGCTCGTTGTTGAAATTAAATCCCACCGATGGTAATTTAGCGACCACAACTGACCAGACCATCCAGACAGCAAAAGACAGCAACAGGCATGGCACCGACAACCAGAGGTTGCGCCGTGCAATCGCTTGGCCCGTCCCGGTCCAAAAGCCTTTATCCTCGGGAGACCAGACCGTTATTGCACCACTGGCCGCCAGCGCACCATATTGCGCCTTGGTATGGAGCGATTTCATTTCAGGGAGCTCGGGCAATTGCCCGCGTTCAAGCCCAATGACCAGAGCACTTTGTTCCATATGCCGGACCGCAAAATGCATCCATGTCAAAGCCAACAAAACGATTAGGAACAGCAACCAGAAGCAACTTTGCCATACGCCGGTCAGATCATTCAAGACCCCGAAGGCAATCGGCAACACAAAACCACCCAAACCGCCGACCAGCCCAACGATCCCGCCTACAGCCCCCACGCGATTGCTGTAATAGGCCGGAATATGCTTGTAGACTGCCGCTTTGCCCAGACTCATGAAAAAACCAAGCACAAAGGCCACAACCATGAAGCTGAACACACCCATACGGGTAGAAAAGGTCAAAGGGCCATTGATGCCCTCAACCACATAATGTGTGGGCGGATAAGACAGGACAAAAGTGCAGACGATCGAGACCAGAAAGGTCCAGTACATGATCCGTCTGGCTCCGAACTTGTCAGACAGATGGCCACCATAAGCCCGAAATACCGAGGCAGGGATCGAATAGGCCGCACCAACCATACCAGCCGTCTGTATATCGAGATGATAGACCCCCATCAAATAGCGCGGGAGCCAAAGGGCCAGTGCGACGAACGAACCGAAAACGAAGAAATAATAGAGCGAAAACCGCCAGACCTGCACATTGGCCAGTGGCTCCAGCATCGCAATCAGCGACTCAGGCTTTTGTCCGGTTTTTCGGCGCAGGGCGAGATCGGGATCATCCTTAGTCATCACGAAAAACACAACTGCAACCACAACCAGCCCGAGAGCCCAGGCAATGGCCACCATTTTCCAGCCATAGGCGACGATCACCACCGGTGCGATAAATTTGGTGACCGCCGCACCGACATTGCCCGCCCCAAAAATGCCAAGGGCCGTGCCCTGCTTTTCTTTTGGAAACCACTTGGCTACATAGGCCACTCCGACCGAAAACGAGCCCCCTGCTACACCAACACCCAAAGCAGCCAGTAAAAATGTAGGATAGCTATCAGCCTGCGTCAGCAACAACGTCATGACCGCCGCCGACAGCATGGTCAGCAAATATACGACCCGTCCCCCGTATTGATCGGCCCAGATGCCCAAAATCAATCTTATCAGCGAACCCGTCAGGATTGGCGTGCCGACCAGCAATCCGAATTGGGTTTCTGTCAGGCCCAAATCCAGCTTGATCTGGATGCCTATGATCGAAAAAATCGTCCAGACAGCAAAGCAAGCCGTGAATGCGATAGTTGAAAGCCATAAAGCCCGGCTCTGCTCACGCAATTCAATCTTTTTTTCAGCTTGCAACGCCATTCTCTTACCCGCTTCATCTTTATTGAATGATTCTTCGCGAGCATGATGTCATCGAATGATGATTAAGTTGATTTGATCCAAATCAACTTAATAAATAAATTATATCAAAAAGTGAAATTAATTACTTATATCAAACATTCAATTGATAATTATCAAGAGAGTATTTGCATTATATATATTGCATATTTGATTTTGTTTTGATTGGCTCTTCGCGGATTTTAGTGGGTAATTTTTGGTTTTTTTCATAATTTTGGCAAGCCTGCGGTTACAATTTTGAGCTTGAGATATTCCTCGTCTCGGAT
>CAIYZJ010000049.1 GCA_903930675.1 uncultured Hyphomicrobiales bacterium
CAGATTTTGGGTCGGATACCCGCATAGCCCGCACTCAGACTGTCGGGCGGCAAAGCGGGCCAATAGCGGCGGATCGCCTCGTCAAACCCTTCGAGGCGGCGCGGATCGACCTCGTAATCGATCGCATCGATCCATTCGACATCGGGGCCGAAGCGGGCCTGTCCGCCCAGATCGAGCGTCAGATGCACGCCCAGTCCGTGCGCATGCGGGGCGGGATAGATCAGATGCGAGAAGGGGGCGCGGCCCGACAGCACGAAATAATTGCCGCGCGCATAATTGGTGGGGGGAATAAAGCCTTCCGCCAAGCCCTCCATCTTGCGCGCCACCGTGCTGGCATGCAGACCGGCGCAATTGATGAGGCAGCGGGTGGTCAGGCTGAAGGGCTCGGCCCCGCCGCAATCCAGCGTGATCAAATTGCCGCCCAGTTCGGCCCGCAAAAACGGAGTATGGAAAGCCAGCGACGCACCGGCCGCTTCCGCATCGCCCTGCAAAGCCAGCATATAGGCGTGGCTGTCGAGAATGCCGGTGGAGGGCGACACCAGCGCGCCGACGCAGAACAGCGAGGGTTCCAGCGCCATGGCCTGCTCCCCTGTGATCATGTGCAAATCATCGCAGCCATTGACGGCTCCCTTGCGGGCCACCCCTTCGATGGCGGCCATTTCGGCCTCGTCGGTGGCAACCACCAGCTTGCCGCAGCGGCGGAACGGCACACCATGGCTTTCGAGAAACGGATAAAGCAATTTGCGTCCGGCCACGCAGAGGCGGGCTTTCAGACTGCCTTCGGGATAATACAATCCGGCATGGATCACTTCGGAATTGCGCGAAGAGGTTTCGGTACCGATGCCTTCGGCCTGCTCGACCACCACCACCGAACGCCCTGTCAGCGCAATGGCGCGTGCCACCGCCAAACCCACTACGCCCGCACCAATCACCACCGCATCAATATCGGCCACGCCTGCTCTCCCTGCACTCTGTACCGTCGACGGATCCCGCCAAAACCGTTGCCGACCGGAATCAGCATATCGGGATGACCGATCTCCCTGTTTGCGCCAATCTCCAATGGCGGTAAAAGAAAAACAATCTTTATCTTCATGCCGCAAGGATTGTCCCCGCTTGACCTCCCCCCTTCCGATTGCCGTGCTGCTGGTGGTGGCTACAGCCATTCCCGCCTTCTGGCTGTGCCGCGCCCTGATGCCGCTGTTTCTGCGCTATGCGCTGGCCCGCCCCAATGCGCGCTCCAGCCATGCCGCGCCGACACCGCAAGGCGGCGGCTTTGCCGTACTCAGCGTGGCAATGGGCGCAAGCCTGATCTGCGCGCTGACATTCGAAATCGTCTGGCCGTCCGAAAGCCTTGCCGTTCTGATCGGGATGCTGGTCCTGACGGGGATCGGCGGGTTGGACGATATCAAACCCCTGCCCGCAATCCCACGGTTGATCACGCAAATACTGGTGATCGGCCTGATGGTCACCGCCATGCCCGACACGATCCGCCTGCTGCCCGACACCGTGCCTTTATCGGCCGAACGGGTGCTGGCGGGGCTGGCTTTGCTGTGGTTTGTCAATCTGGTCAATTTCATGGATGGCATTGACTGGATCACGGCGGCCGAACTGCTGCCGGTCTGGCTGGTGGTGGTGGTGCTCGCGCTTTGGGCCAATGAACCGGCTCTGGTGGTGTTGTCGGCCATTCTGATCGGCAGCTATCTGGGCTTTGTGCCGTTCAACCGTCCGGTGGCAAGCCTGTTTCTGGGCGATGTCGGCTCGCTGCCGCTGGGGCTGGTGACCGGCTGGCTGCTCTACCGGATCGGTGCCACCCACGGCATCGTCTGCGCCCTGTTGCCGCCGCTCTATTATCTCGCCGATGCCACCATCACCATGGTTCGGCGCGCCTTGCGGGGTGAGAAAATCTGGGAAGCGCACCGCTCGCATTTCTACCAGCAGGCTACCACCAATGGCCTCACGGTTCTGGCGATTGTGACGAGGATTGTGATCACCAATCTTGCATTGGCGGGGCTGGCCCTGTTGGCAAGCAGCCAATCCCTGCCTGTCTCGCTGGCTTTATTGGCCATCGGCGGATTATGCGTCACCGCCCTGATCAGGGATTTGCAGCGCGACAGGCGCAAACCCTAAGCAGCAACAAGCCCCAGGCGATCAATGGCCGTTAAGCCGTGCGGGATGGAAATTCGGCACGGCTTCGCCAAACACCGCTTCGGCTGCAGCGCGGTCCTGTATGGTCTCGGCCTGCAACAGGCGTTCAACCCAAGCCGCAATGGCCGCACGCGAAGCCGATAACGGCGCAGCCGCCAAAACGCCGTCAATACCGGTTTCGGTTGCCAGTTCCTGATCGGCGAACATGATCTCGTGCAAACGCTCGCCCGGCCGTGAACCGGTAAAGCTGATGGCAATGTCCTTATAGGGCTCGAAACCCGACAGGCGGATCAGCTGTTCTGCGAGATCGACAATCCGCACCTGCTGGCCCATTTTCAGCACATAGACCGAGGGCTGCTCATTGGCTTGATCAGAGGTCAGCGCGTGGGAGGCCGCAGACAGCACCAGTTCGGACGCCTCGCGCACCGTCATGAAATAGCGCACCATATCGGGATCGGTCACCGTCACCGGACCGCCTGCGGCAATCTGGGCGCGGAATTTCGGGATGACAGATCCGTTCGATCCCAGCACATTGCCGAAGCGCACCGAGATCACCCGCGTTGCCTCCGCTTCCTGATCGAGCAACTGCGCATAAAGCTCGGCAAATCGCTTGGTCACGCCGAGGATCGACACCGGATCAATCGCCTTGTCGGTTGAAATCATCACCGCCGCCTTGGCTCCCGCCGCCACGGCCGCATCCAGCACATTCATCGAGCCGACAATATTGGTCTTGATCGCCTCGCCCCAATCGGCTTCCAGATAGGGCACATGTTTGAGGGCCGCGGCATGGATGACCAGATCGGGCTTGAAATCGGCCAGCACCCGCATCATCCGCGCACGGTCGCGGATATCGGCCAGTGCCCCGCTGATGGTGCCGGCTATCGTCAGACGCGAAAACGATTCCAGCACCTGATGCAACAGAGGCTCGGCATTCTCGATGATCAGCACCTCGGCGGCGCCCAACACCGCCGCGCGCTGCGCCAATTCGCTGCCGATCGATCCGCCGCCACCCGTCACGGCAATGCGCTGGCCCGCGATCAACCCGCCAAGCCGCTTGCGGTCGATGGTTACGCTGTCGCGCAGCAACAGAGATTCGATGTCGATGGGTGCGAGTTGGGAGGCGCTGTCGCCGTCTTCCAGAGTCTGCTGCACCCGCCAGATCGGCAGGGCCAGCCGCCGACCTGCCGACAGCAGCCGCTCCGGTTCGGCCTCTGGCACCAGCGCGGACGCGGTGGCAATCAACCGGCCGATTTTGATGCCCTGGGCGGCAAAATCATCGACAACCCGATCAAGCTCGGCCACCGAACCCAAAATTCTGATGCCGCGGATGGTTTCGCCGCGCGCCGTCTCTTTCGGGGTCAAAATCCCCTGCGCATAGACGCCTTGCAGGCTTTGGGTCTCGATCGCCTGCAGAATGGAATCGGCCTCGTTCTGCTTGCCGATCACCAGCACAGGTATGCGGGAATCGCGTGCGGCCGAGCCTGTCACCCGCCGCAACCGCCAATAGCGATAAGCCATGCGCGGCCCGCCCAGTGCCATCACCTGCAACACGCCGTAAAGCAGGATCGTCATCTTGCCGACAAAAAACGTGCCGTAGAAATTGTTGGAAATCAGCACATAATCGGCGACCAGCATGGTCATGGCCATCACCGCGCAGGCCCGCACGATCTGCACCAGATCGGGGATGGAGGCAAACCGCCAGCGGCCGCGATAAAGCCCGCAGACATTGTAAACAGCCAAGGCATAAAGCCCGATCAGCGGCAGGGCCGTGAGGATATAGGGCAGACGGCGCGCCAATTCGGCTTCAGGAAAACGCAAGGCAAAAGCGGCCAATACGGCCGCCATGGTCATGACCAGATCATGCGCCCTGACAATGACGGATTTGAACGTGGTCCGCATCACAGCACCCTTTCAGGCTGGCTGGCTGGCATGGCCACGGTGGTCGATTGCAACTGGTTCAACCGCGCATAAATGCCCTGTTCGCCCAGCAACGAGGCATGGGTGCCGTGTTCGATCACATGCCCCTGTTCCATCACATAGATGTGATCGGCCTGCGTGACCGTGGTGAAGCGATGGGCAATCAGGATGGTGGTGCGCCCCTTGGACAAACGCGCCAAAGCCTCGCCGATCGCCGCATCCGATTCCGCATCCAGCGCCGAGGTCGGCTCGTCGAGCAGCAGGATCGGCGCGTTCTTCAGGAAGGCGCGGGCAATCGAAATCCGCTGGCGTTGCCCGCCCGACAATTTGCCGCCGAATTCCCCCACCGTGGTGTCATAACCATTGGGCAGTTGCACGATGAATTCATGGGCGCGGGCCGATTTGGCGGCCTCGATCACCTCGGCCTCGCTGGCATCGGGGCGGCCGCGACGGATATTCTCGGCCACCGACCCATCGAACAAAAACACATCCTGCGACACCAGCGCGATCCGGTCATATAGGCTTGCGGCCTGCACGCCGTCCAGATCGGTGCCGTCAATCCTCACCTGTCCGGATTGCGGAGACCAGAAGCGCAACAGAAGATTGAAAATGGTGGATTTGCCACTGCCAGACGTCCCCACCAAGGCCGTCAATTTGCCGGGTTCGGCAACAAAGCTGACCCCGTTCAGCACCGGCTTGTCCGCATCATAACCGAAGCGGACCTGATCGAGTTCCACCTTGCCCGCCGTGATCACCAGCGGCACGGCATCCTTGCGGTCTTGCTGCTGCGGCACCTGATCGATCAACTCGTAGAGCATGCGCACTCCGGCTGCCGCACCCGCCAGATTGAGATGCAAACGCGCCAACCGGCGGGCCGGATCGGTCATCATCAGCAAGGCCGTGATAAAGGCGAAAAATTCACCCGGCGTCGCCCCGTTATAGATCACGCTCCAGCCGCCATAGGCCACCACCAGAGCCACCGCAATCCCGCCCAGCGTATCGATCAGCGGATTGGCGCCGGCTTGCGCCCGCACCATGCGGTTGGAGAGATCTTCCATATCGGCCACCGCCGTTTGCATATGGCCGCGCAAGGCCTCCTCCAGCCGGAAAGCCCGCACGATGCGGATGCCGTGTGCGGTTTCCTGCATGATGGCCACCAGACGCGACACCGTATCCACCTCGCGGCGGAACAATTTGCGCACCTGTTTCAACAGTTTCGACACCGCCAGAAACAGCAAAGGCACGCCGATCAGCGCAATGGCCGTCAGCAAGGGATCTTGCACGATCATCACGCCGACAAGGCTGATCACCGTCAGCAGATCGCGGCCCAGCGAGGTGGCAATCATGTTCAGCGCCGAACTGGCGGCGCGTGCATTGTGCGTGAGCCGCGTGATCAGTTCCGCCGTGCCCATCGAATGGAAAAACGCCAGATCCTGCCGCAACACGCTGTCGAACAGCCGCACCTGCGTATCGGCGACAATCCTGTTGCCGATACGCGACAGGATCACCTCCTGCCCGTAGGCGGCAAGGCCCTTGGCCGTATAGATCACCACCACCGACACACAGATGATCAGCATGAAATGCGGATCGCGGTCGATAAACACTTTATTGATCAGGTCTTTCATCAGATAGGCACTGCCGGCCGTTGCTGCCGCGACAATCCCCATCAGCACGAAGGCCAAAGCATAACGGCTGGCGAAACGACGAAAATTCTCGCCCAATAGGCGTTTGAGCACCGGCGCATCGGGTCCGAAAAATTCTTTGTTGTTCCACAGTGCCATAAGCCGCCAAAGTCCGTCTTGCGGGCAGCAAAAACCCCGCCCGATCCGGCCCATTCTCTAGCAGACCGCCGACCATTCTGCCAGCCCGCCCGAAGGATTACTCCTTGGCTTGTCGCAAAATTCAGACAAAGGGATTGAAGAAAGCCACATCCAGATCACGGACATCGGCATCGCGCGTGACAAAGGTCAGATTGTAAACCCGCGCCGTTGCAGCCAGCAGGCCATCGACCACCGGCAGGGTGCGGATCGCGCTCAACCGCCCCCATTCCTCGCATACGGCACTGTCAATCGGTAGAATTCGCGTGCCGAATTGCACCACCAGCGTGTCCAGCCACTCGTCAAATTGGCCGGCCCTCAACCCATCACGGGTGCGCAACAGCTCGATCCCTTTGCGGATTTCACCCACCACCATCACGCTCAAAAACAAGTCTTGTTCCGGAACAGTTTGAAACCAGCGGGCCACATGGGCATCGCATTTCCGGCCTTTGCGCAGCTCGGAAACAATATTGGTGTCGAGCAGATAACTCATAAATCGACGGCCCTGCCTGTATCGGCCGAGCGCACCAGATCAAGCTCTCCACTGGCTGGCAACAGCAAATGGTCTTTCAAGCTGGCGGGGGCATTCCGGTTGATGAAGGCCAGCAAGGCCTGCCGTGTGGCCACCGAGCGCTCCGGATCAGTCAGATCGCGGGCAATGTGACGCATCAGCACCGCATCCTCGCGGCGCACATGCAGTTCGAGACGGGCCACACCCTCACGCTTTTGGCGTGCCCTGAACTGCTGCAGCGCACTGCCTTTTTCCCCAACCTTCTGTGTATCAGATGACTTGAGCGAAACCATGATGCCAACCTTGAACATACAGTCGGGAACTATTTCCGGAAATATACCGGAAATAGCGGAACGCCACAAGAGCCATTAGGTTTGCGGCCAGCGGGCCAGCAGGGATTTGATTTCGGCGGCACGGGATTTGGGGGCGACAAAAACCCCGCCTTTGGTGGCGACCACCACCAGATCCTCGACGCCCAAAGCCAGCACCGGCAGGCCATCGCTGACAAGCAAAGTGTTCTGGCTGTCTTGCTGGATCACCAGCCCCCCGTCGGTGCTGACCGTCGCATTGCCATGTCCGTCTTGCGGCAGGGCATCATGCACCGCTGCCCAGCCTCCCACATCCGACCAATCGAAAGAGGCTGGGATGACGGCGACAGTGTCGCTTTTTTCAAACAGAGCATAATCAATCGAAATCCGCTCCGAGGCCGCAAAAGCTGCCTCGTCCAGCGTCAGGCCCGTGCCATCCTGCAAGCCTTTGCCGACAGCCTCTTGCACCCGGGTCCAGAGGTGCGGCATGTGCTGTTCGGCCTCGCGGGCAAAAACGCCTGCCTCGAACAGAAACATGCCGGAATTCCAGAGGTAATTGCCTTCGCTCAGATAGGCCACGGCCCGCGCATGATCGGGCTTTTCCACGAAAGCCGCCACCTGATAGGCCTGTGTGCCCGCAATATGCGCACCGCAACGGATATAGCCGTAATCGCTCACAGGTGCGGTCGGACGGATGCCGAAGGTGACCAGCTTGCCCTGTCTTGCAACGTCACAAGCCAGCGCGACCGTCTCGCGGAAAGCGGCATGATCGGGGATCAGATGATCGCAAGCCAGCACCATCACAAGCGCTTTGGGGCCGAAACGCGCCAGACAATCGGCGACACCGGCGGCAATCGCGGGGCCTGAATCGCGCCGCACCGGCTCGAAAATCAGCCGCGTCCGGCCTGCCGCATCCGGCAATTCTGCCAGATCATCATGGATCAACCCGCTTTGCGCCTGATTGGCCATCACCAGCAGTGCGCTTGCACCGGAGGCTACAGCCCTCACCCATGTTTGCTGGAACAGCGATTGCGGGCCGAACAACTTCAAAAACTGTTTGGGGCATTGCTCGGTCGACAGCGGCCAAAGCCGCGTCCCGCCCCCGCCCGACAACAACAGGGCAATCAGTGGTTCAGCCATGCCGCACCTCGTTCAACGCGCATAATCATCCTCGAGACGCACGATATCGGCCTCGTCGAGAATATCACCCTGCTGCAATTCCAGAATCACCAGAGGTACCGTGCCGCTATTGCGCACCCGATGCACCGCTTTGAGCGGAATATGGACATGCGAGCGCTCGACAATCGCCGTTGTCTCGCCATCGATCTCGACCTCGCCGACACCCGAAATCACCAGCCAGTGCTCGGAGCGGTGATGGTGATATTGCAGAGACAGACGGTGGCCGGGATCAACCTCCATCTTCTTGATCGTATAGCCCGCCCCCGAATCAAGCACGAACCACCGCCCCCAGGGGCGTTCACCAACCTCCTGGTTGGAATAGGCATTGCGAGGCGCCGTGCTGGTCATCGCGTCATCATTGCAGTTCAGAACCGACAATCGGATTTCGCGATCCATAACACGGCTTTGGTAAATTTTTTCTGCCGAAATTGACAAAAGCATATCGGCATGACATTTTTAAAAGTACAATAGTTTGGGTTGTATTTTTTAACGACCTATCTGATTAGTTGTAGCGTTTATTCGGTTTTTATCCCTTCCTTTCAATCATCCGATGATGCGGATTGAATTTTTATTTGCGTTTGCCGTGTTTGAACCTCCCATTTTGATAAAGTGCTTTGCCAATGATATCTCTGGTTGTTCCCGTCTATAAAGAAGAGGCGAATATTCAGCCTTTTCTGGTGCGTGCCGAAAAAATATTTGCGGATATCGGCCGGCCCTATGAAATCATCTTTGCGCTCGATCCCTCGCCCGACCGCACGGCGG